>DACJ01000092.1:5586-56686 GCA_002494765.1 Euryarchaeota archaeon UBA186
TTGAAGAGATCGCGGAAAGGTTGGAGAGCGTCTTAGGAGGTGATGGGAGATGAAGGTTGCTGTATCATCGACGGGGCCTGGCCTGGATGCTCAAATGGATCCGAGGTTTGGTAGGTGCGCCTACCACATAATTGTAGATCCCGATACGATGGATTATGAGAGCGTGATGAACCAGGCCGCTGGCGCTGCGAAGGGTGCTGGAATACAGGCAGCTCAGGGCATGGTGAACAGGAAGGTGAACACGGTTATAACCGGGAGCGTCGGCCCAAACGCCTATCAGGTGCTCTCTTCCGCCGGGATAGAGATATTGAGTGGAGCTTCTGGCACGGTCAAAGAAGGAGTCGGGATGTACAAGACCGGGAAGTTGGGCAAAGATAGTGGAGCGGGGGGCATGGGAGGAATGGGAACAGGTAAAGGTATGAGTATGGGAGGGATGGGAACAGGCAAGGGCATGGGTATGGGGGGGGGAAGAGGAGGTGGAATGGGAAGAGGAGGTGGAATGGGAAGAGGAGGTGGAATGGAAATAATCCAACCAATCCAGCCACCTCAGGCGCCGCCCGTAACGGGAGACGAACTTGAACAGCTTATGAATAGAATGATAGAACTGGAAGAAGAGTTGAAAGACATGAAGAATAAGATCGAAAACCTGAAAAATAGGGATAAGAGATAAAATATAGGTGACATAGAAATGTCAACAGGAATAAGTAGAGGAATGGCAGCGGTAATAAACGAGAACTTATGCATTGGCTGCGGGGCCTGTGCAAAGGTATGCCCACAGGGAGCGATTATAATCCAGCAAAGAGAAGTGGATCAGATTTCGGCTCAAAGAGTATGGGCATTAAAGAACAAAATAGCGATGTTAGAAGAGAAATTGGAGTGGGTAAAGAGCATCATACATGATGTGGATAGGAGGTGATAAAAAATGCCAGCAGGTAATGGGACTGGCCCGATGGGAATGGGGCCAATGACAGGTCGAGCAGCAGGATATTGTGCGGGATATCTCGCCCCAGGATTCGCTCTTGGATTTTGGGGTAGAGGCTATTACCCCTATAGCCTGATGCACCCTATGGGGTATTATGGAACGCCCTATCTCTTTCCATTCGTCTCCCATAGGCCCGGATGGTCTGGAAGAAGGTCCTGGCGTGGCCGAGGAAGGTGGTGGTAAGAGCATGGCGGGAAGAAAAGGGCTAGGCCCGGGGGGAGAATGCGTTTGCCCAAATTGTGGGTATAAGGCAGCTCATCAACGGGGCACCCCGTGCAATCAGCAGACATGCCCCAAATGCGGAACGAGAATGATGAGGCCGTAAGGAGGTGATAAAAAATGGCCGGAAATAGACATAGGTATATGTACTATCTAACTGGAACGCCTGGCTGGATGCGCTTTGGCTTCTCCCCAGGCTGGGTCGGGAGATCGCCGACTGGATTGCCGCCAGCGGCGCAGTACCTGATGCAGACTGGTCAGGTGCCACAGTTCCAGTCATATCTGCAGCAACAGGCTCCGATGGCACCGGTTGCACCTGTAATGCCTGAAATGCAGATGACAGGGGAACAGGAGGTACAAATGCTCGAGAGCCAGGCTAAGATGCTCGAGCAACAGTTAGATCAGATAAAGAAGAGACTGGAAGAACTGGGGGTGTAACCTGGGGTTAACCCCGGGATATACCCTATCGATCCCAGGAGAGATGGTTCAAGCGAGCAGTTAAGAGGAATGTAATGGATAAAGAAAGATTTGATAGGATAGCTAGGGAGCTAGAAAGGGGAATTCTGGAGGATGCTAGAGAGATATACACGGAGAGGACCTTGGAAGAGGCGTACAACCCTAAAAACGTGGGCGAGATAGAGAGTGCTAACGGAATTAGTAGGGTTACCGGGTCATGTGGAGACACGATGCAGATACACCTTAAAGTCCAAGGCGACAGGATCGTAGATTGCAAGTTTTTAACTGACGGTTGTGGCTCAAGCACGGCGTGTGGAAGCGTGATCACGGAGATGGTAAAGGGCAAAAGTGTTGACGAAGCATCCAGAGTGGACGGTAAAGACGTCCTCTCCATCTTGGGAGGGTTACCAAAAGAGAGCGAGCACTGTTCTGTTCTGGCGGCTAACACGCTGAAAGTGGCGATAGGATATTATAGATCGAAGGGATAAGCGATAAAAAGGATGATATTGGAGGCGAAAATGAAGCAAATATACTATAAAGATGTAAAGGCGGAAGAGGCCGAAGGCTGCGTCAAAGCCAAGATGAGGTGGCTTCTAACAGACAAAGATGGAGCTGAAAACTTCGCGATGCGATTGGTCGAGATTGAGCCAGGAGGCCATACTCCCTGGCACCAGCACGATTGGGAGCATGAGAACTTTATCTTAGAAGGGGAAGGCACCCTTAAAACCAGGGAAGGAGAGACAAAATTCAAACCGGGCGATGTTCTGTTGGTAGAACCGATGGAGAAACACCAGTACAGAAACCCTGGTGAGAAAATGTTAAAACTCCTTTGTTTGATACCATATAAGAAGGAGGTTAAAGAATGAAGATATGCGTGCCCACCATGGGCGATAGAGGGTTGGATGAGATGGTTAGCGCACACTTCGGCAGGGCCCCCACCTTCACCATCATAGACATGGCGACTAACGAGGTGAGGGTGCTCAGAAACGAGAGCGAACATTTCGGTGGTGCAGGTCATCCGCCCGAGCTGTTGGCGAATACGGGTGCAGATGTGTTGGTCTGCTCGGGTCTGGGACCAAGAGCTATTACCATGTTCGAGCACAGCGGCATCGAGGTTTACGTTGGTGCCTCGGGAACCGTTAATGAAATCATAAAAGCGTTTCAGAAGGGCATGCTCCAAGAGGCCACCAACGAAAACGCTTGTAAGGAACATAGACATTGAGACAGCGCATAGATCTACAGGCCATGTTTTATTGAGTGGATGATAATCTCTATAGCGTCAGGAAAGGGGGGCACGGGCAAAACTACGGTCGCCGTGAATCTCGCTTGCTCTCTGGAGAATGTCCAGTTACTGGATTGCGATGTGGAAAATCCGAACGATCACCTTTTCCTCGATCCCGAGGTGAGAGAAACCAAACCGGTGAATCTCAAGGTACCCAAGATAGACAAAAAATGCGACTATTGCGGAAAATGCTCGGAATTTTGCGAGTTCAATGCGCTCTTCGTGGTCAAACCCAATCCCAAAAATAGGATACCTGGAAATGTTCTCACCTTCCCGGAACTGTGCCACGGTTGTGGCGGATGCTCGATAGTATGCCCAAGAAATGCGATCGTTGAAGAGGACAGGCAGATAGGCGTTGTTAACAGCGCCATGGTTGGAGAGATAGAGTTCGCTTGGGGGGAACTCTACGTGGGAGAGCCGTTGGCCGTGCCGGTAATAAGGGCCGTAAAGGACGAGATCAACGGGGAAAAAACGGTCATAATCGACTCGCCCCCGGGCACTTCATGCCCGGTCATAAATTCCGTTTATGGAAGTGACTACTGCGTTTTGGTGACTGAACCCACGCCTTTTGGCCTATACGATCTCAAGCTGGCTATAGAGACCTTAAGAGAGCTGAAGATCCCATCTGGAGTAGTCGTGAATAAAAAAGGGATTGGGGATGAGAAGGTTTACGAGTACTGTAAAAAGGAAAAAATTGAAATTTTGCTCGAGATCCCGTTTGATAGGAAGATAGCGGAACTCTATTCAAGCGGTGTGCTGTTCGCGACTCAGATGACGGAATGGAAGCGTAATTTTTCGGATCTTTTTGGAGTTATAAGGGAAAGTGCGCAAAATGCATAGATTTGGGTTAATAGACGAAATAATAGATTCCATTGAACCAAAACCCGCCGAAGATGTGAGGGTGGGATTGAAGTATACCGCTGTAAAGATTAACGGAAAAATAGGGCTAGCCTACAATTTTTGCTCCCAGTTCTCGCCACCTCTCAGGAACGCAGGAACCCTGTTGGGCAAACCGACGATAGAGTTGGCCAGATCGTGGGATTTCACTGAAGCATCGATAGGATGCGCTAGCATAAACGCGTCTTTAAAACCGGGGAAATTGACGAAGAGGGAGATATTCGCTCACATCCTGAAGATCTCGGAGGATTACGAGAAAATAGGCGTCGTAGGCCTCTTCCCGTTTGTGGGGGAACTGAAGCGCAGGGGAAACGTTTACCTCTTCGAGAGAAAACCAGTGGCGGGTGCTCTGCCAGATACCGCCGTTGAAACTCTATTGCCCAGGTGCGATCTGGTGATCATATCGGGAAGCACATTCGTGAACAAAACTCTCGAGAGGCTGCTCGAGATTAGCGAGGGCTACACTCTCGTGATTGGGCCCACCACCCCTCTAAGCCCCACTCTTTTGGAACGCGGGGCGGATCTGCTAGCTGGGGTCATGGTTAAACGGAAAAAAGCGTTGGAGATCGTTTCCCAGGGTGGAGGCACTCGCGAGTTTAGCGGTGCAGTCGAGGACGTGGTGATGGTTAGATGAAACAGCTATGCATCGTCAGCGGGAAGGGGGGCACGGGCAAAACTTCGATCGTCGCCTCTTTCGCCAGTTTGGCCGATAACGCGGTAATAGCGGATTGTGACGTCGATGCCCCAGACCTTCATCTCATATTGAAACCGGAGATAAAGGAAAAGATGGAGTTTAAGGGCTCAAAATCCGCTTTCATAGACGAGAATAGATGCACCCGGTGCGGGATATGCGAGGAGAGGTGCAGGTTCAGCGCTATCGATCTGGAAAATCTCGAAGTTAGCCCGATCCTGTGCGAGGGGTGTGGGGTGTGTGAAACCTCATGCCCAGAGGGGGCAGTCACTCTGCAGGACAGATTATCTGGGTATGCTTATTTGTCAGAAACGGGGTATGGGCCAATGGCGCACGCAAAGCTGAATATCGCGGAGGAGGCCTCGGGAAAGCTGGTTACTCTGGTCAGAGAGAACGCCAAGGCTCTTGCGGAAAGATACGGTAAAGAACATATCATAATAGACGGCCCCCCTGGAATAGGGTGCGCAGTGATAGCATCGTTGAGCGGGGTCGATCTAGCTCTTATCGTTACTGAGCCAACTGTCTCGGGCATTCACGACCTCGAGAGAATCCTGGGAGTAACTGAGCATTTTGGCCTTCTCTCAATAGTCTGCATAAATAAATATGACCTGAATGAAGTGAATACGGGAAAAATAGAAGGATATTGTCAAAAGAACGGGATAGACGTAGCTGGGAAAATTTCGTTTGACCCGGTCGTAACGAAAGCGATGGTTGCCGAGAAGCCAGTTGTGGAATTTTCAGATGGAGGGGCGGCAGAGGAAATAAAAAGGTTATGGGGGAACGTGAAGGAGCTGGGAAAATGGAGTGCGCACTGTGTAAAGACAAAAAGTGCTATGAAGGGAAGGACTGCACGAATATAAGAGAGCAGGCAAAGAAGGCATGCGAAGAGGAGCTGAAGTCGATGAGGGTATCGGCCCACATCGAATCAAAGTACTATATGGAAAAAAATAGGCTAGAGGAGCTAATTTTGTATGCTGAGGAGATGGGATACAAACGCTTGGGCGTAGCATTTTGTATCGGGTTAGAAGACGAAGTCGAGATAATTCATAGGATACTGTCAAGGGATTTCGAGGTCCACTCAGTATGCTGCAAAGTTTGTGGTATCGATAAGTCTGAGTTTGGACTAGAACGCCTTCATGAAGAGGGGGCAGAGGCGACCTGCAATCCGATTGCCCAGGCGATGATCCTAAACGAAGCAAAAACGGATTTGAACATCATTTTGGGGTTGTGCATCGGTCATGATGCTCTATTTACAAACTATTCTAAAGCACCTGTAACGACGCTGGCCGTGAAAGATAGGGTACTTGCACATAACCCATTGGGAGCGATTTATTCTGGGTATTATAAGAAGGCCTTTGAGAGCAAAGAGAGATGAAAAATGCCTCATGAGAAGTAAAAATTAAAATAATAGTCAATAAGTATTAAGTGATAAGATGAAGATCACGATACTATACGATGATGAGGCATATGCGCCGGATCTAATGACAGATCATGGATTTTCGTGTTTGATCGAAAAGGGCAACCATCGCATACTCTTCGATACTGGAGGCATTGGCAGGATATTGTTACGCAACATGAACGTCCTCGGGATAAAACCGCGTTTTGACAAGATCGTGATCTCCCATAACCACATGGACCACATTGGCGGTCTTCCGGATATCTTGAGGGTTTGTAGTGAGGCGGAGCTGTTCACTATCGGGATGCCGACGTGGCACGATAAAATCAAAGAGATAACAGGCATATCGGAGATCGCTGATGGTGTTCACACTACCGGTCCCCTTGGCACGTTCATAAAAGAGCAGTCCCTGGTAGTAGAAAACGGGGGAAACTCCATCGTGATAACAGGATGTGCCCATCCAGGTCTTGCGAGGATACTGAGAATAGCCTCGAGATTTGGCAGCATCTATGGGGTCGTCGGAGGGCTCGAGGGCTTTAACGAATATGAACTGCTCCGAGAGTGGGATTTGAAGCTCATCTGTCCATGCCATTGCACCGTGCATAAACGAGAAATAAAGAAGCTGTTCCCTAAGAGTTGTGTGACATGCGGTGTTGGGAGGACGATCGAACTAGAGCACGTTGAACTAGAGCATGATTAAAAGAGAGAAATGCTTTAATATCATATGATCTCTTACCCTCCATGAGTCCTGAGAGAGAAGTCGGAATCATAGATCAGATGCTAGCGGAGATAGAGGAAGAGGTGAATCAGAGAGAAAAAACGATAAAACTGCAAACCGCCATCGGGTACCTAATGGGCCTCATAGATGAGCCTTTTAAGCCCACCTTCGAGAAGGCGGCCTTTACGGCAAAGGGCACAGAAGAAATGAAGCGCATCATAGATTTGATGAAGAGGCAGATCGGCCAACAAGCCGCTATGGATATTATGGGCCCCAAGATGTAGATCTGGAGCAAAAATCTCTTTAGGAAGAGGACAGTTTAATAAAAATCACGAGAAGATTAGGCTGTGGAATCGATAGTGCTGTGAATGAAAAGCTTAATACTGTGGAGAACATCTATAAAACGATGGAAGGCTTCGGAGGAGCGTTGGGGATCATGGGAAATGGGGTACTAGTAGAAAGCGATATAGATGAGGTGCTAAAGAGTATAAAGACCACCATAAAAGTCGTTGGGGTTGGGGGGGCGGGTTGCAACTCGATATCGAGAATGAACGATGAGGGGATAGAAGAAGTGGAACTTATAGCAATCAATACCGATGCTCAGCATCTTCTCCATACTAGAGCCCCTAGAAAGATCTTGATAGGCAAGAACGTGACCAAGGGCCTGGGCGCGGGATCGATCCCCGAGTTAGGTGAAGAGGCCGCTAAGGAATCTGAGGAGGAGGTCAGGGCCGCTCTTGAGGGAGCGGACATGGTCTTTATCACGTGTGGATTAGGTGGGGGAACAGGGACTGGTGGCGCGCCGGTGATAGCGAGTATCGCCCAGGAGATCGGCGCACTTACCATAGGGGTATCTACCCTCCCATTTAAGGCTGAGGGCTTGCCGAGGCAGAAAAATGCCATGATGGGTTTGGCGAAGCTTCGAAGAGGGGCGAACACGACAATAGTGGTTCCAAACGATAAGCTTCTGGAGGTCGTCCCGGATCTCCCGCTAACCAGGGCGTTTAGGGTGGCCGACGAAGTGCTTTTGAGGGGGGTGAAGGGGATAGCTGAACTTATAACTCGGCCAGGCATCATAAATCTGGATTTTGCCGATTTGAAGACCGTGATGCTCTCCGGAGACGTAGCTTTGATAGGACTGGGGGAGTCAGAGGGTGCGGACAGGGCCGAAGAGGCCATAAAGGCGGCTCTGGAATCGCCTCTTCTGAGCGTAGATACGAGCAGTGGGAATTCCGCGCTGATCAACATTATAGGGGGCAACGATATGACGCTGCAGGAGGCTGAAAAGGTCGTGGAGGAGGTCTCGAGGAGGATCAGTGATAACGCTAAAATAATATGGGGGACGTCGACGGATGACTCCTTGAGATCCGCGTTGAGGGCCCTTATCGTGATCACAGGGGTAAAATCGCCTCAGTTGCTGGGACCCTTATCAATTGAGACGAAGGATCTGGGGATAGATTTTATCTAAATGCTGAGCGCTCTTTTCGAACTGGAAGAAAAAAAGGTCGCCTTCCTGGAGATCGTCTGGAACCTCGTCGAGGAGGAGGAGAAGGTCAGCAGGGCCATCGAAGAGATCGAACCGGAGGCTATTCTCCTCGATATAGGGGAGGAAGATCTCGAATTTTTGTATCAGCACGAAAAGGACCAGATCCCCGTGGAACTCTCTTATGTTGATCTATCTTATATCAAGAAGCTCTCTAGATATGGTGAGGTGAGCCAGCCATCTCCCCATCTCACAAAGCTCATTGAGGTCGCCCGAAGCAAGGGCATCCCCGTCAAGGCTATCGACCTCGACGATGATGGTTATCTGGAAGCTTTCTATAGAGATGTTACCGCCAGAGAGCTCTTTATGAGAGCTCTTCAACTCAGATGGATGAGGGCTAAAAAATTCAATGAGCCAGATCCGCACGAATTTTCGTTGAGGTGGAACGAGGCACTATCTAACGCGAGGGGTTACAACAATCTAATGAGTGAGAGAATATCTTATATGGCCGAGAGGATAAGAAGGGATGAGGGATCCCTCGTCCTCTTCGTGTCCGATCCCTTTATCGGTGAAAGGGTTAGGAGACTGTTGAAATGAGGGCTTTGCTCGTTTCGTTGGGGAAAAAGGATCTTGGAGACGTAAGAGCTCTGTCGACTTCCCTCGGATATGAGTTAGTAGGAGAAGTGACCCAGGATGGCTATCCCAAGCCTAAATACCTGATAGGATCCGGTAAGGCAAGAGAGGTCGCGTCCTTAGCGGATGAGCTCGATGTGGATATAGTGGTCTTCAACAACCATCTGTCCCCAAGCCAGGTGGTTGCCCTTGAGCAGCTCACTGGGTGCGATGTGATAGACAGGGTTGACCTGATACTGAACGTCTTCGATCAGCACACCTTCTCGGTAGAGGCCAAACTTCAAGTGGAACTCGTGAGGGTCAAGAGAAATTTGCCATTCATAAAGCGCGCCCTGGGGAGAAGGGTAAAAGCCGAGCATCCAGGTTATGGTGGCGCTGGGGAGTTCATAATAAACTCCTCGATGGCTGGAATCAGGAAGAGGATAAAGAACATAGAGAAGAAACTCAAAGAGATGGATAGGAGGGTCGAGGAGAGGGATCTAAAGAGAAAATCCGAGTTCGGACTGAGGGTCGTATCGCTAGCTGGCTATACAAACAGCGGAAAGAGTACGCTCTTCAATCGATTGACCAGCGGCTCTCAAATCACCAGCGACGCCCCATTTACCACCCTCCAATCCAAGATAGGGCCCACCTTTCTTGGTGGGAGGAAGGTTTTGATAACCGACACCATAGGCTTCATCGAAGATCTCCCCCATTCCTTTATATCCGCATTCAGAGCCACGCTCTCAAGCATAAGAAATTCTGATCTCATCTTGCTCGTGTGCGATATCAGTGAGGACGAGGCGGTCGAGAAAGCGAGGATCTGCAGGACCACCTTAAAGGAGATAGGCGCGGGAGATGTGCCAATTATCAACGTGTTGAACAAGTCGGATAAGCCTGGTGGAGATAAGCCTGGAGGTTTTGAAAACCCTTCTGCATTTATCTCAGCAAAATATGGTTACGGTTTAAACGGCTTAAAAGGGCTTATCTCCGAGAGACTATCCTGAGCGTCTTTTCAGCCACCATTAAACATCTGATGAGATCGTCGAATGCCCTCCTTAGGCTTCGGGGTCTTCCCCTCATGATTATCTTTACCGTTCCCTTTTCCATGCAGGTGGTGATGAACTCATCATCATCCACTCTTATCGCTTCGAAGAGGAGATCAGCGCCCTCGCCCCTCAGCGATATTACCCCCTCAAGCTCAGCCGATCTGCTCTCTAACCAATTCATCTGCCAGTCTCAGGAAACCCTCCTCCTCACCGACCGGAACCCGCCCCCCAGCTGCGACGCTATGCCCTCCCCCGCCGCCTTTCAATCCTTTAGTGGCCGCCATGATCTTTGAGAGGTTCAAACCCTTTCTCACCAACTCTTTTGAACCACGGGCCGAGATTTTCACCACGTCGTTTTTCTTCGAGAGCCCGAAGACCGGTCTGTCAGAGGAGAGATAGTTTACTATGATCGTGGCCAGTTCGCTACCATAATTGGACCAGAAGTACCTTATCCCTCCCAGATTCTTTAATTCCAGGCAATTCAGTTCCTTTAATATGTCTGAGTCCCTCCTCTTTGCGATTCTACTAGCTTCCTCTACGCGATTCTCATCCAATAAAGCAGCTGCGGCCAGACCTCCTCTCCCGAGCTTTCCACAACCGTTCAAGATCCTCGAGAGCTCATCAACGAACTCTATACCTCCAACCCCGCACCTGTACCTTTTTGCCACTATCCTCTTCACCATCTCTGGCCTAGCATTTTCCTTCAGCATAACAATCACAAGAGCCGAGTTCAATTTTTCCATCTCCTTCTCGCTAAGCTCCTCCATCTTTTCATCACCATCCAGACCTACGCCCTTGAGAAATTTTTCCACCCCTTCCCTGTTCCCAGAGACGCCATTTATAAAAGGTTCTACGGAGTTGATCAGCGCATCTCTCAGATCTTCGCCGTTAAGGATTGAGCGCTTCTCCCATTTCAGCTCTTCATCCGCCCGCTCGAAGATATGAGTATTTAATCCTTTAACCTCCAGGTGTTGCATATCTCCTATTATGCCAGCCAGGGCAATCACCAGGTTTTTCTTGTTCTGGTTTTTCCCCTCCGTCAAGTAGTAAGCAAGGGTGCTTGCGCAGCACTCGAACGCGCCATCCAATCCGTAGAAGTGTGGATTTATGATGTTTACCTCCTTATCGACCTTTTGTGACGGAGGGTGATGATCCAACACCAGGATGGGCTTCCCGATCTTTGAGAGCTCCTCCACTCTATCGCTTCCCATATCCAGTATGATTAAGGCCTCTCTCCCTTCTGCCAATGCTCTTACCCCATTAAGGTCGAATCTTTCAAATATTCTTGTTTGAAATCCGTCTTTACAAGCCAATGAGACCATAGCAGCGCTTGCTATGCCGTCGCTGTCGTTGTGTGAAACTATGCCCAGGTTGGCTCTATTTAAAAAATCCCCCGCCTCTGCCAGATCTTCTACTATTCCCATCACTCCAAAATCATATCCGATCTATATTTCCAATCTTCTGGGAGGGTTCCCTCTCTTTTATAATACTTGGCCAGCCTCCTTATCTTAGATTCAGCGAGCTGAAGTTGCCTTCTGTTGTATTCATCCTTCGGGTTGCTGGCGAGGTGACCTTTCAGGTTTTTTGCCTTGGCGATCAGGTGGAGAAGATCCTCCGGCAGTTCTAGCTCCAGGATCCGAGATATCTTCTTACCCGTAACCGACTTTACCGAGGGTATGCCGTACTTGTCCCTGAGGATCATTCCTATCATGCTTCCTGAGTGCCCAGCATCGGCTAACTCTTTGACCAGCTCTTCCACATTTCCCGGCTTCATTTTTACCCAGGGTGGTTTCTCGCTTCTCTCGACCTTAATGGATCCCGATTTGCCGCGTTTTCTGGCATAGATCCTTGCCATGCACTCTCAATTAAAATTCTCTATTTAAGTTTACCCCTTGGATTGGAGCCATCAGCTTCGCGATTCGCGATTATGGGATTGCTGGTGGGGGTACATCGACTTAGCATGTCCCCTTTTTTTATCGTATTACAAATTATGTAGACTCAATTGGTCGATAGTGGTTTTGGACGTGTAGTAACGATGCAAGATGATCCCCCCTCTGCGCTTTCCTTCGACCTCATAAACCCTAAAGGATTGTACCGGCATAGGTTGTTGAAAAACCGTTGCGCTCAGCGCTATCTTAGTTCGCCCAGCGCTTCGCCCAATGCTTTGGCTAGCGCCTCCTCAAGCGTTGGATGGTAGTAGGGCAATCTCACCGCCTCGTCGATGGTCAGTCCTGCCGCGATGAATGAACCGATGAGGTGCGCGATGTGTTCTCCTCCAGGGGCCACCAGCTCCGCGCCGACGATTTTTCGCGTCTTTTTGTCTATATAAACGTGCAGTTTGCCCTTGTAAATGTCCATGATATGAGCTCGTCCTTGGAGGCGAAAATCCCCCTCCGCGATCACGAAAGAATCGGGCTCAAGTTCATTATACCGCTTTCCCACAGAGCATGAATTAGGATCCGTAAAGGTGATCTGCAGCGGTACGCGACGTTTTAATTTTGCAAGCTCGTCATCGGCCACCGCGTTTCTGCCGGCGATTACCCCCTCGTCCGCCCCTTCATGCTGTAGAGGTTTTACCCCGTTCGCATCGCCGGCGATAAAAACTCGCTGGTCGCTACACTGGAGCGTCTTCTCATCATGAGCGGGGACGCCGCGATTATCAAGTCCCAAATCGGAATTTTCAAGCTTCAGATACTGGAGATTCGGTTTTCTACCGGTGGCAAGAATCACGAGATCAAACCGGCACTTCTCCTCCTCGCCAGTTTCCGTGTTTCTGAGCGTTACCCCCACATCATCGCCGACTGAATCGAGGAAGGCCATCGTTTTCATCTTGATCGCGATCTCTTCTCCCACTAATGCGCGTAACTCTTTTTCAATCTCGGGATCTTGAAGTCCAGCGACGGCATCGAGCATTTCTGCTCCGGTGACTTTTGACCCCATCCGCGATAACGCCTGGCCGATTTCAATGCCGATGAATCCAAGACCGACGACTAGCGCGGAATCGGGAATCGAATTCTGCTCGAAAAAAGCGTCCGTCGTTATGATCCTATTCGGCACGAGATGCCAGCCCCTTGGGATAATTGGCTTTGAACCGGTTGCGATGATTATGGATTTGCATCTATATATATTTCCTCCAGCTTTCAACGTCATCGGCGCGACGAATTGGGCGTATTCGTTGACCACTTTATCGCGCACGTAGTCATATTTTTTGATCGTGTCTTTCACGAGGGCGTCGCGTTTCTCACGCACGTACCGCATCGCCTTTTTCCCGTCGACGTGCAGATCGTCTATTTGGATGCCCATATCTGGAAAACTATCGGTCGATTTCACCATGTCGGCGACGTGAATGAAGGCTTTCGATGGCATGCATCCGATGCGCGCGCAGGTCGTACCTTCGCCCCCCCCCTCAAAAATCCGAAAGTTTTCGGTTTTCTCACTCACCGGGCCAAGCGCAAAACGGCCGGCGGTGCCAATTCCGATTATAGCTACATCCAGGGAGATTTCTTCCATGGCATTCCTCCGGATAGCAAGTTTGTAGTTAAAAAATGTAACGATGCAAGGTTATAACGATAAATTGTCAGGAGGTTCATGATTGCCATGGATTCGCACACTCTCTATATCCGCATACTTTTTATAGCGATGAAAAATTCACATCTATATATGTCTAGCTCAAGGAGGATTGCTATGAAAGTATGTATAATCGGCGCCGGGGATGCGGGGGCGATATCAGCTCTTCAAGTGAGGCGTTTAGATGCTAACGCACAGATCGATGTATTCAGCAGAAACGAGGAGCTTGGATGCCCCCCCTGCGAAATGCCTCTAGTGTTAAATGGAACCATCGAAAGATGGGAGGACCTCTATAGAGGCATACGCACAAAATCGTTTTATGAGAAGAGGGGCATAAATCTCCACCTGAACACTGAGGTTACCGATATTATCAGGGAGGAAAAATGCATTGTCGCTGGCGGGAAGAAACATGATTACGACAAATTGATTTTGGCCCTTGGTGGTGCACCAATCATCCCCCCCATTTCCGGGCTAAATGGGAAAAATGAATTTGTCCTGAGCACCGACATAAAAGATGCCAAAGCTCTGGAGGATGCCATTTCTAAGTACAACAGCGCGGCGATTATAGGTGGGGGATTCCTCGCTCTGGAAGTGGCCGCTGCCGTTAGGGCTAGAAGATATGCCAGAGTTTACATGCTGGTCAGGCGGGACATCATGCGCACTTATCTCGATGAGGACATGGCTGAGACTATAAAGAGGGTGCTCGTGGAGAATGGTATAGAGCTAATTCTACCCGCCAATATCGTTAAAGTAGAAACTGTGAATGGAAAGAAACACATAATTCTCTCCGAGGGGAAGGTAGAGGCGGATTTTATCTTCTTCGGAACGGGATCGAAACCGAATGTGGAGCTAGCCCGAAAGGCAGGGTTGAAAATAGGGGAGACGGGAGCGATAGCCGTTGACCCATACCTCCAAACGAGCGACCCGGATATCTATGCCGCGGGGGATTGTATGGAGAACTGGGATATTATCTCCAGATCCAGGAGGAGAATTCAGCTTGCCACCAACGCGATTCGGACAGGTTACATATCCGGGAGAAATGCGATTTTAGACAATGAGATCACCTACGAAGGCACGGTCATGCCTTTTGTAACAGAAATATTTAGCTATCAGGTGGGTTCGGTTGGGTATACGGAAAGAGCCACACATGGGAAGATGGATATCGCCTCAGTTTCGGTGAGCACTCCTAAACTGCGGCAAGTATCCGATGGTCAGCCTGCCTGGTACAAACTCATAGCTGAGCGCAAAACAAAGAGATTGGTGGGAGCGCAGGTGATCTCACAGGAAATGGTGTCGGGAACTATCGATAAGCTCGCCGTTGCCATAGCCAATAAAATGGAAGTAATCAAACTGGTCCAGATCGATAGTTGCTACTCCCCCCACGTTCAAGAGGACCAAATAGCGGTTCCCTTGCAAAAGCTTGTAAATGCGCTCAGGGGTTGATCTGTCAGTATAATAAGGGGAGATCAACGGGAGAAAGATAGGGCCTCCATAGCCTTTTCCAGGATCTCCATCCCCTCGTCGATGTCTTCCTCTTGGATGCAGAGAGGTGGCCGGAATCTTATGCTTCGCTCGCCGCAGGTCGGCGCTACTAACCCCAACTCGTACAGTTTATTGGATAATTTTGCTCTTGCATCGCTGTCGGGCATATCAAAGGCGATCATCAAACCCCTTCCCCTTATGTTGCTCATCTGGTACTTCTCGCCGAGCTCCTGAAGCCTTTTGAGCATCAAATCGCCCATCTTGGCGGCGTTACCCACGAGTTTTTCCTCCTCGATTATTTCCAGGTAGCGTTTTACCCTGACCATATCGATCAAGTTCCCGCCCCAGGTGGAATTCAATCTCGATGCCTCATGAAAGACGTTGTTTTCGATTTCATCGATCCTTTCGCTAGCCATTATCCCGCACACCTGCGTCTTCTTTCCAAAGCATATTATGTCGGGCTCTAGATCAAAATGCTGATAGCACCACAGTTTACCGGTCAATCCCATCCCGGTCTGGACTTCATCGATGATGTACATGAGCTCGTTCTCATCGCATATCTTTCTTAAAGTTCGGAGAAATTCTCCCCTGAAATGGTTATCGCCCCCTTCCCCCTGGATAGGCTCGATTATCAGAGCGGCGCATTCGTCGCCACATGAATCTATCGTCTGTTCTATCTCATCGACGGCTTTCGATTCGAGCTCTTTTACCTTATGAAGGTTCTGCTCTAACGGGAAAATTATCTTGGGGTTGGTTATCCTGGGCCAATTGAACTTCGTGAAATACTTGGTCTTTCTGGAGTCCCCTACATTGGTCAGTGACATGGTATAACCCGTTCTACCATGGAACGCCTCCTTGAAGTGAATTATCTTTAACCCTTCCTGCACCTCGCTCCCTCTCATCATATTTTTTCTGGCCTTCCAGTCGAATGCGGTTTTCAACGCGTTCTCGACCGCTAATCCTCCTCCAGCGATGAAGAAGAGGTGTTTCATCGAGTCGGGTTTTGCCAGATCGGCAAAGGTCTCCACGAATTCCGCCATCTCGATGGTGTAGAAATCCGAATTGGATGGGTTGTTTACCGCCAACGCGCCCAACCTCTTTAGAAAATCGGGCTCCGCCATCTTGGGATGGTTGCAACCTAGAGGGGCGGTGGCGAAGTAGCTGAAGAAATCCAAGAATTTTCGCTCTCGCCTGCTGTCCCACAGGTGAGTGGTATCGCTCTTTTCCAGATCTAAAACTATATCATACCCATCAACCAGCGTATATTTGCTGAGGGTCTCATGCACATGTTCGGGCTCCATCTTAGAGACGTATTCAAATCCCATATATATAGTTTTCTAAACTGATGAATTGTGTTGCGCCCGACTTCTTTTCTTTGAGAAAGATTAAAACCGAAAACTAAGTTTAGGATCATGGCGATTGATCGGGAAGGAGCGAGGTCTTGGGATATAGATCGGTTATGCAGAAACGTCAGTAAATGGGAAAATGACCCTTAAGTCCAAATTCTTAGGGTGTATTCTGGGGGTAGGGATAGGCGATTCTCTGGGAAGGAGGTGGGAAGGGTCCTTCGGTCCTGCCATGGAAGAGATAGAGAGAGGATCTCAAGTGTTAAGGTACACTGACGACACCCATATGACACTCGGGGTTCTGGAGTCATTAATCGCATGCAAAGGGCTGGACATAGGGCACATGGCCCACACCTTCGTCAAAAATTACGAGGAAGAACCCTACAGGGGATACGGCCCAGGCCCCCCCAGGATATTCAGGCTCATCAGGCGCGGGGAAGGATTGTTGAATCTGGATAGGGGGATATATCCAGGTGGGTCATATGGAAATGGTTCGGCCATGAGAATAGCCCCCGTAGGCCTTTTATATCACGATTCTGAAGAGTTAAGGGGAAAAGCCTGCAGCGCGAGCGAGATAACGCATAGCCATGAGCTGGGCAAGGAGGGGGCAGCTCTTCAAGCCTATGCTGTGGCTCTAGCAGTAAAAATTTCTAGATTGGATGTAGACGAGTTTCTAGATGAGCTTGAGAAGTTTGCAGAAAATTCCACATACAAAAAGAAGCTGAGGGCCATGCGAACCCTGGATAGGGAAAAAAGATCGGAAGTGACAACTAAACTCGGGAATGGCATAGAGGCCTTCAACTCCGTTCCCGCAGCCGTTTTTTCGTTTTTAACTGCAAAATCGTTTTCAGATGCTGTTCTATATGCTATAAGCCTGGGAGGGGATACCGATACGATAGGAGCTATGACTGGAGCAATTGCAGGAGCTTATTACGGGATAGAGGGAATACCTCCCGAGTGGATAGACAGACTGGAAAACGGGAGATATCTAGAAAGACTGGCGCTGGAGCTTTTGCGTATCGGAGAATCCTAGAAACGTTCCTTTAACGGTATTAACTTGCCAGATCCACTTCTCTTGAACCTGCCGAATTCCTTCAACTCTAAATCCGTAAATATGGGTCCATCAGCGCACACCCTACGCCCGTCGATGGCACAGCTACCGCACAGGCCGATCCCGCACTTCATCAGCCTTTCTAGAGAGAATTGAATTTTTTTATTTAGATTTTGGTAAAGGTGATAAAGCAGTTCTTCTGGGCCACAGGCCACTACCAGATCGAAATCGTCCGAGATCTCGAGGCCTAGGCCAGAGGCTAGACCCTCTTTTCCGTAGGAGCCGTCCTCCGTTATCGGCATTACCCTTATTTCGTTGCTTTCCATCTCTCGCAGAATGCGAAGGGGCATCTCGTCTTTGCTTTTGGTCCCGATCACCAGCGTGTCCAATTCCAGAGGCATGAGGGGAGCTACCCCTATGCCGCCCGCTACCCCAAGAGTTTTCTGAGAACCTATAGAAAAATGATTGCCGTAGGGGCCCCTTATCCCGATTTTGTCTCCCCCCTCAAGATCCAGAAGAGCTCGGGTGACGTTGCCTACCCTCTTTACCGTGATTCCTGATTCTCTACCTATGTACGACAAGCTAAGAGGAATCTCCCCATAATCAGGAAGCCAGATCATCACGAATTGGCCAGGCTTCGCTTTAGAGCATGGTGCATCATGAAATTTGAGCGTTATGACGTCGCTACACTCGCCTATTTTGTCTTTTATCTTCACCGCCCTTAGTTCACTCATGCGCCAACCCCACTATCTCCCCTATATCGCGGAAACCCTCGTCATCCAGAAATTTCTCCACCCCATCTCCCAATTCTTTGAATATCTCGATCCCCCTGTAGAATATGCCGCTGCCTATCTGGACGGCACTAGCTCCAGCCATCATATACTCTATCGCGTCCCTCCAGTTTGTTATCCCGCCACAACCTATTATCGTCTTATCTCCAGCGATCTGGTAAAGCTCGTAGACCATTCCGACCCCAATCGGTTTCACCGCAGGGCCAGAATAACCGCCCAACTTGTTGGAGAGCACGGGTTTTCTCATCTCTATATTAATGGCCATCGCCCTTATGGTGTTCATCGCCACTATAGCGTCGGCTCCCGCATCCAGCGATTTTTTACCGAGTTCGAGAGAAGAATTAAAACCCAACTTGACCAGGAGGGGCAATGCAACTTTTCCCTTAATCGATTTTATGAGATCCACGGCGATGGGCATCTCCCGCGATATATCCGCACCTGCTCCTTTAACGTGTGGGCATGAGAGGTTCAGTTCTATTGCTTTTACGTTGGGTTCTAGCTTCCCAGCGACCTCCTCACAGCCCGGCTCCGCTATAACGCTTCCTATGATAGGCACGGATATCTCTGAAAGTTCATCCCTGAAATTGTCAACGCCTGGATTTGGTAGGCCCATCGCGTTCAAAATACCGTGTTCCAACTCCACAAGGGTCGGATTTTTGTATCCCGTTCGTTCCTCTCTGCCGATCGATTTGGTCACCACGGCCCCAGCCCCCGCCTCACCAACCCTCTCCATTAATTCCCTGGCGATGCCGAGCACTCCAGACGACAGTATAAAAGGATTTCTCAGCTTGATCCCGCAGATCCCTACTCCTAAATCCGCCACATAAGTTCATAGAAACCAGGATTAAAAATCTATCTCTCTCGTGCTTCACCTGCGGGCCATAACCGTTTAGCCGCATCACCGAAGCGACGTCGTCGTTCAATCAGATCGTGGACCAGCGGTACAAGCTTTATATTAAGTAAGCTTTTAGGAAGAGGTATGACTCAATTGAGTGAGGCGAGCAGGGGAAAAACAACGAAGGAAGCGAAGCAAGTCGCTAAAAGAGAGGAGATCTCCGTGGAAAAACTGACCAATATAATCGCAAAAGGCAGAGTTGTAATACCTTTTAATCCGATTCATTCTCCAGAACCGATTGGAATAGGGGAAGGGCTACGCGTAAAGGTAAACGCTAACATAGGTTCTTCCATGGATAGAGCCGATATCGATGAAGAGGTGGAGAAAGCGAGAATAGCTGAGAGATATGGTGCTGATACGATAATGGATCTAAGTACTGGAGGGGATGTAGATGCGATAAGAATGGAGATACTAAAGGAGGTAAATCTCCCTCTAGGCACAGTTCCTATTTATCAAGCCGCGATAAAGGCGATCGATCGCCATGGGTCAATAGTGGACATGAGGTCTGATGACCTGTTCAATTCCATCAGAGCTCATGCAAAAGATGGCGTTGATTTTATGACCGTCCACTGCGGGATAACCAGGCACAGCCTGGAAAAGCTAAAGATCGCAAATCGGGTAGGTGGGGTAGTAAGCAGGGGAGGCTCTTTCCTGGTTGCCTGGATGCTCCACAATAAAGAAGAAAACCCGCTATATGCTGAATATGACTATTTACTTGAACTGGCAAAGGAATACGATTTTACCCTCAGTCTCGGAGATGGGCTGAGGCCCGGTGCTATAGCAGACGCATCCGATATGCCCCAGCTTCAAGAAACGATCGTTTTGGGAGAACTTGTCAAAAGAGCAAGAAAGGCGGGAGTCCAATCAATGGTTGAAGGGCCTGGACATTTGCCTCTAAATCAAATCGAGGCAAACGTGAGAATGGAGAAGAGTTTGTGTGATGGGGCCCCTTTTTACGTGCTTGGCCCTCTGGTTACGGATATCGCCCCAGGTTATGACCATATTACAGGTGCCATAGGAGGAGCTCTGGCGGGTTGGCTTGGTGCCGATTTTCTCTGCTATGTAACCCCATCTGAGCATTTAGCTCTGCCGACCAGGGAAGATGTAGGGCAGGGGGTGGTGGCAAGTAAGATAGCCGCACATTCCGCGGACCTAGCTAGAGGCAGAGATCTTTCAATTGATAGAGAAATGTCCTCGGCCAGGAGCGATCTAGATTGGGAGAAGCAACTCTCTTTAGCCATTGATCCCCAGCTTGCTAGGCAGATTAGAGAAGAGAGAGTTCCAAAAAATGAGAAGACTTGCACCATGTGTGGAGAGCTTTGCGCTCTAAAGTTAACTAAACAATTCTTGGAAAATGAAGGATTCTAAAAAAGGCTTTATTAAGTTTGGATCGAGAGATGTGGGATAGATGAGATCATGAAAGAGAATGAGACGGAAATTACCAAAAGGATAATGGAGAGGTTCTGGGAGGATTTCCCTCTTGAATTGGATGTTGCCATAATCGGCGCGGGCCCCTCCGGTCTAGCAGCATCAAAATACATCGCACAGGCGGGAAAAACGGTGGGGATATTTGAAAAAAAGCTATCAATTGGGGGAGGGATCTGGGGAGGAGGTATGCTTTTTCCAGTCATAGTGGTCCAGGCCGAAGCACTGCCCATACTGGAAGATTTAAACATCAAGGGAAGAGATGCTGGCGATGGCTATTATACCCTAAATGCGGTCGAATTTGTGACAAAATTGGGGTCAAATGTGATAGATTGTGGCGCCAAGATTCTGAATGGAATGGAAGTCGAAGATCTGATAATAAAAAACGATGAGGTTTCCGGAGTCGTGATTAACTGGTCGGCGGTAAGCATAGCGAGATTACATGTAGACCCCCTGGGGATAAGAGCAAGGGCTGTGATCGATGCGACGGGACATCAATGCGAGGTCTGTAAGATGGTTCTGAGCAGAGGATACAAATTTGCCGCCAAATCGGGCGCGATCGAAGGGGAAAAGGCGATGGACGTGGAAAGCGGCGAGAGGTTCGTGGTGGAAAATGTGAGGGAGGTCTATCCCAACTTATGGGTCACTGGCATGGCAGTTAGCGCGGTCTTTGGAGGGCCCAGAATGGGACCGATCTTCGGAGGCATGATCAAATCTGGGAAGAGAGTGGCGGAATTGGTTTTGAAGAAATTATCAAAATAACGACTTTGTGACTTTTAGATGCCTGATGAGAAATTAGTAGCAAGTGCTTTATAACTCTCCCCGATTCTGAGTGCGATCGTTATGGCTAAAATCGATAGGGTTAGAGAGGAGATGGAGAAGTTTGGGGTACCTGGGCGTGATTTATACGATCTTCCAAGTTCTGAAAAACGATTTCCGGATGGGGCTCACTACAGAAATGAGATATCGGGTGTGGAAAGGCCCTCCACACTGGAAGCTGTGATAGAGGAGAGCGACAAGCTTTCCATACCCGTGCACAGGGTTATATGCATGATCATGGGTGCAACTTTGCTCTCGGAAAGGGAGCTTGGAGAGTTCTCTCAAATGGCACACGATGCGGGATTGGAGGTGATCGCTACCCCCGGGCCCAGGGCTTCATGGGACGTGGGCAGGCAAGTGTCTACGCCTGAGGGAGCGCTCTCCGGACTGAGGATCAGGGGATGCGACAGCTTATCTTATGTCATAGGAGACATAATGCGATGCGTGGAGCATGGGATAAGAGGGTTTTTGGTCACCGACGAGGGGTTGCTCTGGCTATTGTCGAAGCTCAGAGGTGATGGCTTTATCCCGAAGGAGACGGTGTTCAAGATTTCAATATATGCTGGCCACGCGAACCCAGCTGGAGCTAGGGTTTTACAGGATTTGGGGGCCGATACGTTTAACCCTGTTGGAGATCTGACCCTGCCCATGTTCGCTTCTCTAAGAAGAGCGGTGGACATCCCTATAGACGTGCATATCTATCTAGCCGAGTCGTATGGTGGGTTCAATAGATTTTGGGAGGGTTCTGAGCTAGCGAGGGTGGCATCACCATGCTACTTCAAGATAGAGCCGGGCACCGCTTTGGCGATTTCAAATGGATTGTACAAACCCTGGACCTCAGAGGAGTTTTTAGCAAAATTCGCGAGGGAGAAGGTGAAATATGCAGCGACGATAAGGGAGCTGACCGAAAGAACCAATCCCGATATCAAACTCTCGGAAAGGAGCCCGAGCGACCTGGCAATCCCTAAGATCTAAATCGATCCGTCTTAGTTGCCAGCTTAAATGCGCAGGCCCATTTTGGCCCGGCCCTAAAAGATCATCTCCTAACCTCGACACGTCCATGTTGGAAAAGAATCCAGGTCATCGAAATAATGAGTGCTGCGGCGGAGATATGCACATAGAGATTGGGGGCCGTCTCGTCGTTCAATAGCATCAGGAAGATTATTAGAAGGATGGACCACACGGTCACTGAGATCCGATAGCCCAGCCTCCATCTAAATAATGCCATGGCGAGCCAGGCCAAAAAACCGAAGAAAGCGACGATGCAAGCCTGTATGAACAGTTCTGGGAGATCGGTGCCGTAGGTGTTAGCTATCAGGAGAATTGCGGCGAAGATGACTGCCACGATGCCAAGAATTCGATCCCTCTGCTCTCTACTCATCAGTACCGCCCCTCATAGCTAGATATCTAGGCATATGCATCAAAATATTTATAATTCTTTATAGGGATTATGGCCAAAAATCTAGGTGTTCCCCCAGATGGTTGCAGGATGCTTCCCCTATGCCCTCTGAACTCTTCTTAAGGCTTCCCATCACTCTTACCATACGAAGAGAGAAAAGCGATGATAAGAAAATACAATAAAAAGGACCTGAAAAGGCTCTTGCAAATCGAGTCGGAATCTTTTCCCAGTTCAGCTTACGATAGATTCACCCTGATCTGCCTCTCCAAATTTTATCGCTTTTTGGTCTATGAGAAAGAAGAATTGCTCGGTTACATCATATTCGACCCGGGGAACGGACACATACTGTCGATAGCCGTCGATCCATCTTATAGAGGAGAGGGAGTAGGAACGCGGCTTGTAGAAGAAGTCTTTAAAGAGTGTGAAAGGGGATGGATTGAGGTGAGAAGGAGCAATAAGACCGCGCAGACATTTTATCTGAGTCTCGGATTTGAGACGGTCGGTGAGATCCAAAATTACTATAGAGATGAGGATGCATACATTATGACCAGGAAAAGAGATTAAAATTCTCATCGTTGCACATCGCGCCTCCCAACTTTGGTGGTGGCCGTTTGCGTCGACCTTTTTCGAAAACTACATGCATTACTCGCTAGCAACTCGGCCTATAGAAAAATTTAATAGTAGCATTACGATGCATCGGGGAATGGCCCCAAAACTAGAAAAAAATCCTGTGAAGTTGGCGTTGATAGAGAAGCTCGAATCCAAATACAAGGAGGAGAGGGCCAGGATATGGCTTGCCCTAGCCCGTATGCTGGAGAGGGAGAGGGAGGTTAACATCTCGAAGATAGCCAAATTATGCGGGGAGGGAGAGGCATGCGCCGTTCCAGGCAAAGTCCTGGGAAAGGGAGACATAGATTTCAGCGTCTCCGTAGCGGCTTTTGGTTTTTCGCAAAGAGCCAGGGAAAAGATCGTGAACGGTGGAGGGGAATGCTTGAGCCTCGATGAGCTTATAGAGAAGAATCCCAGAGGTTCAGGGGTAAGGATCTTGGGAGGTTAAAAATGGACTCTGAAGCAAAGGTGATAAACGGTTCTCAATACCCCCTTGGGAGGCTTTCATCCGTGGTCGCAAAACTCCTCATCGATGGTGAAAGGGTGGTAGTGGTAAACGCTAGCAATGTCGTGATAAGCGGTAGCAAAGAGATGGTCTTGAGGGAAAGAAGAGAAAAGAGGGGCATAGGTACGCCCAGGATGGGCCCAGAACACCCGAAAAAGCCCAGCGGGATCTTGAGGAAATCGGTAAGGGGCATGCTCCCCGGTAAACGCAAGGGAAAAGAGATGCTGAGCAGATTGAGAGTGCACGACCACGTGCCAGATGAATACAAGGACGCTGATTTCATGGAGATAAGAATAAAGAGAAGCCCACAGGTGAGGTATGTAACCCTGGAGGATTGCAATGGTTGAAGGACGGTCACGACGGAAAGGAAAAAAGAGTACGAGTAAGAACGCCATGGGGGTTGGAAAGAGAAAGACCGCGGTCGCTAGGGCTGTGGTAAGAGAGGGGAGTGGAAATTTCAGGGTCAACAGCGTGCCGATCGATCTTCTAAAGCCTGACAACATGAGAGAGATGGCCATCGAGCCCGTGCAGCTTATCGGGGAAAAGACCAATAGCATCGATATCGAGGTAAATATAAAAGGAGGGGGAATATCGGCTCGAGCTGACGCCATAAGAATCTCCATTGCGAATGGTTTGGCCGAGTACTTTGGAGATGAGGTGAGGGAGATCTACCTCGAAACGGATAGGGGGCTGTTGGTAAGTGATACTAGAACAAAGGAGCCCAAGCACCCGCTGGGCAGGGGCGCAAGGAAGAGAAGGCAGAAGTCATATAGGTGATCGTATGATAATACCAGTTAGATGTTTCACCTGCGGCAGCGTGATAGGATCGCTCTATCCCAAATTCATGGATATGGTGGAGAGCGGAATGACTCCAAAGGAAGCCCTCGATAAGTTGGGGGTTGAAAGGTACTGCTGCAGGCGTATGCTCTTATCGCACATAGACCTGATAAGAGAAGTGGGCAAGTACTAGGGGCCGTGGGGTAGCTTGGTATCCTTCCAGCTTGGGGACTTGTGTCAAAATGCTGGTAACCCCAGTTCAAATCTGGGCGGCCCCATCATGGCTAATGGCGTTAATAAACAAAATCGAAGGGAGACCTACCTAAAGTGGCTCGATAGAGCTGGCGTTGGCGATAAAGAAGTTGGTCAGGATGAAAAAAGGCAGGAAATGCTCGAGCCAGAGATCTTCATCGAAGGTAACAAGACCATAATCGCGAATTTTAGATCCATAGCGAACGCCATCAGGAGGAAGCCCGAGCATCTGCTGAGGTTCCTGACAGGAGAGCTCGGAGCACCTGGGAACTATGAGGGGGGAAGGGTGACCATCTACACATCCGTGAAAAAAACTCTGTTTAATGAGAAGTTCGATAGGTTCTTGAGAGAATACGTCGTGTGCAGAGAGTGCGGGAAGCTGGATACCCACATAGAGAAGGATGGCAGGATGTATGTGCTCAAGTGTGAGGCTTGTGGAGCTAGAAGATGGGTCAAACCTCTGAGTTGACGATATCCGTAAAGATTTATAGAGCAGGAAGAGAGGTGATGATAGCAGCTTGCGATGCGGAGCTATTAGGGAAAAAATTTGAAGACAGGAGGTTAAAGATAGAGGTCAGCGATTTCTATAAGGGGGAGCTCGTGAGTGAAGATGATCTCAGGAAAATGCTAGCGGATGTGACGATAGGGAATTTCGTGGGGGGAAGGACTATTGGGGTATGCATATCTCTGGGGTTGGTGAGCAGGAAAAACGTCATAAAGATAGGAAGCGTGGAACACGCGCAGTGCACATTTATCTAAAGGAACGTTTAAAGGCCGCGAGCGGGAGTCGAACCCGCGTCAGGGGATCCACAGTCCCCGAGGATGCCGTTACCCCACCGCGGCCACACTTATACTCTAGCCCCTCTTATCTCCTTTATAGCCATTGCGTCAAAGTAAATCTGAATGACCAACATGAGAGCCGCCAATTCCCAGCCTCCATTGATCACCAGAAATGCCGCCGCAATGAATGGGGCGATCAACGTAATCCCCATAATAAACTTTTCTTCATAGGAGAGCTGCCTCAAAGAGAGGGCCAGGAGGAAAACGGGAGCCAGCCCCATAAGCTCGGGCAGGGATATCTGCTCAAATGGAAGGCCAACGGGGGGGAGGTATCCCAGGAAGCCAATTACCAAAAAAACCGCGGCCGTGCCGATCTGCGTCGTGAAATCATCATCGAGTTTCATGGGGAAGCTCTCAAACCCAGCCAGGGCTAGACCTCCCAAAAGGGAGAACTGCTCCAACCCGAACAGGTAGAATATGAGGGATGCCAACAGGAAACCGATCAGAAAACCCCAGGCTTTTCCCTTTTTCTTTCTTACTACGCTTATGACTGGATCTACTAGAGCAGCGGAAAAGATGCAAGAGGCTCCTATAATCGCTAGATTGATGGTAGTGCCGTTTAGCTCTAGGGAGTAGGGCATTAAGAACAGAATAGCCGCTCCGAGCCCAAACCAGAGGAAGCTGGGCATGTTCTCGGTCTCATGCTCCCTCAAGAGGCCATGAATTCTATCTTTCTCCATCTTCCTCTTTAGGCCCCACATAAGCAGGATGAGCATGATCGCAATTGCGATCGTCCTCTTCAAAATGAACCAGAAAGCGCTATCCTCCAGTATATAAAAGATTATGAACGAAGATGCCATCGCGTGTATAGCCCTTCGGAACCATTGCATCGACTTACATCCTAAACCCTTTTTTAAGAGTTATGGTATCAGGGTGTGTGTTGGAACCGTCTCTGCTTAGCTTAGTGAAGCAAGTACCAGGGGGAAAGGTGACCACATACGGAGCCCTAGCAAGAGCATTAGGAGATCCAATAGCGGCTAGATGGGTCGGAAAGGTGCTATCCGAGAACTATAGATCGGATGTGCCCTGCCATAGGGTTATAATGAGCGATTTGAGTTTGGGAGGGTATAATAAAGGAGTGGACGAAAAAGTAAAAAAACTCAAGGAGGAAGGAATTGATGTAGCGGCTGGAAGAGTTAACGAGAAGATCTTTGAAGATTTCGTCACTTCTTATCCTCTGAGGAGGTACGCCGAGACTCAGCTCAAGCTCGCCCAAAAAGTTGTTCTGGAGGGCGATCTTAAGGTGGGGCGAGTAGCTGGAATAGATGTCTCTTATCGGGAGGGGGGAAAGGGGGTCTGCTCCATTTTCGATCTGAGCGATGGGTCGTTGATTGAAGAGCTCACGATAGTAAAAAGGCCAAAGTTTCCATACATACCGACGTATCTGTCGTTTAGGGAGGGAGGGTTCATAATCGAGCTGGTTAAGATGATGTCCAAGGAAGAAAGGAAGGATTGCATCCTGCTAATCGATGGGAATGGTTACATGCACCCTAGAAAGTGTGGCTTGGCCTCCCACGTGGGGGTGGTGCTCGATATGCCCACAATAGGAGTCGCGAAATCCCGTCTTTGCGGGAAGTCAGGGGAGAAAGGCGAAATATACATTAATCAGGAGTTGGTCGGATTTGCGATTGGTGGAAATAGATATGTCTCCCCAGGCCATAGAGTCAGCGCTTATGGGTCTCGGCGTTTCGTCAGGCGTCTTTTAGAAGCAGGAATCGACCCTCTCAGGAGGGCTCATCGAACTTCTCGTCCCTGATTCGGTCATGTATCAGATCCAGCACATCCTCTGGATCCCTCAGTCTGTTTAGCTCATCCCTGCCTATAAGCGGAGAACCCAGGAGATTTGGGCGCGTTACCTTGTACTTGTCCGTGAATAGAATCGCTGGCCTTTTCACGACATCCGAGATAGAGCTCACTATTCTCGCCTTTTTTATCAGGCCCCTATCGTAGTCGCCTATGCCGGCAATTATGAAATTCTCTTTCTGCTCGGCCATGGCATCAAATGGTGATCTATAGACCGATGTGACATCGTAGCCTATCTCATCAAGATGGTTAACCACCATCTTTTCGAGGCCCGATAACTTGGGCGCGGGAATATTTTCTAACGTTATTGGATAGGAAAATGGGTCAATTGGCTCTATCAGAGGTTCATCTATGTGCTCTTCCAGAGCCGCAGCGATGTCGACAGTAGCCCCCATTCCCTCTTCATACATCCTGAGGGTCCTCCTGGAGATGCCCAGTTCTCTGGACAGAGCCCCATAGGATATCTTGCCCTCTGACTTCAGCCTCTTGAGGCTCTGGCCGTGTAAAACCACGTAGAACCCTCCTGGCGCCGCATAAACCAGCGGAGGGATGTTGCTGACCAAGAGGTCATAGAACGACGTCCTCGTAAGTGTGGGCACGCCGTGTCTCGCGTATACCGTATCATCTCTGAGGGGGCCGGCGCCGCATCGTTCTCCGACGAGTATTGGGCTGGCCTTCAAATGCTGAGATACGAGTTTCATATCATGCGCTACCTGAGCGTGAAAGCTATCGACGTTGCTTAGCGCTTTAATCACCAGGGCGAGATCCGGTCTTTTAGCTATTAGATCAAAGCCTATCGGCCTAATGTTGCACTTTTCGGATACAGAGAAACCGGCCCTCTGAAGGGTATCCCTAATGACCTCTAAAAGCATCTGCCGTCTCATTACTATAGATATAGACATTCCACTATATAAGTCTAACCATCTGGGTTGCAAAATGGTAAAAAAAATCATGTCGCGTGATTCAGAGTCGCCGGGAGATCCTGAGCCCACAAGGCTTTTTTCTTATTGATGTGGGTCGAAATTTTCGAATGCCCTGTTATTCTATTTAAGTTTAGCTATTTGAGATGTAAAATGGTAGATGGGCCATACAGGCGTGATTCCAGGCCAACTAGATTCTAAGCCCACAAGGCGGTTCTATCCATGTCCGGCGCTATTCGCTTTAATTTTATGTTAACCCCCTCATAGCCTCGAGCATCTCAATTTTTTTACCCGCAAACTCTGCTGCGGAAGTCAATTTAATCCCATTTTCAGCCGCTAGATCGTAGAGCTCTTCAATTCCAGGTCTATATTTGTAACTCAGATCTCTCATGAAATGGTGGTCTATTATCAGATGCTCCAAATTCGCCAGACCCAGAATTGATCTCAGGTTCGCGATCGTTCTCCTCAACGAATCTTCGCTATACCTGTAACCGAGCATGTAGGTCATGGGGCCATCGAGTATCACCGTTGTGGGATCATTTTGTAGTATGAAGTCCGTCTGGTCAGATGATATCGGTCCTTCCACATCAGATGTGAACACAAGCCTTTCATCTCCCTCCTCTATGAACAACTCGACCACATATCCGAGTTTCGAGCTAGAGCCATGACAAACCGGTTTCGAGAACTTCAAATAGGTATCTCTGATCTTAAAATTCGTCGAGTCGCAGTATATGAGTTCTTTGGGGTTTATAAGATCCAGGAATCTACTCGCTCTCAGCTTCTGACTCCTGTTTATGTGGTGTTTGGGGTCCTTAACCAGTGCTATCTTGCCCTCAAATATTTCCGGCCTATCAGGGTTATGGTGATCGTAGTGGTAGTGAGTGACTATCAGAACTTGACATCCTTTCGCTTTCCTTGAGATGAGATCCAAATGCTCCTCTAGCCTCTCCCTCTCCCTTCTTGAAGGGGGTAAACCGTACCTCTTAGGGGCTAGCGCAGCTGCAGGATCTATCAATATAGATGCATCTTTCGTTACTACCTTCGTTGCCATGGATCTTGTGCCTAGAGAATCAAAGGCCAAGGGGATTATCTCCATGTTTTTCAAATCGTATAGGAATATAAATAAATAATCATAACGCTTCTCAAAGGATGGGCCTGAAAGAGATGATTGAACGCCTCAAACGCATGGGCTACATAAAAAGCGAGGAGGTAGAGAAGGCCATGCTCAAAGTCGATAGAGCTCTATTCGTGCCGCCGCGTTATGAAAGTCACGCTTATTCCGACACTCCCCTGGAAATAGGACACGGTCAGACTATATCCGCACCACACATGGTGGCGATAATGTGTGAACTCCTTGAACTAAAGCAAGGGCTTAAGATCCTGGAGGTCGGCGCTGGGTCGGGTTATCATGCCGCCATCATAGGGGAGATCATAAGAGAAAAAGGGAAGGTTTACACCGTAGAGAGAATAGCGCCGCTCGTGGAGTCGGCTCGCGAAAACTTGGAAAAGGCGGGAACTAAAAATGTGAACGTAATAATGGGCGATGGGTCTATCGGGCTTGCGGGCGGATCTCCTTTCGACAGGATCTTGATTACGTGTGGCGCTCCTTCAATCCCCGAGTCATTGAAGGAGCAGTTGAAGGTTGGAGGGCTGATGGTCATACCAGTAGGTACGAGATATTACCAGGACCTCATAATCGTCAAGAGGACAGCCAAAGATTACGAGATGATAAATTGGGGAGGTGTGGTCTTCGTGCCCCTGATAGGGGATCATGGGTTTAAACGTCAGATGTAGGAGGTGGAGACTTGATGGTCGGTGGTTACCAGATATGGCTAGTGAAAATTATATAAATGCCAAATTTTATGGTTAAGGAATGGCAAAAAGGCATGGAAGGATCAAAAATGGTCGCTGAGAAAGGGGAGATATACGACGAGTTTGAGGAGCATATCGTCCCGCCTTCATGGGAGGAGAGGATCTGGAGGATCAAAGACTACAAAGAGTTCCATGATAGCACTGTAAAAGATAAAGAGGCCATCGAAAGATGGTGGGGGGGATGGGCGGAAAAGCTATCCTGGTTTAAGAATTGGGAAAAGGTCCTCGACGACTCCAATCCCCCTTTCTATAGATGGTTTGTGGGAGGGGAGACGAATCTCTCCTATCTCTGCCTCGACTGGCAAATCGAGCAGGGGAGGAAAAACAAATTAGCCTTTATATGGGAGGGAGAACCATTTGACGATACGATCGGAAGGCCGAAGGAGCTTAAAAAGTGCACCTACTACGACTTGTACAGAAGGGTAAACAGGATCGCCTATGCCCTCCGAGAAAAGTTGGGCGTTAAAAAGGGGGAGATCCTGACGTTCTATCTTCCCATGATCCCAGAGCTCCCCCAATACATGCTGGCGACTCAGAGGATAGGCGCTTCTCACAGCATTGTATACAGTGGATTTAGCTCTCTCGCACTAGCTGAGAGGATCATAGCTGTGGGTTCAAGGATAGTGGTCACTGCTGATGAATTGTACAGGAGGGGTAAAATAGTGCCCCTCAAAGAGATCGTGGACGATGCAATAGAGATCTGTGAGAAGAGGGGGCACAGAGTAGAGAGGGCAATCGTCGTAAAGAGGACCGATAGGTCAATTCCCTGGAATAGTAGAGATATTTGGCATCATGAGCTCCTAAGGCGCATAACTGAAAATGTCAGGGTAGAGCCCGAGAGGATGGGATCGGAGGATATGTCTTTTATCCTCTATACATCTGGAACGACTAGTATGCCAAAAGGGGTTCAGCACAGCGTTGGTGGATATGCGGTAGGTTTGTACACCACCATGAAGCTTATATTTGACCTAACTGATGACGATGTTTACTGGTGTGCGGCGGATGTCGGATGGATTACCGGGCACTCGTATATCGTCTATGGGCCACTTATGACGGGGACGACGGCCCTCATGTATGAAGGTGCACCCGATTATCCGCGACCAGATAGATTGTGGCACATGGTGGAAAGATTCGGGGTCTCCATTCTATACACCTCGCCGACCGCGATAAGGTCGCTGATGAAATTCCCGCTAGAAAACTTGAAAAGACACGATCTTTCGACGCTGAGGATAGTACATACCGTGGGGGAACCCATCAACCCCGAGGCCTTCAGATGGTATTTCAAGAACCTCGGAAGGGAGGACGTGGTCGCGTCGAGCACCTGGTGGATGACTGAAACTGGACACATCATGACAGGCCACTTTCCCGGTTTGGGTAAGATATTCCCGCTTAAGCCAGGAACGAATGGTTATCCCATTCCTGGGGTTAAGCTCGAGGTGCTAGACGAGAGCGGCAATCCCTGCAAACCCGGCGTCAGAGGGTACCTCGTTTTGGCTACCCCATGGCCAGGGATGTTAATGACCCTATACAAAGACCCTGAAGGATATGCAGTCCCATGGTCGAAGTTCGGGAAGAGCGTCTTTTATACAGGAGATTACGCGGTAAAGGACAAAGATGGCTACATATGGGTCCTGGGAAGGGCTGACGATGTACTAAAAATAGCTGGCCACAGGATTGGGTCTGCCGAAATCGAATCTTCGCTAGTACTCAACCCAGCTGTTGCGGAGGCGGCCTGTGTGGGGAGACCCGATGAGGTAAAGGGAGAAGTCCCCTACATTTTCACAACGCTTAAACAGGGGTTTAAACCGGGCCCAGATCTGGGAGCCGAATTAAAAGCGCACCTGAGAAAAACCATCGGTCCAATCGCGGCATCTGATGCAACTATACTCTTTACCGATCGGCTTCCGAAGACGAGGAGTGGGAAGATCATGAGAAGGCTTCTCAAAGCAGTGGTCACCGGGGCTTCTTTAGGGGATATCACAACGCTTGAAGATGAGAGGGCTGTTGAAGAGGCGCAGAAGGCCTATGAACATCTGAGAGAGGTTATGGCAAACGAAAAGAGGTGATCTCAATTCCAGCTAGCTCCAGCATTGGGCCAGAGGGGCCATAGAGCAAAGTTTATATCTCCTTCCCATTCTTTTATCGCCAAAGCCGAGGTGGCCCAGTCCGGTACGGCGCGAGCCTGGAGTAACCATGGAAAGCTCGTGGTGCTTTGCGCCTCGGGAGTTCGAATCTCCCCCTCGGCGCTCTCAAAATTTGTCCAGAGTGAACTGCTTAGCTTCACCTTTCAAATCCTCTGGAGAATAGCCAAACAGCTCCAGCATCCTCAGAGCGGTGGGCACAACCTGATTGTCTATGTAGTAATTGATGTCCACCTCCCCCTTATCCTTTACGAGCTTCACCACTTTTGATCTCTCGCTCATTGAGCCCGAACCTTTCGTCACGACGAACGAAATCTTGCTTCCCAATCCTGGAGCTAAACCCTCCTCCATGGCTTTTTTAGCGGCTCTCACATGTGCCTGTTGGGATTTGTAAGAGGCTATGGGTTTCATCAGCCCCTTGTGAATCGTGAGCTCATCGAGCGCGAATTTCCCGTCTTTGAGCCTTTTGATAGTGCGCTTTACGTTTTCCACCGCTTCATTTACGTCCTTTTTCCTCAATATCGTATCTATGGTCTCCTGTTGTGTTCTCTTGGCTAGCTCACACCAGTCCCCCCTCTTCACTTCCAGACCCTTGATTATCAGATCCCCGCCGACGGTAAGGCCGGCGTACCTCTTCTTCTTACCGGTAAAGAATATTTCCTCGTATTTTTCCTCTATTTCGAGTTCAACAGGCACTTCGTCGTTTATCTCCTGGACCAGTTTGGGTATATAATCGCTACCCTTCACGAACAGCGAATCCGTGTCCCCATACAGGACCTCTATTCCCTCTCCCTCCGTTTTGGATATCGCCTGTTTTATGAAGTGCCTCCCCCAGGCGCTTGTCGCTTCAGCGCACTCCCTTTTGTACCACCTCGCTACCGACCAACCGGTATAGCCATAAAAGGAATTGGTGAGCACTTTTACGGTTCTCTGCCTCATGTCGAGAAGCCTGTACTTCATGGAATCGCTGGCGAGTTCTTTCATCTCGCGTTTGATTTCCTTTCTTCTACTGACGAGTTCCACTAAAATTTTCTTAAAGAATCCGTCAGGGCTCTTTCTGAATCTGTGCCCCACTCCTGGCGCCTCGTAATATTCCTCTTTCCCACCTACTAGTAGAGTGTCTGGTGAAACGTTAAACGCGATCATAATGCTCGGATACATGGATGAGAAGTCGAGGCAGACCACGTGTTCGTGTATGCCCGGTTTTGGGGAGAGCACCAATCCACCTTCATACATTCCCCGCCCGCCGCCATCCCCCCTGTTCGGTACCAGTATGCCCTCATTATACGCGTGCGTCATAAGGTAGTGCTCCACCTGTCTGCCCCTGCCCATGGTCGAGACATCGCTGATAAGTGCCCTTATCAACTTCGCGAGTTCTATCTGCATAGGCAGGAGCTCCAGGCCCAACTTGAGGGTCGATTCCACATCGTCTTTAGTGTACTCTTTCAGGGTCTGTCTGAGCTCTTCTGAATCCCAGTAGCGGAATATCCGATCCTTGGGAATGTTGGTCCTTTCTCCCACCTTCATTATTCCCAACTGATCGACTACGTTCTCCAGGGTCTTTATCTTGATATCAGGAAGGTCCCTGTCCACTATCCTGTACAAGTCGACCACCCCCCTTCCAGTTATCGACACCCTGGGAAGAACGCCCCTTCCATATTTTACCTCGGATCCGTCCCTTCCCGCCCTTAGAACTATTGAGTTGACCTCACATCTCTTTCTCAGATAGGGCCAGTCGAAATTGTTGGAGTTGTAGCCAACGATTACGTCAGGGTCCTCCTCTTGCAGGATCTCGATAAAGTTTTTTATCGCCTTCTCATCATCCATACCATCTGCCTCTAATACCCTGGTCCACTTCTCAGTGGCTATAGAGATCATGACTATTGGATTCTCTTCTGGGACTGGCATTCCCTTTGGGTTATATACTTCGGTGTCGAACGCTAGCACATTTAGCTTTGGGGGATCGATTTCCGTTCTCTTCACTCTTCGGGCCAATAATTCATCACCTCTGACGAATTCACCATCCGCTTCAACACCCCCCATCGGTTCTAGATCCCTGTCAATGATGTATCTTATAGCAAATGGAATATCGGCCTCTCTCACATCCCCATAATCCCTGAGAAGCTCCCTTATCCTTGGTACCTCGCTTGGATGCGAACATGTGACCTTGAAGACCCATACGTTCTCGCCTCTTTCGTTCCTCAACTCGGCGCGCTCTACCGATTTAACTCCCCCCACTTCCCCTATCTCCCCATCTGAACCCAAATCTATCGGTATGAGGTAAAAGTATGGTTCGAATTCGGGATCCAGAATTTTTATCATCCTAGAGTCCGATTTAACCCAGAGCCTTACAATCGCTTTTCCGTCTCTCGTTATGTAGTCAGCGTCGATCAGCGTGCCATTGATCACAATTTTTGAAGGTTATGGGTGGATAAATAGGTTGCGCATTTGCCCTTCTCGGCGGCCGCCTGATTCGGAACCTTAATCCCTTCCCTTTAGGGGCTTCCATATCCCAACGAGGTAAAATCAAACCATTAATACGCCAACTAGGCAAGAAATCGATACAAATTAATATATACCACAAGGATCTTCCTGGGTTGCGATTCTATGGAATCGAGAAAGTGAATAAAATGGAAGAAGACAGAAGAGGGGGCTACAACAGAGCCCCGAGAGATATGTTTGACGTGGTCTGCGCGGACTGCGGAAAGAAAACCCAAGTACCATTCAAGCCTGATGGTAGAAGGCCTGTATATTGCAGGGATTGTTACGAAAAGCACAGAAAAAGATTCTGATCCTAAGTAACTAATTGGGTTATTTGTAAAAGGCGGGGTTTTAAAATCAGATTTTTTTGACCCTGCTGATTTTTTTTAGCGTTATACAAAGTATGTAAATTACTATTCGTCGCTTTTTTTCAAGTAAGAGAGTATCAAAGGCGCTAGAGGGAGCACCTCCATTTCCCCCTCCTCCCTTTTTCGTCTCAGATTCTCTTTTAAACTGTCGGTGGTGGCTATCCCATTGCACAACTCTCTTAGCTTTCCAAACGAGTTTTCCAGAAAAATGCCATGAGTGCAGGCCAGGTATATCTCGCTCGCTTCTCTTTCCCTCAGAGCGTTACATGCCTTTATCATCGTGCCACCTGTAGAAACGATGTCATCCACTACTCCGATGCTCTGGCCCTTCAGGTCTTTCTCTTCCACATTGACCTCAACATCATAAGCTGTCTTTCTCTCCTTGTGCATCACCACGAACTCGACACCTATTTCTTTGGCGGCCATCTCCGCTCTCCTGGCACTACCCTCGTCGGGTGCGACTATCAGATCTACCCTGCCCTCCATCCACCTAGCAAGCAACGGGATCGCACTGAGCTCTTCTACCCGACATCCGAAGAAATTCTTCACCAACGGGCTGTGAGGATCGATCAGAGCGACCGCATCCGCGCTCCTCAAGCTCCCACATATCGCTCTGGCGCTCAGCGCTTCTCCTTTTTGAAAGATCCTGTCCTGTCTTCCGTATCCAAGATATGGGATAATGAGCTTTATCGAGCTTGGTTTGAGCCCCCTAACCGCATCCATAAGCAACAGTAACTCGATGATTCCCCCGTCTGGGTAGCTGTTTCCGATTATCGCTACGTCCTCTCCTTCCAGATCGCCCATTATTCTGACATACAGCTCACCGTCTGGGAACTTGTGGACCTCGGTACCTATACCCCCGGCTATCCTTACCCCAGTAGATGTCGCTAGTACGGCTTTCATGGAAAAGGGCTATTCTGACTTTGAGCCCTCTTCTTTCAATATGTCGGAGAGTTTCTTCTTGGTCTCAACTTCAGCCGCGGTCTCCTCCCCAGCCGCCATCTCCGCGGTTTTCTTCTCCATCTGCTCCGCTATCTCCTCTGGGGTTGGCACCTTGCCCAGCACCTCTTCAGTCTTGCCGATCATTTTCTCTAGATCTTCATAGCTGAGGAAAGGCCTTTCTCCCACTTCTCTTCCCTTTCCTATATATTGAGAAGCTCCCTCTATCAGCTTGGTGATCTCGAATGGGAAGATTATCTTTGTCGCCTGGCCATCGGCCATCTTTCCCACAGTATTTAATGATAGAACGGTCAGAGCTTTTTGATCCAGAGGCGCGGCACCCAGCGAGAGTATCCTTAATCCCTGGGCCTCACCCTGGGATTGTAGAATCCTCGCGAGCCTCTCTCCTTCTGCTTCGAGGATCTTCGCTTGCCTGATTCCCTCAGCCTCCAAAATCCTGGCTCTCCTGTCCCCTTCAGCCTTTAAGATCTCGCCTCTCTTCTCTCCGTCCGCCCTAAGGATGGTAGCTCTCCTTTCCCGCTCAGCGGATGTCTGCTCCTCCATCGCCTGCTTGACCCTGGTTGCAGGGTCCACTTCCTTTATCTCGACCGCCTCTACTTTAACTCCCCAGGGATCTGTAGCATCGTCCAGTAGGTCCCTGAGCCTTATGTTTATCTGCTCTCTCCGGTATAAGATCTCGTCAAGCTCCATATCTCCCACCACGGCCCTTAAGGTGGTCTGAGCCAGGTATATGGTGGCCTTTCTGAAGTTCTCGACCTTGAAGTACGCTTTCTCGATGTCAGTGACTCTCACATATATGACGGCATCCACGTTCGTCGGGGAGTTGTCTCTGGTAATGACCTCCTGCACCGGTACGTCTAAAACCTGAGTCCTGAGGTCTATCTTTACAAGTCGGGAGACCATCGGAACTATCCACTTCAGTCCCGGGTCCCTTACCCCTATGAACTCTCCTAACCTGATGTACAGCCCCTGTTCGTAGGGCTGTATAATCCTTACGCCGGAGGCCACAACTACTGCTATGAGCACGACCACGGCGGCTATAACCCCAATCCATAGCGCCTGTGCCAGAACGATTCCGGCTCCAATTCCAAGACCTATCATCTATCATCACCTTCTTTCTTTTCTTTTTCGCTATCAACTCTCTTTACTATCAGATGTACACCCTCTCCCCTCACCACGACGACCTCATCTCCGCTGGGTATCGGCTCATCAGAGGTAGCGCTCCAGGTCTCGGTCCCTATCTTGACCTTGCCCGAAAGATCATCCGGGACCAGATCTTCCACGACCAAACACCTCTTTCCAGCCATGGTATCTACGCTAGCGGTGAGTACCTTATGGCCCCTTCCAAGTTGTTTATAGATGCTTATGACAAGAGCAGACATACAGATCGTGATCGCCACAGCGATTACAACTCCCCAGGGTGTGCTCCAGATCCATGGGACGTAGTATATCATGATGCCGATCAAGAGAAACACGCTCCCTGGCAGTGCTATAAAGAATCCAGGGGTGGCCATCTCAACGATCAGGAGTATGACGCCCACTACTATCAACAGCAGCCCGAGGAGCTCCATGTTTATATCTATGCCGATCTGCTCAAGGTCTAGATCTATTCCGATCTGGGGGAATGACAGCACAAATGAGAATGGAATGCTCTATTTAAAGATATTTCCCTGCAGGTCAGGACTCCCAGATTTTTTGCAGGATCTCGCGCGAGTTTTTGCCTATCTTCTGGAAATAGATGTGATCCAGCAGCGTACCCTTAGCGTTCTTTATTTGCATAATATCTGCGATCTTTTTATATCTCCCACCAGCCAGGCCATCTGCAAGTATAGCGGCCCCCTGGGCGGCGTGTTTAGCCGTTTTAGCGTCTTTAAGCCCACCCAGCCTCCTGACCGGCAGTGCGCATCTCCTGCTCAACTCGCCGAGGATCTCATCCAAACCCGATAGCCTGCCAGAGACGAGAATTTCTCTCGGCTTATGACCGAGGCTCATCGCCGATATGGCCTTTAAAATCCCCTCAATGTACGCTTCCCAGGCGATTGGATAGCGATCATGATTTTTTCCGAACTCCTCCGGGGTTAATTCTTTATTCCCCGAAATTGACATGACGCCACCGCTGGCGAACGTGAGCCTCGTGGGCGGCGCTTCCGTTATGTAATGGAAAATTCGGGCCAGCTCCGCGTCCAAAGAGCCCTGAGCCAGGAAACCTGGACCTAGGTTGGTACCTCCTGCTCCGTCCACTATTCTTCCATTCACTATCGAAAGGGCGGCGTTGAAGCCGAATCCGAGCTCGATCAGGATGAAAGATGTCTCTCCATAGGGTATGTTCAAAGCTTCAGCCTGATCCTTTACACCCAACACGGCACAGCATAGTTTGTCGGCCGTCCCCAGGTCGATCTTGTTTATTTTTCTATATTCCGGTACCGTTGAAAGGTGTACTACTCCAGGTATGAAGACGAACGGGTAATCCCTTATCCTTGGATCCCTGTACAGTTTGTACATGGCCTGGATAAGGTCTGGAGTGTTTTTCCCCTCCAACTCTCTTTGCGGCGCTAAGAGCATCTCCGCTATCTCCATCCCCCCTATCTCCCCTCCTTTTTTAAGGGAGGTCCCCAAACCCGAGTGACCCACGATAAGATCTAGAGGGGCAATAGAATCGAGAAGATCGAACAACACATTCGGATTGGAATTCAATTCGGCGGAGGGTATCGTAGAGTCGAGTATTACTCCTTCATCCGAAAGTCCACACAGGTCGAAGCTCATCGTACCCGGGTCAATTCCTACCACCCTCATTTTACCTCCCAAGCGGGCAAGCGGGATCCGTTTCGAACCAGTCTCCCGTCAGAGCGAAGGTCCTGGATCTGCAGCCCATACACTCTTTATGGACGCAGCTCCCGCATCTTCCTTTTCTGGTGGAAGGATCCCAAATCTTTTTGAGAAAATCTGAACTCATCATGTCGTTCCAGATCTCGTTCAACCGTTTATCTTTTACGCTGCCAAAGGACATGGGAGCAAAGGTACACGGCTTAACTTCCCCATCGGGTTCTATAAACATATACTTCCCAAATATGCACCCGCCTCCCTGATTCGATAAGATCCCGCTCTCCAGGCATTTTTCATCGCGGGATAAGCCCAACTCCTCGATTACCGGTTTGAAAAAGGGTTCATCCACGAAGGTCTCGATGCCGTTTTCGTGGGCTATTGCACTAAATGACTCTCGATACTGATCAGGAGTTAAGAGCAGACTCTCGAAATTGACCTCTTTGGGAGGTTTTAGCCCGACGAATATGACCTGCTCGGCTCCCAGCTCCTTAGCAAGTTCTATCATGGGTAAAATCTCCTTGAAGTTGGGCTTCATTATCACCATGGAGATGGCCTTCAGCGCTCCACGATCCCCACAATCTCTGGCATTTTTAAGAACCTGATCGAAGTTTGCGCCAATCCGTATCATTTCGTAAGTGTTTTTGGTCGCGCCATCGATGCTGATCATGAGCTTCACCCCAAGATCCGATATTTTGCCTATCAGTTTTTCGTCCAGGAGGGTTCCGTTGGTTATTAGATAGGTGGTCATCCCGCCCTCTGAAAAACCGGCCAGGAGATCCAGGATATCTGCCCTCATCAAAGGCTCTCCGCCATCCAGCGTAACGTAAGGTGGGTTAAGACCGACAATGTCTTCTACCAGATTTAAAGCCTCTTTTGTGCTCAGCTCTTCGCTCTCCGTGCCCCTGCAGTGGAGGCAACTTAAGTTGCATCGGTCGGTGGTGGCCCAGTTTACGTAGTAGGGGATCATGCCCCTAAATCAAGGAAGCCTTTAAAAGATTTTTAGGGTTTAAGCTTTTAAGGTTCATATTTCTTGGTTGGATGGTGGAAAGATGAGCTCTGAAAAAAAGGAAAAAAGGAGAGCTTCGGAGGGTCGGGCACATATTCAGAAGACGGTAGAGTAGAGAAAGTTATAAATGCTAAACGGCGTCATAGATTCAGGAGATGAGAAGCGTTGGAGAGATCAGGAAGATACTTTTGGAGCACAAAGAGGAATTGAAAAGCAGGTTTGGCATCAAAGAAATAGGGCTCTTTGGCTCTTACACGAGAGATGAGTAGAAAAAAACGAGCGATATCGACATTCTGGTGGAATTCGAAAAAACCCATAGGTTTGAAATTCGTAGAGCTCGCAGATTATTTAGAAGATCTATTGAATATAAAGGTCGATCTCTTGTCAAAGGGTGCGGTAAAACCAAAAATGCTCAAATACGTGATGGAGGACCTCGCATATGTCTAAAAGGGATTGGAGAATTCTTTTGGAAGACATAATCGATTCCATCAGTAAAATAGAAAGTTATGTGCAGGACCTAGGTTTGAAGAATTCACAGAGAGGGATATCGTGATAGACGCCGTAGTGAGGAAATATCATAAGAGACGATCTTCCAGGACTTTTAAACCAGATTAAAAAGGTCTTAGAGGAGGAGACGGGGGACCTGAGGGTATGAGAAACACCGCCTGCCGTTCATGCGGCTACTATGACTATTTCGACGATATGAGGCTCATGCTAGAGGATTTCGGGATAAAAGCAGGGATAAAAGGGATATAAGAGGGGAGGAGGTTCTTTTCGAGCTCGCTGAATAGAGAAGACTAGATCTAAACGAATCTGCGCCTAAACGTATTTTTCAGGCTCTCTATCGAAGGCTTTTTTGCACCCTGGAGCGCAGAAGTAGTATGTCTTTCCGTTATACTCACTCTTGTACTTCGCCTTTTTCTCATCCACATCCATCTTGCATACGGGGTCTACAGCCATTTTGTCATCCCCTTATTTTTTATTTCGCGCTTGGCGGGCGGTACGTACCCCTTCAACATCAAGGAGAGAGTGACAACGGTCACCGAGCTCAGGGCCATAGCCAGCCCCGCTAACTCAGGTCTAAAAGTTATCCCGAAAAACGGGTAAAGAGCACCAGCTGCCAGTGGTATCAGGGCGGCATTGTAAGCAAAAGCCCAAAACAGGTTCTGCTTTATCCTCGACATAGTCTTTCCGCTCAATTGCAGGGCAGCGACCACATCCAGGGGGTCGTCTTTCATCAGGACGATCTCCCCGCTCTCTATCGCTATGTCAGTACCACTCCCGATCGCCATGCCAACATCGGCTTGAGCTAGGGCTGGGGCATCGTTTATCCCATCTCCCACGAAAGCGACTATTTCGCCCTGTTGTTGGAGTCTTTTCACCTCTTCGCTTTTATCCTGGGGAAGGACCCTTGCCAGTACTCTCTCCATCCCGATCTCCTTAGCGATGGCGTTTGCGGTTCTTTGGTTATCGCCAGTTATCATTACGGGGGTAAGGTCCATGTTTTTAAGCTCGCGGATCGCGTCTTTCGTCGTTTCTTTCAGGGTATCGGCTATCGCGATGATGCCTTTTAACTCGTTATCGACGGCAACAAGCACGACGGTCTTACCTTTGGCCTCTAGGTCAGTTACATCTGGGTATGGGATGCCTCTCTCTTCAAACAGGTTCGTGCTTCCCACTAGCATCTCCTTCCCAGTTATTTTAGCTATAACGCCTTTCCCCCCGATGGTGTCGAAGCTCTTGGTCCCTTTGAAAACCAGTTTTTCTCCCCCGGCTTTTCTCACTATCGCCTTTGCAAGCGGGTGTTGAGAGTTCCTCTCGACGCTTGAGGCGAACTCGAGCAGTTCCTTTTCGTCGATATTAATGGGGATCACATTCGTGATCTCGGGTTTTCCTTTTGTGAGGGTACCGGTCTTGTCGAATGCGATGGTGGTTACTTTCTCCGTTCTTTCCAATGCATCGCTCTCTTTTATCAATATTCCAAGCTCTGCCCCCCTTCCCAAACCCACAGTTATCGCGGTGGGCGTGGCTAGACCCAGGGCACAGGGGCACGCTACCACTAAAACTGAGATCAAAGTGGTCAGGGCGAAGAGCAGACCATTGCCCAATAGCAGCCAGATGATGAGGGAGGAGACCGCTATGGTTAGCACAGTGGGAATGAAGTAGCTGACGGCTTTATCCGCTATCCTCTGAACAGGGAGCTTTGAACTTTGGGCGTTACTAACCAGCTTAACTATCTGAGCAAGGACTGTATCCTTACCTATCTTTTGGGCGGTGAATTTTATCACGCCGTTCTGGTTGAGCGTTCCCCCTATCACATTATCACCAACGGTCTTAAATGGCGGTATCGGTTCGCCAGTGATCATCGATTCGTCAACGAAGCTTTCTCCTCCTATCACAACGCCATCCACGGGGAACTTCTCGCCGGGTTTTACCACGACGAGGTCGTTTACTTGAAGGTCCTCGATTGGTATCTCTTTTTCTTTACCGTCTATTATGATGATGGCGGTCCTGGGCTGCAGCCCCATAAGTTTCTTTATGGCGTCTGAGGTTTTGGATTTGGCCCTGGCCTCTAAATAGCGGCCTACTGTCAAAAAGGTAGCCAAAAGCACGGCGGTCTGGTAGAGCATAAACTCCTCGGAGAGGATGAACCCGAAGGTTCCAAATAAACTCGATACGTATGCGACGCCTATCCCCATCGAGTACATCACGTCCATGTTGAGGCTTCTGTTCTTTAAAGAACGGTAAGCTGCGCCGAATATGGGGTGGCTAACATATATGAAGGCGGGAGTAGAGATAACGAGCATGATGTAACCCATGTAGGGGATTCCAAGTGGTAACAAGCTAAGCACCATCAAGGGGATGCCAACTGAAAAGCCGACGATCACCCTGTTTTTCTTTGTCCTAAGAGCTTTTTCCCTGGCGTCCCTTTCGAGATCCTCTTTTTCTCCTTCTATCCCAAGGTATTGATAACCTGAATCTTCTATCGCCTTCTTCATATCGGCTATGGTCGTGACCCCGGAGTTGTAAACCACGTAAGCTCTTTCAGCTCCTAGATTGACGGTCGCGTTGATAACGCCATCCAGATTGTTAAGTGCTTTTCCCACGGTCTTCACGCACATGGCGCAGGTCATCCCCCCTATCCTTAAAGTGGCCTTTTCGTTTACAACTTCGTACCCGGAATCGGTCACGGCTTTTTCTAAATCTTTTAACTTAAGCTTGGAGGGATCGTATTCCACGGAAGCCGTTTCTTTGCCAAGGTTTACCCTGGCATCGCTAATCCCCTCTAAATTAGAGAGGGATTTCTCGATGGTGTTGACGCACATGGCACAGGTCATGCCAGAAACCTTTAGTTCTACTTTTTTCTCAACCATGCTCTTTATCAATCGTCGAATTAAGATATAAACGCCTTTGTATTTAATATAGCTTTTCCGGATCTGTACGATCTTGCTTAATCCGCGCCATCGCCGTTACCCTCAGTATAGGCCAGATGTCGGTTGAAGAGGGATAGGAATGCCTAAGTATATGGACAGAGATATATTTAAGTATAGACAAAACAAATCGATAAAGTGAAATAAGAGGAGCGGAACTATGAAGAAATTAAGAAGAGTATGTGAGATAGGCCTGATGGCGACAGTGCTGGTAGCTCTACTGGCCCCACAGGTTCAGGCAGTTAGCTGGAAAACCTATAAAGACCCCGAAGGAAGATTTTCGATGGAATATCCTGCGAATTGGCAAAAATTTGAAATCGCCAATGTGGTAAGCTTCAGCGATCCCGATAGGGGGATTGGATGTATCGTAACTGCTGGCTATGATGTAGGCCAGTTCGGAGACCAGAGAGGAATAGTGAGCGATAGCGAGATGACCGAAGAAGGGATGACTATAAGGATGGTAATGATCTGCGGTGAATCGTGTATAGTGGTATTCGCATTTTCGGCACCAGAAGGAGAATTTGATTCTGCAAACAGAGATTACTTTAACGAGATGATAAAGAGAGTAGACCTGTAAAGGATGCTGACCCAGTTCGGGGAATGTGACCCGGATAATGGGGCAAACCATCGTCGGCGTGGTGCTGGTACCCCGATCAGGCGTAAAAAGCGATACTTAAATAGAGGATGGTGCCCTAAAGCCCTCCCGATTTTTTGATTTTAAGATTACTTTAACTTTTTCGAGTACATGGAACAAGCAGTTATGGGATGCCGACAGAGGCAGGTTTTAATATCAAAAACGATATACCGGAAAAAGAAAGATGTGCGAGAAAAAAAGGTGATATTGTGAGGAGAATAATCGCGTCTATCATCGTAGTGGTGATCGTATGGGGAGCGATCGGAGTAGGCGTCGGGTTGTATCCGATAGTACCGGAAGAAGAGTCAACACCAAAGACGTTGAAATTGGCAACTGGAAGCCCATACGAGCTGGGGCTGATAGATGCATTAAGCAAGCCATTTGAGGAGAGATATAATTGCAATGTTGAAGTAACGAAGGCCGGCAGTGGTAAATCGCTGGATCTCGGCAAAGAGGGCAAGGTGGATCTTGTGATGGTGCACGCCCCCCAGGCAGAAAGGGATTTTGTCATGGATGGATATGGAATAGATAGATGCGCCGTGATGTACAACGATTTTGTCATCGTAGGTCCAGATAATGACCCGGCAGATATTAGAGGGATAGAGAATGCAGCAGAAGCATACGAAAAAATCGCTGAGACCGAGTCGCCATTCTTCTCCCGCGGCGATAACTCCGGGACGCATAAAAAAGAGAGGTCTATCTGGAACGAGGCCGATATAACGCCAGGTGGAGACTGGTATCGTGAAACAGGGAAGTTTATGGGGGCTACGTTGAAGATTGCCAGCGAAGAGCAGGGATATTTCATGACCGATCGCAGCACATACATCACAATGAAGGAAGATATCGATCTAGAAATTTTATCCGAAGGCGATCCTGACTTGGTTAACCACTATTCCGTTATCGCGGTAAATCCCAAAAGAAATCCAAACGTAAACTATGATCTCGCAAAGGCCTTTATCGGATATATCACCTCGCCTGAAGGACAAGAGATCATCAGAGACTTTGGAAAGGATGAATTTGGCGAAGAGTTATATTATCCAGATGCAGTAGTGACGGCGAAATTTGCGGATTTAGAGGCATCCGATGATGAAGTTTTCAAAGGACGAGATACTTCCTACGAACCGAGGCCCCCTTATATAGTGACCGGAGTTGGCCCAGTAGATGATGAGCCTTGCTGGTACTGCCCTGAGGTGGATGCTCTCTACGCGCCCACATTCGAAGTTCTGGATACCGATGCGGCTAAGGGAAGATACTACATGATGACGAAGACCATCACCCTGAAGGATATAGTGAAGTTCCACGGGCATGACTGCGAAGGGTTATTCCATGCTACCTGCATGTGCAAGCTGGCCATGGATGAGCTATTTCCAGATGGAATCTATGATCGAACCGATATGAGGGGGATGGCTGGGAAATCGCCATGTTTCTGCGATGTGGTTATGTATCTCACCGGTGGCAGGATCAGACACGGTACATTTGACATGGACCCTCGCTTAGGGCACAGCATCATCATACAGAGAATTTCTACCGGTGAAGCTGTGATGGCATCCTGGAGACCGGGAGTAAATTGTGTTCCCATCAACGATGTCAATCCATCCCCTTATGAGGTATGGAGCGCTTATCCCCAGCCTACAACACCTGTAGGAAAACACATTGCCCGGGAGCCGGAGGTATCTACAGATAGACTCATAGAGCTAAAAACAAAGCTTGAGAGATATGAGATCAGCCCGGAAGAACTTACCGAACTTAGATGGCTGCAGATACAACACGTAGAAGAAATATTGTCACACCCGCTCGAAGAGAGCTACCAGATAAAACATCTTCCAGATTTCAGGTGGGAAAGCCCAGGCTATGATAGCATAATCAGAAGAAATGACATCATGTTCAAGAACTACCCACAGATGTACAGTCCTTCTGCGGCAACGGAAGAGGAGTGGCTTCAACAAGAAGCTCCTGATCTGCATAAAGTATCCGCGGGAGTGGAATAATCTTTTTTATTTTGGATCTCACAAAACAAGAAAATGCCCGTCCCTATTCCAGGTTCAAGGGGCTCGTGGGGTAGTGGATATCCTACCGGCCTTCGGAGCCGGTCACCCGGGTTCGAATCCCGGCGAGCTCGTCTTTTCAAACGTCAACTTTGACCTTTTTCCACCTCCCCTGTCTGAATAGCAGAGCGATGATGGTGCCTTCTATGAGGTTTGAGGCCAGGAGGGCGTACCATATCCCATACGTTCCTATAGTAGAGGCCAGATAGTACGCAAGGGGTATCCTTATGCCTATAAGGGCAATAGCAGTTACCATCATGGGTGTTCTTGTCGAGCCGGCCCCTCCGAAGGCCCTTGAGAGCACGACAGAGAGCCCTAAGAACGGAAGAGCCATCCCCAGAACCGAGACGTACTCGCTCCCTATTTCCACAACCCTCACCTCTTCGCTGAAGATCTTCATGATGCCTTCGGGGAAAGTAAGGAATATCACCATAAAGCCCGCCAGTATGATCTCAAAGAACGCTACTGCCCCCCAGGCGCTCTTTTCGGCTCTATCGGGTTTTTCGGCTCCCAGGTTCTGACCGACCAGGGTCGCAGAAGCTGCCGCGAATGCAAACCCTATCATCAGCACGCTCATCCTGAGCCTTGTCCCAACACCATATGCAGCTGCGGTGGAGGTTCCGAACGAGAAGGCGAGGCCATATAGGGCGAAGTTGGATATGCTTCTAATCAAAGCTTGTAGAGCGCTGTATATCCCTATCTTAACCATAGCCCCCATGGTTCTCAGATCTATCTTTATCCTGTCCCACGGCATGCGGAGAATGGTTTTGTCCTTCACCAGGACATAGAAGAAGAGCGGAAGGCCAACCCCCCTCGCTATCACCGTCGCAAGTGAGGAGCCAGCAACCCCCATCTCGGGGAAGGGGCCGATGCCGAATATGAGTAGCGGGTCTAGAGCTATGTTGATCAGTGTGGAGAAGAGCAGGATCTTCATCGGAGTTACAGCGTCCCCGGATCCCTGGAGAGCGGCGCTCAACGATATCGAGAGGGTGATGGTGAATGCACCTATTCCTATGATGCGCATGTATTGTTCTCCATAACCCACCACGCCACTCTCGGCACCCAGAAGCTCCAATAGATAGGGCGCTGCAAAATAGAAAAATGGCGAGATAACAAGAGTGAATATCAGAGCTAGCAAAAGCGCTTGAGCGACGTCGTTCTCAGCCTTTAGCATCTCTTTTGAGCCGATATGCCTTGCAACCAGAGCTATCGTGCCAGTCGAAATCCCGATCATGACGACCATTACAAGTCCAATAACAACGCCGCTTGCTGTAAGGGCGGCCAACTGTTCTTCCCCCAGTCTACCAACGAAGATGGCATCAACTATGCTAAATAGATCCTGAAGCAGGTTTGCCATCAGCATTGGGAGGGCCAGACGGAAAATCGATCGTGATATGCTCCCTTCAGTCAGTTTGTACGCCAACAAGGTGAGGGTAAGCGCGAGAACTATTTAGGTCTAACCCTCCTAGATCCTGCGGCTCAGGTTTAAAAGCGAATGCGCAATAGCGTCTGATGGCGTTACAAGTTAAATCATTATCCTGGGGTATTTTACGATAATCTTTTAAGGGGACTCTCAGCATAGGTAACGTTGAATCCGAGAGAGATCCTGAACAGGTACAGATGGTCCAGAGATCTGAGTATAAATGACCTGGAGATATACTACATCCACAGGGGCGCCCCTGACGATTTGAGAATGGTCGATGGAAGCGACATAACTGAGATTGGCAGGTCTTTTTTCTCGGTCGGCCCAGATGAGACCAAAATACCCTATCACAGGATAGTCAAGATAAAGATAAAGATAAAGATAAAGATAAAGGGGAAAAACACGATATTCGACCGTCGGTCAGGGGAAAGAGGAGAGTAAACTCTGGATCCAATCGATGAAGCCGCCCAACATCCCAGACCTATACAACAAATAGACCACAAGGATGATTGCCAGGATGGGCACCAATATTTTCGCTATCGTCTTTATCAAGATTATTACCAGTAATATAGCGACCAGGATCGCTATCATCGTTAGTAAGATCCCGAGCATGAGACTTTAAAAGGCAGGTGATATAAAACTTCTCCGCGATCGGAAGGTTTAAGGTTTTAAATGCTATAGGATGCCGAGTGGATCTCGAAGAACTTCTTAATCTGGACGTCGGCTCGAGCGCGATAAGCGCGATATTGCTTCAAATCTGCATCCTCTGTCTGCTACTTGCCGTGGGGAAACTACTTCGCGTAAAGGTCAGGTTGTTCCAGAACCTATTTCTACCCGCTTCGGTTTTGGCTGGCTTTCTGGGGCTTATCCTGGGGCCGTTCCTTTTGGGGAGCATCCTACCATTTGAGATAATACCGAAGGGGATGAGCTCTAGTTGGTCTTTTTACCCCGGTGTGCTGGTGAATATAGTCTTCGCATGTCTTTTGCTTGGGATGCGTCTGCCGACCTTAAAAGAGGTGGGAACTAAAGCAGGCCCCCAGATATCGTTTGGTATTATAATGGGAGGTATGGGCGATTACCTGGTAGGCACCGTCTTAACGCTTTTGATCTTGATGCCCCTGTTCAACATAGACCCAACATTTGCTACCCTCATAGAGATAGGTTTTAGCGGAGGGCATGGAACCGCTGGAGGAATGGCGACGGTGTTCAGGGAGGGAATACCTGGAACGGATTGGAGCTTTCCGGAGGGGGCGGATCTCGCCATGACCTCCGCGACCATAGGCATTGTGACGGCTGTGGCTTTGGGCATGTTCCTCATAAACGTAGGTGCCAGAAAGGGTTACTGCAGAATCCTAGTTAGGCCTGAAAACCTGTCAGTGGAGGAGAGAAGGGGGATAGTGCCAAAGGGAGAAGCGCGGGCGATAGCTAAAGGGACCGTTTGTTCAACCTCGATCGAGCCCCTTGCATTTACCATGATTTTTGTCGGCATCTCTATACTTATAGGATGGTTGATCGTGAGGGGGTTAGCCGCCATTCACATATATCTGTCGACTATGCCCATCTTTCCGTTCGCCATGATTGGAGGGATTATAATCCAGTGGTCGATGGTTAAGCTCAAAATTGACTACTTAATAGACAGAGGATCTGTAGAGAGAATAATGGGCTTAGCCCTCGATTTTTTGATAGTTTCGGCGATAGCATCCATAAAAATCCCGATTATAATAGAATACGCGTTACCGCTTCTCATCTTAATGGGGGGTGCCATTGCCTATAACACCCTGCTGACATGGTACCTGGCCCCCAGGATGCTCCCCGATGCCTGGTTTGAAAGGGGTATGGCTGAGTACGGAATGCAGTGCGGTCTTACAGCGACTGGTCTGGCGCTGTTGAGGGTAATGGACCCGGATTATAAGACCCCTGCTGCCGAAGCTTTCGCGTTCAAGCAAATCGCCTATGAGCCATTTCTGGGAGGGGGGCTGTTCACCGCCATGTCTCCCATTATTGTGGTAACCCTCGGCCTTAAGTGGCTGCTCGCGATAGCGATGATTGCGATTGCCGCTTCTCTCATTATAACATGGGTCTGTGGCTGGTTCCACCCACACCCTAGAAGATCCTTTGATGCTGAAGATGAAGAAATGGGCAGCTAATTCAAGAGCCCGAAGGCAAGCTCGTTGGGATTCAGCCCAAGCCAATCCGGGAAGTTCTCGTCAAATCCCAGCGGCGGAAATAGTGGGTTGAACAACTCGCTGTATGTGGGCTCCAATAAAAGATAATTTCCCTCTATTGCTCTACCTACCATATCCTTCTCGGGCAGTGAGCCGTATGTAATGCCATTCATCTCGAATACGATCTCTTCTCCCGGTGCGACTACCCACCTGCCGATGCCCCAACCCGGGTCTTTGAGCATGACAAAGGTATGGCCTATTGCAGGTATGTATTGAATCGCTTTTGGAATGAGATTAGCTATCTGAGGAGCCCTGGTATATATCACCTGAGCGCCTATGAATCCCAGGCCGACCTTCAATCCGATCATCTCCAGAAGCGATGCAAGTAATAATGCCTTACCCATACAGTGAGAGTTTCCGTAGTGTGCGGTTTCTACTGGCGACTTTATGAGGAAGGGTATAGGGATCATATCCATCACGTTCATATTAGTGGTGGTGAAATAACGGAAAATCGTGTCGAATATATCAAATGGGAGCATAAGAGATAGTACAAGGAACAACATCCCGGGTGCGGTGACAACCAATGCGATCGCGATTTTATCAAAAGCCATATCGGCGAACGCCGCCCCATCCCTGCTCCAGATGTAGAAAACTTCGGCCAGCTCTCTCTTAGCTGCGAGATTCAACTTCCGTAAATCAGAAACGCTCTCCGCTTCAAAGCCAGCTATCTTGGCTAAGGGGAGCAGGACCTCGTTTTCCAGATAATCCTTCGCCATGATGCTATATCTACCATCCATTAGCCCGGTATCATGGGCCACGAGATAATCGCAATATTTGAAGAGGGAGGTTGGGGGCCAGCTTGGGTATAACAATGCCAGCAGATCACCAAAATCCTTAATTTTCATTTCCCAGTAGTGATTCAGAAGCTCTTCCGAGGCCGGGTTAGCCCGGAACTCGATAATTTGATCTTCCATATCGGGGTCGGTCCTGGAGACATCTGAGGGCAATAGTCCCGGAACGGCTAACGGTAAGAGCAGGGCAAAGACCAAAATGGGGCATAAATACCCGCGCGTCTTTCCTTTCATTGGAAGCTGATCTACGTTCCAATATTTAACATTTTCCTAAACCGCTCGAGCACTGTATAGTCCCAAAAGTATTTCCCACCCAAAGCGCCAACAGCAAAAACTTGAAACTGACGCCTAAGAAATTGAGATACTTGCTCAGGAAAAAGGAGGAAGGGATGTATTCCCGAATCATAGCAGAGGACCTTAAAATCTCAAAAAGAAGGGTAAACCAGGTCTGGAAAGAGTACAAAGACACCGGAATCATACCACAGATAGAAGGAACGATAGGTAGACCAGCAGCTCCTCCTCTCTCCGAACATGAAAAGGAGATCATACGTAAAGTGAAACAAAAATACAAACTGGGAGCGATGAGGCTTGAACTCCTGATAGATAGGGATCACGGGATACACATACCTCATAA
>DACJ01000090.1:0-9647 GCA_002494765.1 Euryarchaeota archaeon UBA186
AGCTGAGATAGTAGAAGAAGCCGAATCAGCTGAGATAGTAGAAGAAGCCGAATCAGCTGAGATAGCCCAATGCCCCCATTCCTCTAGCTTGGGAGGGAGGCTGGTTGACGTGCACCTCTTGGATCTAAATCCCCATCCTCGGTAGCGAATAAACCGACTTCCATCCTTCGCTTCCCGGCTCTTTTAGATAAGCTTCCATTTCCTGGGCCGACCGCAACGTGACCTCTTCAACTGGGGGAACCTCTCCGGAAGGAAAGGTCTCGAGGATCTGGTCGTTTACCAGTGTGAGGTACTTAAGAATGGCTGCAACCGGACGTTTTGCTTTGTCTGCTCTTGCCAGGCTTGGCTTACCAACCGAGCCATGAGGAGTTGCCCTTAGTTCTATCGCGCTCTGTCCTTCCCCCTCCGACCATCTGTGGGGTCTTCTGAACGGCTCAACAGACAGATCAAAATGTCCTTCCGGCAAGTAACTCTTTCCTTTAGCATCGACTGCCAGACTCAGGTCGATCATGCCTTTCGGGAATAAGAGCAAAGCCAGGGAGGTCTCTGCTTCTGCAGCGTGGATAAAGTTCGTCTCCATTGAATTTTTTTCTCCTATCGGAATGAAGAACTCTCTCACCGCACGGTGCCAATCCAAAACCTGAAAAATTCCGGGCAGCTGGTATCTGTACATGAACTCGTGAAGAGCTGACTCCAATTGCCATAGATCTCCATGGTTATTCACTATGACCTGTTTTCTAAATCCATCATTCCAAAGGCCAAGCATTACGTAGATCAAAGTTTCCCTGATGACGTGCTCTGGCATTATCACATTTCCGGGCATTCCTATGTGATGATAGGGGTGCCCTCCATAGTTGAGTGGAGGGTAGACCAGGTTGATAGGTCTTCCTTTTTTCTCAGTGTACCTCCGAACTCCTTCCAATATCTGGGTTACCTGGAGAGTGTCCTGCCCCGATGGTGCATGTTCTCCATGTCTTTCAGTACTGCCAACCGGAATGAACACCACATCATTTTTCCTTCGATTTTCTACAACTTTTTTGCGCACTGTAGTCTGTATGTAAGACCCTGGCTTCCCCAATTCAGGATCCGAAGGAATTTCGTATTCTTTTAGAATCAAATTGATTTCCTTTTCTGATGCGCCCCATACATCTTTTTTTAGCCTTCCAACTGTATTATTTTCAAACACGATTGCTGGATGCTCAGTGGTTAGCCATATCTTATCCATATTCATTTAATGCCTCTATACGTACAACATTCATAAATTTATAGGTTTATTTTCCCTGAGCGATCGCTTTGCGGCTAGAGCTATTTCTAAAGCCTTTTTGCCATCTACTCCACTTACTAAGGGCGCTTTATCTTCGTTGATGCACTCTATAAAGTGTTTGTCTTCTAATAAGAAAGCTCCTTCAAACCTTTCCCAAAACCATTGCGCTTTACTTGGAGTAAAGCCGTCACATCTACCTATCGACAAATTGGGGTCATAAGGGGAGCCTATCATTAAAGTTCCTTCCGATCCCACTATCTCTGTTCTTAAGTCATATCCGTAGGCACATTTTCTGCACCCTTCAACCAGACCTATCCCCTCTTCTTCAAAAACCAGTAGCGCACCCACTAGATCTTGATCCCCCTTCTCTTTTACTCCTTCATAAAACCATGCCCCTCCCCTAGCCTCCACTTCTTTGACCTCCCTCGCCATTAACCATCTGGCTAGATCAAAATCATGGGAAAGCATATCCAGGAAGATCCCTCCACTCAAGGATGGATCTGCCATCCATCCAGAGGGCATTGATGGGTCCCTTCCGGTCGCTTTGAATATTAATGGTTTGCCTATTTCCCCCTTTTTTATCCTTTGCTTTGCCTCTGAATAATATCTATCGAACCTCCTCATATAACCAAGCTGAAGTTTGATTCCCTCCCTTTCGGCAGATTTTAGGGCTTTTTCGGCTTCCGTTAAACTTATTGCCAGGGGTTTCTCACAAAGCACGTGTTTTCCTGCCTTCGCCGCTTCAACTATTAGCTCTGGATGGAGATAAGAAGGAGTGCATATAATCAAAGCGTCGAAGTCTTTGGTCTTTATCGCTTCTTGGGCATCCAACCAGTAGGGAACTCCGAGCTTTTGGCTCGCCTGCTTTGCAATGAGCTCAACTGGTTCAACAATTCCTATCAGTTTTGCTTCCCCTATCCTATTTAGGAAATTTTCTGCATGGATCTTCCCGGCTCTTCCCATCCCGACTACGCATACCCTTATCATAATCTTATTATGGGGAAGAGCTTAAAAAAGCTTGAGTTGTGCGCTCCAAAAATTACAACTCCTGTACTCTCAGATGTTCACTAACACTTTCCCGTCGGCTCTCCCTGAAGCCCTCTCGATCGCATCGATGGCCTGGTCCAGAGCGAATCTTGAAGTAACTATTGGTCTCATATCGATTCTTTTGCTTGCCATTAGCCTTATTACGCTTCGAAAAGTTCCGTGACCTGAGTGACCTTGTGCTCCATAGAATTGGGCTCTTCTAACTTGAAATCTTTCCAGATACATCGGAACTTCTTGAGCGGCCCTTCCGATTTGAACGATTTTACCGTTTATCGCCAGGCTTTTTTCAATCTCAGGGATGGTGAACAAGGGAGCTCCCGCTGCCTCTATCCCCATCGAAATTCCCTGCCCCTGTGTGAGTTCCAAAACCTTCTCGGCTGGTCCCGTTCCTTTCTTCTGAAGAGCCGCAGGATCGAAAACAAAATCTGCCCCCATCTGGATTGCCAGCGCCCTTCTCTCTTTTTTTATCTCAAATGCAAAGATCTTGCTGGCTCCTGCCGCTCTTGAGAGGGCAATGGCCGCGAGCCCAATAGGCCCAGCACCCCAGACCCCAACGAAATCTCCGGGCCCAAATCCCTCTCCCCTGACAAAAATTCCGTTATAGGCCACGGAAGTTGGCTCGACCAGCGCTCCTGCTTCTAACGCATTAATCTCGCTTCCATAGGCCTGCTGAATTTCATTTAACTTCCAACAGTATTTGCTTCCTACCGAAATCCATTCCGCGAAAGCTCCATTAATAGTAAATCCAAGCTCTTCTAACCTCTCGCAATGGTTTGGATAGCCATTTCTACAGGGGGTGCACTCCCCACACCAGATCATCTCCTCCGAAGTTACCAGATCCCCTTCCTTAAACCCTTTTACTTCTGGCCCAACCTCTTCAACTACTCCGGAAAACTCATGCCCAATTACGCAGGGAAACTTGGTTAAACCTGGATAGAGTATATACCCTTCCTCATCTCTTTCATAGAAATGGATATCTGATCCACAGACTCCACAATTTTTAACTTTTATCAGCAAATCCCTTTTACCTGGCTTTGGCTTTTCAATTTCCTTTATCGATAGCTCAGGATTTCTCCATACTGAACTGCCAGTCATTGCCTTTCCAGTCTCCTCTTCGAAGGGACTTAAAGCGTACCCTCCCCTCGGCACCAGTTCCGCCTCCAGTACCAACGCTTTCATTACTTTGGCCCATCTGTCCTGAATACTTAAAACCTCTGTTCCACTGCCAAATCGTTGCCCAGATTCACTTTTTAGTTAGCTTCTTGAGCGTGGACGCGATCATCGCCCCTATTAGCGAGAGATCTTCAGTTGGCAGGTGCTCCCCAGCGGTCTCGTCGAATAGAATGTTGGCGCTCCCCGGTATCTCCGAGTCACCCTCCCACACCAGGATGGTTATCGGTATTTTTGAAAATGCTATGAATCTCGCTCCAGCGCCCCCCTCTTCCACAAGCTCGCCGCCGAGCTTTTTACAGCAATCGAGAAACACATCTGTATCAGAAGTGAAGTTCTCGGCTATGATGTCTATAGCCCTTTTCTTGAAGGCCGGGTAGTAGACATCGCCGCCTTCCAGTTCCCTGAACGTGATGAACTTGCCGGTGGGCTCTGGGTCGGAAGCGTATGTTAAATAGTGAAGTATCAAAATGGCCGTAAAGGGCGATATCTCCTCGCCCTCTTTTTTTATTTTTTCGGCTTCGAGGTCCACCTCGTACTCCTCGTTGAGAAATGATACCGCGTAAATTTTTTTCTCGTGGTCGAATTTAGCGCGGGCTCTCTTCTTCACAAGGTCGAGATCCCTGCTTTTAAGATCGCTCCAGCCCTTATCCAGGGTTACCTTTCTCCCCTTTCCTCCATACTCTTTGATATCAATCGGCTCCATCCTAGTAAATAGGGCACATAATACAAATATTTTTACTTGGAAGACCATTAACAGGGGTGATAGACGATTGGTGCGAGAAGTATCGTCCGAAAGCTCTAAACGAGGTCGTGGGCAACAAGCAAGGAAAAGAAAGGCTCATGGAATGGGCCGGAGCCTGGAAGGGGAGGGAAAAACCACAAAAAAAGGGAGTGATCATATCTGGAAACCCCGGAATAGGGAAGACCAGCGCTGCACTAGCTCTAGCCAACGATATGGGATGGGAGGTCGTAGAGCTCAACGCCTCTGATAAGAGAGACTACGAATCCATAAACGGAATAGCTGGGGTAGGTGCAGTTAATGAAACGTTTGGGATTGATGGGAGCTTCGTCCCTAAAAAGAAGAGGCTCATTCTGTTGGACGAAGCGGACAACCTCTTTGGGAGAGAGGACAGGGGAGGGGTCAGGGCTATCGTAGAAGTTTTGAGGAAAAGCCAGCAACCGATCATTTTGGTGGTAAATGACTATTACTCTCTGGTGAGCAGAAGCGGAGCTCTAAGGAACCTCACTTTGCAGGTGGATTTCAGGAGACCCACCAAAAGGGGAATAGCGAACTTGCTGGCGAAGATCTGTGAGTTCGAGGGGGTAGAAGCGGATGAAGGAGCTCTAACCCTTTTGGCCGAAAACTGTAAAGGGGATATCAGAAGCGCGATCAGGGATCTTCAGCTCTTAGCGCTCTCCCCAAAGATAGATGATGAGAATGTCCTCTCCCTTGGAGGGAGGGATAGAGAAGAAGATCTGTTCAGGGTATTGGCAAAGGTCTTCAAGTCGAACACCGCTCAGGAGGCAAGAACCGCTTTCCAATCGCTTGATGAGGCTCCGGATCACTTTCTTCTGTGGATTGACGAAAATCTCCCGATCGAGTATAAAAAACCCGCCGATATGTACAGGGGCTTTTACTTCGTATCAAGGAGCGATCTATTCCTGAACAGAAGCGCGAAGAGGCAAGCATACGTACTCTGGAGCTATGCTATAGATCTGATGACCGCCGGTGTCGCGTCCGCCAAGGAAAAGCCATATCAAGGATTTACCAGATATCGCTTCCCCTCGTACCTGAAAAAGATGAGTTTGGCGAGAAAAGATAGAGGATTAAGGTCGGATATCGTTAAAAAAATAGATGAGGTTTGGGGGAGGGGGAGTAAAAACCTAGATTTGGTGAAAGAGATAGCGAAGAAGGATCCGGAAACAGTGGCTAGGAAGCTGGACCTTGGGGATGAGGAGCTCTCTTTTCTGGTGAAGGGTTAGAGTGATTGAAAAGCGGTTTTAACATTCAAGTGAAGCCCCCCGCTGCAAGCAGCGGAGCATCTCAAAAGTCTAGCAGTTTCATTTTGGTACATTATTTTTTTCTTCTGGTGTACCATGCTCTTCTATACTTGTGAACACAATGGTTCGCTCTCCCCAACTCTATCACACCCCAAAAGCCACCCTGGTTTAGTTGTACCTCCCCATCCCAACCGCAGCTGTGGGGTATTCAGATAACGATAAAAAAATGAAAATAATCGAAGATCCGATTGACAAACCTTACCCAGTTCAGGTCTTCAGGACTATCTCTATGTTCACGTTGTCCGGCACTTGGACTCTGGTCAACTGCCTCAAAGCCCTTTCGTCGGCATCCATGTCCATTATCCTTTTGTGGACCCTCATTTCCCAGTGATCCCAGGTCTCAGTCCCTTCTCCATCGGGGCTCTTTCTGCATGGAACCATCAACCTCTTGGTTGGGAGGGGGATCGGGCCTGAAACGGCCACTCCCGTCCTCTCAGCTATCAACTTTATCTGCCGGCACACAAAATCGACGTCCTTCGGGCTTATCCCTGTCAGAGATATCCTGGCCTTTGATCCCATCGGTTTACTTCTTCTCCACGTCCAAGACCACACCAGCCGCTACGGTTATGCCCATATCCCTAATCGCAAATCGACCGAGTTGAGGTATCTCCTTGGACTTTTCGATCACCATTGGCTTGGTAGGCCGTATCTTCACCTCTGCTATGTCTCCGGTCTTCAGGAACTGTGGGTGCTCTTCCTTCGTTTGACCCGTTTTAGGGTTTATCGTCCTTATGAGCTCCTCGAAAGTGCAGGCTACCTGTGTGGTGTGGGCATGGAAGACGGGAGTATAGCCGGGCGCTACGACACTTGGGTGCTGTAAAACGGCTATTTGAGCGGTGAAGCTCTTTGCAACAGTCGGGGGATTCGATACGTGACCACAGACGTCTCCCCTTCGTATGTCGTTCCTTGCAACCCCTCTTACGTTGAAACCGATGTTATCGCCGGGATCAGCCTTTGCTATGATCTCGTGATGCATTTCTATGGATTTGACTTCTCCCTGGACATGAGCAGGCTCAAATATGACTTTATCCTCAGGCTTCAGAACGCCCGTCTCAATCCTACCCACAGGCACCGTGCCTGCTCCCGTTATGGAGTAAACATCCTGCACGGGTAGCCTCAATGGCAGATTGACCGGTTTCTCGGGGAGAGTAAAGCGGTCCAGCGCTTGAACAAGGGTGGCGCCCTTCCACCAGGGCATGTTTTCGCTTGGTTTGGCGATATTGTCGCCTTTCAGGGCGCTTATGGGCACGTACTGGATCTGATTCTGTTTGTAGCCTACCGTCTTCAGAAGTCCTTCTACGTCGTTCTTAACGCCCTCTACCTTTTTCTCATTGTACTCTATAGCATCTAGCTTATTGAGAGCTACTATAACCTGAGGCACGCCGAGAGTTCTGGCAAGATAGATGTGTTCCCGAGTTTGAGCCTGAACTCCCTCATACGCGGAAACCACTAGAATAGCAGCATCGGCCTGTGAAGTTCCGGTGATCATGTTCTTGACGAAGTCCCTATGACCGGGCGCGTCTATAATTGTAAAGTAGTACTTGCCCGTATCAAATCTCCTATGAGCCACGTCGATGGTGAGACCTCTTTCCCTCTCCTCCTTCAGAGAGTCCATGACCCAAGCGAATTCAAAGGTGCCTTTCCCTGCCGCATCGGCTTCTCTCTTGTACTTCTCTATTACGTGTTCTGGAACATTTCCGGTCTCGTAGAGCATCCTCCCCACAGCAGTTGATTTACCGTGGTCTACGTGTCCAATCATCACTAAGTTCATGTGTGGTTTCTCAGCCATGTTAACACCTTCTCTCCCCACATTATTATGGGGCTTATCTTTTTTTCCCTTAGAAAGTTCTATATTTAAAACTTTGCTCTAGAGCTTTCAAGGAGTTGTTCCGTACCGGCATCTACAGCTGGGTCTGACGATGTTTAGATTAAGGCCTTCAAACGAACTGGGCAGCGAATACTCAAGACATGGTTCAATCCGCCGATAGGTTAACTATAAGTGACGAGATATAATAGCGGATACTTACGATGGAAGAATACTTACGACCCACGTTTACTATCGACTGCGATTCTCCCATAATTAGAGAGAAAGCTAAAGAAGTTACTTCAGGATCGGCAGACGCATCGGATAAAGCAAAGTGTCTTTTTTACTTCGTCAGAGATCAGATAAAATACAATGCCATAGCGGATTACCTGGATCTTGAAGCTTATAAAGCAAGCAATACGCTGATGAGAGGAGAAGGTTACTGCATCCAGAAAGCTGTGCTGTTGGCCACACTGGCGAGAGTTATCGAGATCCCCTCTCGAATTTGCTTTGCGGACATCCGAAATCATCTGTTATCGGAGAATCTGCTCGCATTTACGGGTACAAACGTTTTCATACACGGTTATGACGAGCTTTACATTCGGGAGAAATGGGTGAAGGTAACCCCTGTCTTCGACGCCGAGCTCTGCGAGAAGTACGGTTTTATTCCCGTGGATTTTGATGGTTACAGCGATGCAATTTTTCATCGCTACGATCGTAGGGGAAAAAAGCATATCGAGTATTTGGAGTATCATGGGAGTTATCCCGATCTGCCATTCGATATGATCAAAAAGTTTTTTTTAGATCTGGCGTCTTCATAGACCCGGTAAGGTCAAGATTACCAAAGAAGTCACGAGGAGATACCTTCATTCAATCTCTCCCTCAAGATGGCGGTATCGGATCACCACTCCCTCTTTGAGTGATATATTATGTAACCGTCTTTGAGCTGAATCAGCCTGCCGGCGTAGTTGGCAATAGTTTGCTCATGGGTTACATACACTATAGTGCAGCCCTCTTCCCTATTCAGACTCTTGAGCAACTCCATCAATTTGGCACTGGCTTCGGAGTCCAGAGCTCCGGTGGGCTCATCGGCAAGGATTAGAACCGGGTCGTTTATCAGAGCCCTTGCCACTGCGACGCGCTGTTGCTCTCCTCCACTAAGGTGAACCGCCCTGTGCTCCGCTCTATTTTCTATCCCCACGAGATTGAGCAGATCGTGAGCTAATTTCTCTATACCATCGTAATGATGTTTCTGGATGAGTGCTGGAAGCATCACGTTTTCCAGGGCAGTCAATCTGGGAATGAGGTTATAGCCCTGAAAGATGAACCCGAACTTTTTCCCTCTGAGTTTAGCAAGTCGGGAATCGGGGAGGCTCTTGATGTTCTGGTCATCGACTATGACCTCCCCCGATGAGGGCCTATCTAGGCAACCGAGGATGTGAAGTAGCGTCGATTTCCCGCTCCCGGAGGGACCGACGATAGCGGTGAAATCGCCCTCCCTGATCGACAGGTTCGCGCTCTTTAGAGCGTTTACCTCTACCGAATATTCTTTATAAATCTTGCATACGTTTTCAAGCCTGACTACGACTTTGCCTTCCTCTTTGAAGATCTCGCTGTCGTATGTTGTATCTAATATCTCACCTCGGTTCATCGGTTAAAAAGGACAAAAAGGTGATATTTAAAATTAGCTATAGCCCATACGTCGATCGACGATCCTCACGAAAAGAATCATCGCCTAGATCACATTTCAGCGGCTTCCCCCTCCCCAACTTCTATCGTTTCGCCTTTTTCTATCTCATTGGCCTTCTCTTCTTCTATTGCCGCTCCTAACTTTACCATCCTCTCCACGTGCGACCTCACGAGCTCTGCACCGCTTATGGGGGCGATCTTCCTGCATCTGCTCTGGACCTCTCTAGCAATCGCATTAGATAGAAGATCCCGGAAGAATTCGCCCAAGGTTTTGTCCTCTAAATACTCCCCCATATAAGATGTGGTGGTATCCCTTACTCCCTTACTCTGCGATCGGTTCAACCTGGATCGAGTTATAACCACTAGGTGGATCTTAATTCTGTATTCATCCTTTGTTTTTCCCTCGACGATACAGTCTATCCTCGACCTCCTTCTTCTGAGGAGCGCTCTTACGTAGTCGCTTCCAGCTTCATGTCCCATGAACATGGCTATGGCATCGTCTCCTTCTACCTTCTCAATTTTGAAGAGTAATCTCAAATGGCTCTTAATGAAATCCCCACTCATCGCTTGACCGGAGCTTCGTACCACTTTTCCTACCAGGGATTCGGG
>DACJ01000090.1:9752-12350 GCA_002494765.1 Euryarchaeota archaeon UBA186
GTTATATTTATAGATTGGGGTGGTATGATAGGAGGAAAAATGGAAACGGAAAAAATGGAAACGAAAAGGTCAAAAAGCCCATGGGATATCCCATACCAGGCGGCCGTAGTCTAGTCTGGTTACGACCCAGCCCTCCCAAGGCTGAAGCCCGGGTTCAAATCCCGGCGGCCGCATTAAAATACAAAAAAGTTTAAGTGTTGCTGGTTACTATGATCAGACGAGATTGGAAATGAAAGGAAGTTTGATCCTCCTGGCCTTCCTATTGGTAATGCCCCCATGAATTCATTGTATAGCTTTACATAATCTCCCAGGAAGACGATTGAGAGTCATAAATTCCGTTGTCTCTTTAGATATGATCTGATCTCGCTCTCGAATTTATAAAAATCGGCAAGACGGTCTTTTAGATCGTTGTAAACGAGTTCGTCATCTACATGCACATATCTATGAACCTGGATGTTCCTAAAGCCCTTCATTTCTTTCGCCTTTTCGCACATTTCTTCACCTAAAATCTTATTTTCGCCCATCAGATCAAAAATACTTTCCTCGTCTTTTGGCAGGCCCAACCTCTCACTTGAAACGATCATTGCAGAGACGTCTATCAATGATTCTATTGCAGTTTAAGTAAGGCGGGAATTAAACTGACATGAATATCTCCCCCGCAGTCATGTTGGTCGGCTGACCTTTATATGGTTACAAGGAGCTTGCCTTTAAAGTGTTCAGGCATCTTATCGTAGGTAAGTGTAGGTCCCAAGTCGTGGATGGCTCCTCATTCGTTGGGGCCATAGCCAGTACTATACCCCACAAGGAAATAAAAAATGGAGTTGGGAGCGCAGAGCGCTCTACCCCATACCTATCTCTTCTTTAAGGCTGCAATGGACCCATGGCCTATCGTAGTAACCGTACAACGACCATATCTCTAAGTTGCCAGGATCGAACAGCGAGATAGAAACCTGGACCGCCTGTGAGGGGTTATCCGTATATCTACTCGAACGGTATTCAGATTTTAGATAATCATAGTTCGGCGGATGCAGGTAGTCGATGGTATCTCTGGCTATGTTTACATCTATTTTCGAGTAGTTTTGTATGAGTTTTCCAACCATGTAGTTATATCTCCACTCAGATCCCTCCAATCCGTAGTCCATGAATGCTCCATCCATACCCGGATGAATGTAGTGATTCGTCGTTGCAACCAGACACGATTTTTCTTCGATCTGATCTGAGTATAAATCCTGCGGTCTGCGGATGTTAAAGCGACCCGCGGACATCTCTATTATTGCGGCATCCGGAATTTTGCCATCGGATATCCCGTAGATCCAGGAGACGTATGACGGTGCTTTCCTTATTGTCTCTATCCCCTCTTCCAGCGTGGAGGCGTACTGGACGACGTCCCTGCACACAAACAGTGTACACTCACCGCACATCAGGGGTTTGCAATCCCGTGCCGTAACCGCATCCATGCCACAACTGATCCCCTGCGTATTCATGCCTTCATAGATGCCGACAAGCCCAGGAAATGTCACGCCGATAAACGGGTATCCTTCGTCGGGTTCAGCAACGCGCATTATGGTGTAATCCTGAAGAAATCCGGCTATAAACCACATGAAGTCCCGGCCGTGGAACAGTCTGCCGTCTGTTGTACCCTCTCCAAAGACCGCAAATTGGTTGCATGCTATCGGCAGTAGCGATTCAAGAGACGACATCCCGGGAATCAGAGAGAGCGGCCAATAAACCGCTGAAATCAGGAGATATCCAATGCTTGATATTACATCCGTACCTTCATTTAATGTAAGCACGTCCTCATAGGTTACGCTGTCACCAGCTCCGTCCGCTACTCCCCGCATCTCCTGGCGATATTCTTCAGAGATGTATTTTTCATTCCTAAGGCAGATTTCAGCTAGTATCTTCCGTCCAAATTGCCACAATGGACCGAAAACAGAACCATCAAAATCGATGTCTATCATCGCGAATAAAAACCTGTCCAGATACTCATGCGTCACTCTCTCCACACCCTCGCTTAACAATACGCCCTGCTGATATCCCATTTCATATGGAGAACCTTTTAGATGGAGGATCTGATTGCCCTGAGCGTCTTCTACCAGATACCCTTCGCCACACCGTGCGATCACCGTTCTTTGAGGTTCTTCTACAACAGATACTCCTATTATAGGATTTATCGCTAAAATAAGAAGCGACACCACCATCAAACTCATCTTTGCTCTTCTCATTTTTTGTCACCTTTTCCCGCCGGGCGGCATTTTATTCCGGAGCTTTTTACGTTTAATATCTTCAGCTCCATATCTAATAGTAGCTAAAGTACCATATAAAAGTTTTGGCCAACCGGCGTTGTCCCGCGACATTCAGGCTTTTGATGCGGTATCTCCATAATCCATGGAGGTTGATGACGAAAAAGCCCCCGAAAGCGCGTCAGAAAAGAGCAAGAAAAAGATCATGGGCGCGGCGGTCTGCATCAGGACAAAAAAGATGAAGGCCCAGGAGGCGCCCCCAATGAGCGCGCCGATCAGCGGGCCAATCAGATCGATTCTCCCCTCATGAAGGCCAGTGATGAAGAAAGATAGGCCCACACCCGAGCCGATGAGT
>DACJ01000090.1:12394-12761 GCA_002494765.1 Euryarchaeota archaeon UBA186
GAGTGATCGCGGAGATGGCAAATTTTTCATAACTTTGAAGATCCATATCCAGTTCAGGTTCCAAGATCTTTGAGAGTATTCCAAGCCTATTTGAGATCCTCGATCCAAGCTCTTGGAGGTGCGGCAGAGAACTCTCGACTTCAGGCGAATTCTCAGGGGCTGGCAGCAGGGCGAAAGTCAAATCTTCAGGTGTCAGTTCGAGCCATGGCCCGAACTCCGGATCCCCCGCTACTGGGGATAGCACCGGGTTGAACCCATCGGGATAAGTGGGATCTAACAGAAGATAAACCCCGTTCATCCGCGTACCCATCATATCTTTTGAAGGGAGATACCCCCTTATCGGCTCGCCATCCTCGCCTGTCACGAT
>DACJ01000003.1 GCA_002494765.1 Euryarchaeota archaeon UBA186
TGCTATTCGCCGTGATCGACGGCATATTCGCTGTGATCGACAATATAGAAGAGATCATCGACTATATAGAAGATATCATCCCATAATCTCCCCTTTCTTTTTTGTTTTTTATCGTAATAGATCGATTTTTCCCTCATAAAAAAATCGTCGATGATCGAATATCCCAACGTTAATCTTAAATAGAGGCGCCCACCATTCCAGAAAAAAGAGGTGGCAGATGGCTTCAAAAAAGAAAATTGGTATAATCCTGGCAGCTGTATTGGGAATTGCGCTGGTAGTGCCTTCGATCATCGTCGATCTCAGCGTAAGCGAACATCAAGCCCCAGAGCCACCAGACGGAGTACCGGTTCTGGATATAAGCTCGATACCCGCCATCAACAAATCCCTGATAGAGAGCGCAGGGTATTTCGCTGAGATAGCCCCACAGGTCGGAGTTCTGGTGGTCGTGATGTTACCCGGCATACTATCCATGCCCACGGAACCCGATGGCCTGGTGTTGACGCTTACCGACCTCGTGAGGGTTATAATTGTAACCATACCATCATGGCCCGCCCTCACCGTATTCTGGCCCGCGATGATAGCCGCACTGCCTGAGATAACACTGGCCATCGTTGAGCAGTTGCCCGCATATCTGGAAGTGCTGACTTCGACGGATGGGATGTTGAGCGATCTTATTTCCGTTCTGCCTGAGCTGCTGACTTCGATTATCGGCGTGTTCCTGGATGAGCTGCCTGGTCTTCTTAACTATCTGGTATGGGATCTCGGCCTGCTTGAGATAATATATTTCTACATCGTAGCTGTGCCCGATTTCCTGGCGGCATTTCTTATGATGATCCTGGGATTCGGAGACCTGGGCCCCGAGATCGCCCATGCTTTGATCAAATCTCTGGGGGAGATCTTCAACCCATAACCATCTCTATCCTTTCTAATCCCCCCTTGAGCATACCTTCTATAACAATGAAAAAGTGCCAAAGCGCATCATTCTTAAATAAAGCACCGTTTCTTATAATAGATGAGTGTTAAATGGTCCGGGTTTGGAGTGTTAGCCCTTCTTCTGATGCCAGCGATGGCGAGCGGAATTTATGAACTGGACCCTCCGCAATACGTTATCGGAGAGCGCTGGGAGTGGAACGACGGCGAGATGGTGCAGAGCATATTGAAGGAAGAGCCCGACTACTATGTAGTTGGCATCCAGGTGGATATCCAGGGCCCGCAACACTTCTGGGCTCTGGTGAGAAAAGAAAATGCTGGTGTGGAGAAGGTATGGGGGCGGTTCCTCGCTAATATAGAAGTAAGTTTGAAACCACCGCTCTCTCCGTTCCCTCTTGAGGAGTACGATGAAGGAACGAGGGTCATACACATCACCAAACCCCTGAGGATGGATAGAGGGATGGACTACGTCTCAGAGCTCCTGGGAATTGAGGAGATAACGGTTCCCGCAGGAACCTTTGAGACCTACCACATGAAACAGTCGTACGACATCACCTATGGGGCCACTTGCATAGACATATGGTACTCACCCGAGGTCCGGCAGTACGTAAGGATACTGGTAAGTAACATGCCGTTTGTCGGAGACCTCTTCTTCGAGCTGACGGATTACGAGCTTTTGATGTAGGCAGTAAACTTTCTTCTTCAGCCCTTATATCCAGAGCCCTAAGATCGAATTTTCAGGAGGAAAAAATCGACAATAGTCGAAAAGGACTAAGCTAGTTTTAAATAGGAGATTAAATAGCTTAGTCCTAATGACAGATAAATCCAAAAGGAGAAGACCTAAGATAAAATCTCCAATACTCAGCCTCTCGTTTGGGGAGATGAGGGAGCACCTGCCGGTCTACCTTATAGTGACCATGGTCATAGGTCTCTCGGTTACGTCGTTCACCGTTTCAAACGCCTATTCCGGCTACATGATGCAGACGATCCAGAATGGTCTGCAGGGGGTGCTAACCGGCGATGCTCTCATCCTGGGCCCTGGGGAGAGCCCCAGGAGCGCCCTGGGAGGAGCTAACCCCTTTTTCGGCTATCTACAGATAGCAGAGGCTTTAGAAACGGAGGGTTTGGTGGCAGCTCCCAGGATAATCTTACAGGGCGCTGCATTTTATAAGATCCCCGGTACTATCACCGGAATGGAGATCAACAAATTGCTGGAAAGCAAATATGAGGGGCTTGTTCTGATAGGAGTAGACCTGGATAAAGACCCTCAAGTATTCGCAATCGAAAATGCCATAGTCCCAGGAGAGGGAAGATGGTTCGATCCCTCGGAAATCGAGAATATAACCAGGACTTTCTGGGGCGATGCGGAAAATGAATATGAAGGGATACACCATAAATGGGAGTATGAGGGGCTCGAGGAAGTGGGTTCCGAATTTTCTCTGTCGGCCATAAAGATGAGATTCATGACGGTTTGCGGCGCGTTCAATTGGAAGCACGTGGAATACAGGTATCTCTTCACTCCCGACTTCGTGATTGGGTTTTATGGAGATCTGCAAAATTTATCGGACGGATTGAACTTCAGTAAGATCGTGGACTCTCTCTCCTCAGAGGATCTCTCTTCCTTATTTTCGGAGGATCTCCTCAGAAGCAGTGTAGAAAGCGGCAACATCTCGGCAGAAGCTCTTAAGGCTCTATTAAACTTCCAGTTCTTGATCGAAAATTTGGACAAGGAGCTGATAAAGGAGCTCATGCCCGATAGGGAATTTAGTTTTAGGGGCAACACTCTACTGGCGAATATCGGCCCTGAGAAGCTCATTTCAATAGTAAACGAAACGATTCTCCTCGAGAAATTTGTGGAAGAGGTGTATCTGAAGTTGACGGTGAAGGATCTCAAGAACCTTCTACCCGATGAGGAGATGAGGGTTAACCTGGACCTGGAGGGAGGGAAGGATATAGACCCATCGGACTTCAAGGGGATGGTGGACCCAGATATTCTCAGAAAATTCTCCTCGCGCGCTTTAAAAGAGATGATACCGGGCCAAAAGCTTTTCGATGCGGAGTTTCTAAGCGACAGCAGCGTGGACTTTAATTATATCTATTCATTAATCCCCGCAACCGCTATAAAAGAGAAGCTTAGGCAGAAGCTGGGCGAACTTTCCGCAGAGATAGTTCCCGGGGGAATCCTGGGCACTGCCGATAAGATTCGGCATCTCGATTCTGAAGTTCTGAGAGAGGCTTTCCTCGCAGAAAAATTTCGAGAGCGCTTTGATGATAAGACCATCATAGATTTCATAAAAGGAGAAGATTTCCGAAAGAGACTTTATGATGAGTTTAACCCAGGCGTATTCAATCTTCCTCCAGAAGCTTACCAGGAAAAGATCGCGCTCCTGAAGAGAGTACGGGAGAACCTCGATCAGAGATTAGCTCAGCTTGAGGTTGGGGGTAATGGGGAGGGAGAGAACCTGGATGAGATCATGAGATGGGCCGTTCAGCTAAGAGGGGGGATAGGCGAAGATTTTCTGAGAACGGCCTCTCCTCACCTGCCTCTGGAAGCCGCTTTGAGAGTATATGGAGGGATAGAGGATTTCGCGATTCCAGTAATAGTGGGAAAAGCTCTTGCCGACAATCTTAATCTCACTGTAGGGGAGGTTTTCAACTCGCAGCTCATGACGGGATCAACCCTTGGGAGTATGGGGGGCAGCTCCAATTGCAGAATTGTAGGCATATATGAGATAGGTATACCGATTCTTGAACAGATGGTCCAGGTAGCTCCATTGAACATTGTAAGGATGGTCCTCACAGCGGATGGAAAGTATCTCACAGAAGATGAGGGATGGGGCGAGAACACCGTCGTATCCATAGGCGTATCCACCCCTTATGGGCCAGACGAGAATCCCGAAAAGATAAGGAGCGCTGTATACGAAGCTCTGCCTGAAGGATACAGAGGTAACGTTACCATATTGGGTTGGAATGACATCGTGGAATACGTAGTGGGGCCGATAATGACCGTCATAAACATCATGCTTTTACTCTCGATATTCGTCACTCTGCTCCTGTGCGCCATGACTATAAAATACGTGATGGATTCGACTGTGTTGAGAAAGACCAGAGAGATAGGTACGTTAAAAGCGGTGGGAGCGACCAGCTCAAACGTGGCGGGAATATTTCTGATACAGGCGCTCATCATCGGCATACTGGCAAGTTTGATTGGATTCGGGGGTTCTGTGGGCATCCTATATGGGTTAAACCATATGCTGGGAGGTGGGACCATAGTAGGCGCCACCATCGATGTCTGGTTCGTTCTCACATGGAGATGGTGGGTGTTGGCTCTCGTGTTCGTGATGCCTACCGCCATAGCGCTGGTATCCGCTCTGATACCCGCGTACAGGGCGGCCAAGTTATCGCCCGTGGAATCGATAAGAAAAGGGGAGATGGCCCTCTAGGTTAAGAGGATTAATGCTGTGAAGCCCGAGGAAAATTTAAGTCGGGCGATGGCTAGAGGGCTGTTCCAAAAGTTTGATATACAACTATCACATTTAAGTAGTAGCTTGTTTAATGGCTTGATCAAAGATCGACGGAGGGAAGTCAAATGGGAGGCGAGATTTCGAATTTGAACGCAACGCAAGAAGCAGAGGCGGACGGGGAACAAATCCCAAGGCTTATAGAAGAGCTCCTTCGAAGGACGGAGATCCTGGACAACAGAGCTAGGACTCTAAAGAGCAAGAGAGATGACATGAACGTCGAAGCGAAGAAATTCTCCGTCGTAAGGGACAACCTGAATGAGAAGGTGAGGGACCTTATGAAGGAAATGACCGTGCACAGAAGAAACAGGGACAGGCTAAACGATGAGGTCAGGAGCGTCAAGGAAATAAGAGAAGAACAGAACAGAGAAGTCGGAAAATTTGAAAAGACGCTAGCCGCCCTCAAGAGGGACAAGATGGTGAACAAAGGATTCCCACTCCCCAGGCTTAAAAGCGACCTTAGAGCTCTGGAATTTAATCAGATGACGCTCGTTTTGAGCACGGAGAAGGAGAAAGCCCTGGTCGAAAAGATCGAGGACCTTCAAAAGAAGATAAAGGGGAGAGAGGAGGTGATGGAGAAGGACAAAGAGCTCAGGGATCTGATGGGGAAGCTTGGGTCAAAGAGGGATGAGGCCGAAAAGGCTCATTCAAACGTGACAGAGCTGGCTGATGAGGCACAGAGGGAGCATGAAGCCATGGAATCATGCTTTAGCCAGATAGTAGAGCTTAGGTCGAGAGCGGACAAGGCTCACAAATCCTTTCTAGAGTCCAGGAAGAAGGCCGATGAACTTCACGAGGAGTACATATCGCTGGTTAAGGAAATACACGAGATCAAGGATAAGGTGAGCGAATTGAGGATTAAACAAAGGGCTCTAGCCCAGAAGAGGGCGAAGAAGAGGGCTGAAGAGAGCGCAAACGAGGTTTTGGCGAAGTTGAAATCGGGGGAGAAGCTCAGCACTAATGATCTCTTAACTCTCCAAAGAGTAGGGGCCGGCAAGAGGGATAAGTAGAATGAGCCAGGGCGATGGAGAAGAAGGTAAGGGAGACGAAAAAGAAGAGGTGGAAACGGGAAAAAAGGAAAAACTGCTGGTTCTCTGCATCGATAGGGATAACGATCTTGGCAGAAAGACCAAGTTGATATCTCCTGTGATAGGGAGGGAGAACAACCTCGAGGCCGCTCAAAAATTGGCTCTCGCCGATCCCGAGGAGTCCGACGCAAACAGCATCTTCGGCGCAGTAAACACATATGACGAATTCCATAGAAAGACCCCCGATGTCGAAGTGGCCACCATATGCGGCTCCCCGAACGTTGGCGTCGAATCCGATATGGTCATCGCCCGTCAGTTGGATGAGGTCCTGGGGAGGACAGATGCTACCAGAGTTCTGCTTGTGAGCGATGGGGCCGATGACGAATTCATATCGCCGATAATAGGATCGAGGGTTAAGATCGAGGGGGTCAGGAGGATAGTCGTAAGGCAGAGCCAAAATTTAGAAAGCACCTATTACACGATGAGGAAGGCGCTGGGAGATCCGAGATTTCAGAGGACCTTCCTGGCACCTTTAGCGTTGATACTATTAATAGTGGGAGTATCCCTGGTATCAGGCGTTGCTCACTATGGGTTTGCCACCATTCTCATAGTGCTAGCTTTCTATCTCTTGGTCAAGGTCATGGGCTGGGAGCATAGGATCCAGCAGATCGCTAGAGCGCTATATGATGGGTTTGTCACGGGGAGGATCTCACTGATCATGTACATATTGACGGCCCTGGTTTTGATGGTTGGAGCCGTGTGGAGTTATACGTATATAGGTGAGATGGGTGGAGGGATGGATAATGTAGTCTACGCCCTCAGTTTCATCCTGAACATGATCTGGTTTGCCGTTGGGGCCGTGATTTTGGTATTGGTAGGAAAGACTCTGGATGCCTATCTTGATGGAGAAAGGCCCAATCGCCAATATTTAATCATATTCTTTTCGGCTATAGCGATAGGCCTTGTCCTGCAGGGGGTGATCAAGATATTAATCTCGTTATTGCCCGGAGGGAGCATGACTATCCCGCCCGATTCCATTCTCCTCCTAATACTGGGGGTATTCGTAGGCATAATCGGTGCTGCCCTGCATGCCGTCTTAAAAGAAGGTCAGCAAACAGCAGAATTAGTTTAAGTCGTTCTCCTATTAGTGCTAAACGGACAAAGTTTAAAATCCGATATGCGTATCCCATAGCACAATGATAAAATAGGGTGGCCGGGCGAAAAGGAGGTAAAGACCCAGCCACCTCTCGGTTCATTCTGACGCTTGTTCCCTCATTTCACTTAATAGTCTATCGGCCTTCTCATATATAAATATTTCTAATTTATGCGATATCCTTATATAAAGCTTCCTGATAGAAAATGGCACCAGAGGGTATGGATGTGGTATTGCAGGTCTGAAAGGCCCAGATCTAGAATTGAAAACGCATTAGGAGTTGAAACCCTCTTCGTCATCTATATAGGAAATTTATTTATAGTACCGTTGCTATTACTTATTTGATGAAAGGGAGAGCGAGGTGGGCCGGCCTCGAGTTTAAAACCGGGATAGAAAGATTGGACCCCTCGATTCCTAGTAGGGTGATTTTCGTGGAGGGAGCGGAAGGTGCCACCGTAGCAGAAGCGTTGATGATAGACAAGAGAAGGGAGGATGCCAAGCTTTCTCAACTTTTAAGGGGTCAACTCCAGAGGGATTATGACTTCCTCTTCTTCAAACATTCTCCAGATAACGAGTTGAGACTGGGCGTCAGGATCCCAAAGAGAGTAGTAGATGATCTGAGCTTATACGATATCATCTCGATAAAAAAGAGGATAGATAAGACGCTGGCGATGGTAAAGGATCAACTGATCGTCATATACCTAGTTTGCGACGATGACTATCTGAGACTGAGACCCGACGTCTTCATAAAAGAGGTCCTCGGGGTAGAATAGCTATTAAGAGATGCAACTAGCTCATAATCGTCTGCATTTTCTGCGCCTACAAATCCCGCCTGGGATGGCATAGTGGGGGGCGGGCAAGATATTTTAGAGAGATTATAGAGATACCGAGGAGCTAGGGGGAAAGGTTTTTTGACCAAAGCCCTCTACCCACAGAGATGAAGTTGCCCATCGGATGTGAAATGCTCGACTCGCTTCTGGGAGGCGGGGTCGAGAGCGGTGCCGTAACGGAGTTCTATGGGGAAGCGGCCACGGGAAAGACGACGGTGTGTCTTCTCCTGGTCAAGAGCTGCGCTCTTAGTGGTATGCCAGTGGCTTTTATCGACACCGAAGGAGTTTCTCTAGAGCGAATGGAGCAGATTTGCGCGGAGGATACGGAAAAGATTCAGTCGAAGTTGCTCCTCTACGGTACCTACTCGCTCCGTGGGCAGGAAAAGGCTATAGAAACTCTGGAGAGGATAGAGGACGAGATAGGCATTATCATACTTGACTCTGCCAGTACTCACTACAGGGTGGAACTCGCCAATCCGGACGGCGGAAAGAGCGCGATCAGAAAGCTGAGCAAGCAGTTGAACGCCCTTTTAACTATCGGGAGGAAAAGGGACATACCCATTGTCATAACGAATCAGGTATATACCAACATAGAGACCGGCTCGCTTGAACCGATAGGCGGTCAGATTATGATGCACATAGCCAAAGCTATAGTAAAGCTTGAGAAAATGGGCCCCGGGGTGAGGAAAGCGACCCTAACAAAGCACAGATCGATGCCTGAGGGACGCTCCACACTCTTCACCATAACATCCAGAGGTTTTGAGGTAACGGGTGATGAACGTACCGAGGGCAAAAATGAATGAACTCGCAAGGCTCGATAGGATAGAGGGCCTGGACGGAGTCCTGGCGGGTTGGGGGGTAAGCCTCTCGTCTCTATACCCTCCTCAACAACAAGCTCTACCCATAGCCCTTTCAGGGAAGAACCTGGTGGTGAGCGCCCCCACCGCTTCGGGAAAATCATTGGTTGCGTATCTGGCGATGGTGAAGTGCGCCTGTGAGATGGGGTTAAAGTGTTTGTACATAGTGCCCTTAAAGGCTTTGGCATGGGAGAAGTACGAAGATCTCAAGGGTCTTGAAAGGCTAGGATTGAGGGCGGGCATATCGACCGGAGATCTCGATAGCTCTGATCCCTGGTTAAAGGAGTATGATGTGGTGATCAGCACATCGGAGAAGTGCGACTCGCTTTTGAGGCATAGCGCCAGGTGGATTTCCGATGTGGGGATGATTGTCGCGGATGAGGTACATCTTCTGAGTGATGGAGATAGAGGCCCTACTCTCGAGGTATTGCTGACCAAGCTTAGAAAGATCGCCCCCAAAGCGCAGATAATAGCGCTCTCAGCCACGATAAGCAACGCAAAGGAGATAGCGGATTGGATGGAGGCTGAGCTGGTCGAGAGCGATTGGAGACCCGTGCCATTAAGGTATGGGGTCGCTGATGATTGGAGGATAACCTTTGACGATTGTGAGGTGAGGAGGATAGATAAAAAGGGAGGATTTATAGAATCCCTCGTGATGGATTCGATCGATCAGGGGGGCCAGACTCTGATCTTTGTGGGTTCGAGAAGAAGAGCTGAATCCCTGGCGGAGAAATTGGCAAAGATTACAGATATGTCCGGCCCAGATCTGAATCTGGGCGAGAACAGGACCGCCTCTAAGCTGCAGAACTGTTTGAAGAGAGGGGTCGCGTTCCATCACGCGGGCCTTACGAACGAGATGAGAAGAGCGGTCGAAGATGGGTTTAGGGGTGGCGAAATAAAGGCGATAGCGGCTACTCCGACCTTAGCCGCAGGAGTGAACTTGCCGGCCAGGAGAGTGATAGTGAAGGAGCCGTACAGATATGACCCAAACTTTGGCTCGGTGCCGATATCGGTGATGGAATTCAAACAGATGGCGGGTAGAGCGGGGAGACCGAAGTACGACCAGATGGGGGAGGCGATACTGGTGACCAACAGGCCATGGCTCGCCAGAAGATATGTTGAAGGAAGAGAAGAACCGATCGACTCAAAGCTGGGCTCAGTAAGGGCATTGAGGTCGCATATACTCTCAATTATCGCTACCGGTTTTTCTAGAGATGAGCGCTCGCTGATGGAATTCATCTCCAGCACGCTCTTCGCAAGGCAGTTCGATCCCGAAATGGTGAGGGGGGATGTGAGAAAGATAGTCGAGTTTCTCGAGGATAATGGGATGATCGAACGTGGGGGAGACAAACTCATGGCTACTAGAATTGGCAGAAGGGTTTCGGACCTCTATATCGATCCCTTGTCGGCGGTTAAGCTCATAAATGGGGCGAGAAATTATAGCAAAGAAAGAGACGGGGAGCTTCCGATTTTGCACATGATATGCTCTACTGTAGACATGCCGATCCTCTTTTTGAGATCCAAAGATTATAGCTGGGTTGAGGGAGAGGCCTTTGAACTTGGAGGGAGGTTACTGGTTAAGGAGGACGATTACGAATGGTTGCTGGCTCAGCTCAAGACGGCTTTTCTTCTGAGGGATTGGATGGATGAGAAAAGTGAGGATTACTTAATGGAAAAGTATGGAGTCTACCCGGGGGACATAAGGAGAATAGTCGAGATCACCGATTGGCTGCTCTATAGCTCCTCGGAGTTGGGGAGATTGGTGAAGAGCGAGATCGTCTCCGGGGTGGCGAGATTGCGGATGAGAGTGGGTTATGGAATAAAGGAGGAGTTGATACCGTTGGTCTCTATCAAGGGGATAGGAAGAGTTAGGGCTAGAATCTTATACGATAAGGGCTATCGAAGCGTGAAGGACATCGAAAAGGCGAGCGTCGAGGAGCTTTCCAGGCTTCCGGGAATAGGCAGGTCATTGGCGGAGTCTATCAAGGGGGCGGCGTAGATGAAGAAGGACGTCATAATCAAGGTCAAAGGGAAAAAAGAGATCGAGAGATATCTAGGGAGAGGAGCGGTGGTAGATGAGGAAGCAGTGGAGAGTAAAGAGGTGGTGGAGGTCGCGAAGAACAGGGCGAGAAGGGCCTTTCTGAGACGGGAAAATGTCTCATCGTCCCTTGAGACCGAGACCCTCCTTTATGTAGCCGGAGTAAGACAGATAAACAAGGCCATAGAGATGGCGGGGGTCAAAGAAAGCACGGAGAGTGCGTACGTGGCTCTCTTCTCATCGGAGATCGAGGTAGAAAAAAACAAAAAAGACGAAAAAAAAAAAGAA
>DACJ01000047.1 GCA_002494765.1 Euryarchaeota archaeon UBA186
GGAGATCAGTAGACGCCGACCTTCACGATCATATCCTTATCGATGATTATAGAGACAGATTTAATCCTGGAGCTGTAGTAATTCACCCTCTTCCCGTTCGGCATCAACCTGCTCTCCACTACTCCCACTAAAGAATTCCCCTCTAAGAGCTTGAGCCTCCTATAACATGAGGTCAGGGGTATTGATAGCTCCCTGGAAAGCTCCAGCGCCGATTTGGGCCTCCTATCCATCGCCTTTAGCATGGTTCTGGCACAGTTATCTCCCAGTATATCCAACAGTCTCTCATCCATCATTTCCATTTTAGACCCCCATTAAGGAACCAACTCCCACGAGCATCACTGTAGCAGTAAGAGATCCCATCCAGACCAGAAGGGGGAAATGGAGGAAGATGATGTAGGGGTGAGAGGAGGAAGATAGTTTGATGACGATCGCACCAGCTATCGCATACGAGATCACGACCGAAAGGGTTACCACCTCTATGATCTCAGTTCCCATGCTTCTTACGACCTGAAGATTCATCTCTCCCATCGCCTCACTAACCCCCTCGAGGTTGTATATGCTCCCGAGGAATTCCTCAATCCCCAATGAAAGGGCGAATACCGCTATCACCGCCAGGCCCAGACCGTACACGAGCCCTGCAAATATAGATGCAGCGGAGTATCTCATCTTTCTCATCCCGTTCATCGTCACGAACGTGGAGCTTATGGTGTTCCCAAGCTCTGTTGGATCTCCACCCGATCTCATTCCTCCGTACAGGATCCTCGTGAACCTGTGGATCAGACTGCTGCCCGTGTCCTGGCTGAAGAAATTCCATGATCTTTTAGCGCTTATGCCGGTCTTCAGCCTTTTGTGTAGTGCCTTTATGTCCTCGCTCAGAGGGCCAAAATCTTGTCTGAGAAGCCCTTCGATCACCTTGGCATCGTTCCCCCTCCTGTAGCCGTAAGAGGAGCATGTCGATCTGACGAAGGAGGGGTATTCATCGTCCTTTCTCTTCAGGGCATTCTCCTCTTTACGGGTTTTCAGGCCCACCAGCAGCAGGGGGGTAAAGGCCAGGGGGACCGTTATGAGGAGCGAAAGAAAACTCCACCCATGAAGGGTGATCAGGACGAGACCCGTAAGCAGAGGTATGCTCACCCCTATCGATATGAGAAGGTAGAGATCCATACTATCCAATCCCCTGTTCCTTACCCTAGCCCATATTTCATCCTTGGGGAGGGTCGCGGTCAGTATCGCGACCACAAGAGCTTCCAGGATAATGGTGATGAGTATCCCAACGCATATCCCGAGGATGGGATTTGTCCCAACGAGAGGTGGGAGTATAGCCACGAGCACCAGGACGAAACTGGCTGCTGCCATCATCCCAGAAAAGAACTCCTGGGTAGCATCCATCGACTTCACGGATCGCTCATACAGCAACGTATACTCCCTTATCACGGATTGTCTCTCATCCCTGATGAAACCCGCGAAGTCCTCACCGGCCTCTATCGAGTGGCCCAGTCTCCTCAAAAACTCTTTGAAGCTCTTGCTGGGCACATCTTTGGAGACTATCTTGCAAGCCTCGTGGAGGGGGACGTTCAGTTTACTCACCAGGCGGTATATATTCCCAAACTCCCTGGCTAAGGGGCCGAACTCTTTCTCTCGGGATACTTCATCCAGTATCTCCATCCTCACCATACCGGAGGATGCCAGAACGCTTATGTGGACCACCAGAGGGGGGAGCTTCCAGTCCATCTCGCTCCTGTCTCTCCCCTTGGCCATAAATGGGTAGAGAATTCCAAGTAGAAGGCCGAACGCCGGAAAGAGGTATAGAATGTAGAGGAAAAAGCTCTCTAACCTCAAAAAGTGATCGATTACCAATACCGCAATTAAGGGTATAAAAACGGAGAGGAAGAGGATCGGAACGAACTTCTTGAGCGGAACGTAGAGCCTAGACATAGATCAGACTTTTTTTCTTATCCCATTCGATTAACTTTTTCGCTATCGCGCTTTGCCTGAACACATTCCTCTTGACGAGATCCTCCAAAAACATTCTCCTGGCATCCAACTCCTTATACACGTCTCTGGGATCGGCTAAGCCCAACTTGGGGGCGATCTTCTCCTCCAATACGAAGCTGTTGTAGAGTCCGTTGAACCTGTGTATGTCAGCGAATGCGTCCCATGCGAACATGTTCCTGGTGAGCACTGCATCGTTCTGCCTGGAGTAGCCCAAGACCTCGTTGAGGGTGGTAGCCCTCCTCTCCATGTTCCCCTTTATGTAGACCAATTGCTGGAATACGACGGCATTCAGGTTGTCCATGTACCTGACCGGGACGTTTATTGGTTTTCCGGTTAACCTCTCCAACATCTTTTTGACGGAGGAAGCGTGGAATGTCGAGAGAACTGGATGCCCAGTTTGCATGGCCTGGAAGGCGACCGCTCCCTCAGCCCCCCTTATCTCTCCGACTATGATATAGTTGGGCCTCGACCTCAGAGCGGCCTTTAGCAGGTCGAACAGGTCTACACCCTTCCTCTCTCCTATTCCCTCCCTGGTAATCAGCCTCTGCCAGGCTTCATGGGGCAGTACGATTTCGGGGGTCTCTTCAGCCGAGTATATCTTCGAATCGGGCTTTATGAAGATGGATAAGGCGTTTAAGGTCGTAGTTTTACCACTGGCGGTCTCACCGCACACGAACAGGCTCATGCCGTTCTCTATGCACATCCACAGATAAGCGGCTATGGTCGAGCTCAGGGTGTTCCACTTTATCAGCTGGGTAATGGATATTGGTTCCTCCGTGAACTTCCTGATCGTAAAGCTGGGGCCATGCAGGCTAACATCATCGCTGTAGATGATGTTCAACCTCGAACCCTCCGGAAGTGAGGCATCGACTATGGGTTTCGAATGGCTGACAGGCCTTCCGCTCTTTTCGCTTAACCTGTAGAGAAAGTCTTCCCTCTCCCTCTCATCTCTGAAAGAGATGTTGGTCCTAAGAAATTCAAACACTCGATGATGGACGTAGAGATCCCCCTTTCCGATGAAGTGTATGTCCTCTATGAAAGGGTCTCTTATAATCCCTTCAATAACGCCGTATTTCAAAACGTCTCTCTCCACCATGTACCAGACCCTTTTCCTATTAAGCTCCTTTCCTATCTTTGGCCAGACCCTATCGAAAAGCTCCATTAGAGCTTTACCCACATCATCTTCTTTTATGTATGGTGCTTTTCTCAACAGGTAGCTCACGGCCTTTCTGTACACCTTATACTCCTTGTCGGTCAGTTCAGGTTCTACGACATGGTAGCTGTCGCCATACACATGTATGAATATCGGATCGCCAACCGGGTAGAGAAAGTTTCTATTCTTCAAGTACTTCATATTGAAGGAGAGGGAGACGTAAGGCTTGGGAAGGCGACCCTTCCTCGCTTTATAATCGAGGAGATATCGCCTCAAATGGGGGTTTTTCTGCACCCACATGTTCGGATCCATATCGAACATTATATCATCTCGGTGATCTCCAAAACGAATCCGATTTGCGGCTCAACTCTGAACTGTATGGCATCTCTGAACCTATTCTTAGTTCCGGCAAATCTGACTATGTCCACTCCGTGCGTTAGACCCATCTCCCCAAGTACCCTTCTCACCTTGAGATAGATGTCAGCTTCATCTCCCAGCCCTACATCTGTATCGCAAGCCAGTATTATCGATTTTCTGTACCAGGTAAGTCTTTTCAAAATCGTGTAGATCATGCTAACGTCCTCTTTCTTCAGTGCAGGCATATCCAATATGATGAGCTCAGAAGCCACGATCTCCCTCTTCGTCAGCATGGTTGCCAAAGGCATTTTCACGGGCCCGCGAAGAGTGATTTTCGGTATGAAGAGCAGAGAGCCGTCGATCAGATACTTAAGCGGATCGTAGTTGAGGGAGGCCATGTGGTGGATGAAAGATCTGGTTATATGATCAGAGGATAGGTAGGTTACACTATGACCGTTCTTCAACGCTCCGTAAGTGATTCTCCAGCAGAGGACGGTTTTACCGCTTCCCTCCTCTCCCTCTATCAAGATTATAGAGCCTACTGGGAACCCATCTCCAAGTAGAGCTTCAAGAGAATCGCGCTCAAGCTTGAAGTGGTGCTTTAACCCCCTTTTTGGCATTAGCATTAGTAATAATATATACGCGCTACTACTTAA
>DACJ01000011.1:0-468 GCA_002494765.1 Euryarchaeota archaeon UBA186
CGGCCTCTGCGAGAGGCAGCAGGATGCCGACCCACTCGCCTTCGAAAGTATCGATCCATAGGGACACCATCTCAGGAAGCTGATTTAGAAGCCCTCCTAAGCCGGTCAGAATTGCGTACATGAAATCCGGTAGGGCTATGAAGTAAGAGAGTCCGATCTCGATCCACATACCGATGTCTACGAGGACGTGGATCTCCTCTGCGACAACGTTCAAGATGGAGATCATCATCTCAGGCAGCGCTGCAATGAGAGTCGGTACAAGTCTCGGCAGCGCTTCCAGGAAACCGGGCAAAACGTCTATAATAGCGTAGATAATCGTAGGGAGCTCGGCTATCCATGCAGGATGGAATGGAGTGAGGGGAGGCCATGAAGGCATGGTGACTATAAGGACCCTCACTAAATCCGTTACCATCGCCGTCAGCTCATCTGGCCCCATGTCCATAGCCAGGAAACCCGCAATCATGTTGA
>DACJ01000011.1:481-8871 GCA_002494765.1 Euryarchaeota archaeon UBA186
GAGCAACACCACGACCTCTGGAGCTATCGTGACGAAATAGCCCCCCCCTTCCATCAGGGATTCTACCAGGGCCGGTATCGAGCTTATGTCCAGAACAGGCACATCATCATCTGGCGGTGGTGGTGGCGGTGGCTGTTGATTCAAATCTGCAATAATCGAGGGCGCTACCATGGCGATTCCCAATATGGCCACCAGGGCTAACCCAATTCTCTTTTTTCTGGCAATCATCTGTCACCTCTTTTTGTTTTGCATTGCGAGAGTCTCTATTTAAAATTAACGTTGGATTGTTCGACTATAGACGATCTAAAAGGAGATAAAAATCGACTAAAAGAATGGGGCTTCGATCACGAAATGAAAGATGGAGAAAAAAAAGAAAGGATGCGTGGTCTGGATCTAGGCCAACAGCTCGTAGTCCGAAAGCTCGAAGAAGAGGTCTCCGACAAACGGCGTCTGCCTCACGCTTATCTTGATATATTGTCTGACCTCGGGCGAGTACCATATGTCTATATAAGTGATGCCATAGATCACATCGTACTCCTGTGCCAGGTGGTATGTCTCAAAGGTTCCTGCGGGAACCGTTATCTCCTCAACTCCAACGATCTCCGACCTGAAAGTCAACAGAACATCGATCCTGATGGGCGCATAGACGTTGAGCATCAGGGTGGCTTCCTGGTGTTCCTGTAACGGGAAGAGAGAGAAAGGCGGATCCAATATCGCATCCAGAGGTTCTATGAAGGTGCCCCACACCCTCGACACACCAGCGTTATCTTTTCTCATCATAGTCCAGAAGTGCTGCAGCTCCCCCTCCAGGTCTATCTGCAGATCGAATATATAGGAGTCGGGCTCTTCTCCCAGTACAGTTTGAGACATCGCCTCTTCGCCGTTCTCGTTGACCCACACCCACCACTCGCCGATCTCATACTGAGGCGGCTCCACATCGTAAGCGCTCGCCATCGAGGGCGCCAGCAAAAGCGCTAGAACGCTCAAGCCAAACCATTTCATTTTCATTGACTTAAAAGAAAAAGATGTCATATTTAAGATTAACGTTAGAAAGATCGACCATTGACGATCTGCATCTCGGATAAGGACGCCCAAACGGCTAAAATGGTTATCAGGACTCAAATCCTACCCAAATATCGCCCCCATGCCAGCAGCGGCGTCCTCCTCTTCGCTCTTTATCTTTTTATAGATCTTTTCGGCTTCTTTCTCCCCTAATGCACCGACCCCTTTCTCCCTTAGTAGATCGCCGGCTCTCTTCAAAGCCTCTTCACTTCCCTCTATCATCAGGTAGACGCCTTCGCCTTCCCAGGCATTTTTTTCCATTATGGATTGTCTGCTGATGATGTCGTCTTTTACAACGTCCTCAAAATCGGGTTTTCCCCTTGCTTTCCAGATCCTATACATCATATCAGCTCCTTCACAACTTTTTTGACCATTTTTTCCAGCTCGCCATTATCAGCATATTCATACCCTATCTTAACGGCCGGTTTTTCTATGTTTATCAGTTCCCTCAAATCCACCGGGGTTCCGATAACGACGGAATCGCAATCGCAGGAGTTAATCGTTTTCTCAAGCTCCCTTAACTGCTCTGGGGAGTATCCCATGGCCGGCAGAACCGTCTTCAGGTGTTTATATTTTTCGAAAACCTCTCTTAGGGATCCGGTAACAAAGGGTCTCGGGTCGACCAACTCGCCTCTTGCACCCTGGACGAATTCCGCGCCTGCTCCATATCCCATCCCACCATGGGTTACCGTGGGCCCATCCTCTATAACCAGCACCCTTTTTCCCCTGATCATCTGCTTATCTTCATCCTTAAACACCAGCCTTAGTCTAGATTTGATGATCTCGGCGTTGGGATTCAACCTTTTGATGTTCTCCTCAACCATCTCGATATTTTCAAATGAAGCGACATCGACCTTGCTGATTATCGCCAGATCGGCCATCAACACGTTGGTCTCCCCAGGGTAATATGTTAACTCATGACCCGCTCTTAGGGGATCCACTACGACGATGTGAAAATCGCTCTCGTAAAAAGGCACATCGTTATTACCGCCATCCCATAGGATCAAGTCGGCCTCTTCCTCCGCCTTCTTTATTATCTCCCCATAATCAACCCCTGCATAGACCACCACCCCCCTTTCTATCAGCGGGGCATACTCCTCCCTCTCCTCTATCGTGCATTCTTGCCTATCGAGATCTTCATGCGTTTTAAACCGCTGCCACACCTGTTTCGAAAGATCGCCATACGGCATCGGGTGCCTGATCACGACCATTTTTAGGTTCAGCCCCCTGAGTACTTCTGCTATTTTTCTAGTGACTGGGCTCTTTCCGCTTCCAGTTCTGGTAGCGCAAATGGATATAATCGGCCTTTTGGATTTTAACGAGACGGAATTGTGCCCCATCAGCAGGAAATCCGCTCCCCTGGAATTGACCAGCGAGCATTTATGCATCACATACTCATATGGCACATCGCTGTAGGCAAAAACCACCAGGTCGACCTTTTTCTTTTCGACCATATCTGAAAGCCCCTTTTCGTCAACTATCGGGATGCCATCCGGGTATTGCTCGCCAGCCAATATCGGTGGGTAAACCCTGCCTTCGATATTGGGTATCTGAGTTGCTGTAAAGGCGACTACCTCGTAATCCTCATTGCCTCTAAAGAAGGCGTTGAAGTTGTGGAAATCCCTTCCGGCGGCCCCCATTATGATGACTTTTCTTCTCACAGCCATGAAAGGGGATCAAGGGGCGTCTTAAAAAGTTTGGTCCCATTAGTTCGAACTCAACCGAACTCTGGCCCGCTCTCCTTTTTCTCATGCTGGAACTTTGCGCCTGGTAGGGGCGGCAATGGAACGGGGGGAGGCAACCTCAGATCGCGCGCTATGAGCACGGCTTCGGATACACAGGCGCCCATAATGGCCCCATAGAGCTGCCTGGCTACCTTATCCTCCAGCTTCTGATTTTCCTTCCATGAGCTTACCAGTTTCTCGCTGTCCTCTCCACCGTATCTCACCTTCCCCTCCATGTCTATGCGTCCCAGGGTGCCATAATTGGTGGTATATCTAAACGAGACTATCGCGTCTTCGCCCTCTTTTTCCACGTTTGTTATGGCTCCGTTTAGATCTATCCTTACCTTCTTTACCTTTGAAGCCGCAAATCTCTTTCCGTCTATACTGGTAAGCTCTAGATCCTTAATCATCGATTCAAAACGCGCTGTTCTTTATTAACTCTTTCTCAGCTTACCCCAAAAAAGGTTTATGCACACCTGACTTTGACGCATCATGAAAGAGAAGCTTCTGACTCTGAAAGAGGCTGCGAGCTCTATAGATGATCACAGCTCTGTCGCCATAGGGGGCATGTCCTTCCATAGGGCGCCGATGGCTCTGGTGAGGGAGATGGTGAAACAGACCAGAAAAGGCCTGACTCTAATAGGCAGAGAAGAAGGGTTAAGTTTCGACCTTTTGATAGGCAGCAACTGCGTTAAAAAGGCTTTAGCCGCTTACATCGGTTTTGAGAATTTGGGCCTTGCTCCGAACTTCAGGAAGAAGGTGGAAAAAGGTGAGATAAAATTCGAAGAGCACGCTTGCCAATCTATCGTGACGGGCCTAAGGGCCAGTGCAATGGGACTGCCATTTTTGCCCACGCGGGGCTTTCTCGGTTCGGACGTCATGGGGGTACATAACGGGAGAGATCTCAGAGTAATCGATTCCCCCTTTACTGGTGAGAAACTGGTCGCTGTCAGAGCTATAGAGCCCGATGTTACGATAATCCATGCACAGATGTCCGATCCCTATGGCAATACGCGCATAATAGGACAGATGTTCGAGGACGATCTGATGGTAAAGGCAGCTAAAAAGGTCATAGTAACGGCGGAAGAAATAGTCGATACCGACGATATAAGAAAGCACCCTGAGATGACCGCGATTCCACACTTCATGGTGGATGGCGTAGTCAAGGCGCCAAAAGGCGCCTATCCGTGCTCGTGCTACTGCTACTACGATGCCGACATGGACCACTTCAGGGAGTATCTCGACCTGTGCAGGAAGGGCGCTCTGGATGGATATATAGATAAATACGTGAGGTGAATCATGGCAATTCCTGAGATGATGATATGTTCCATGGCCAGGGAGATAAAGGACGGAGAGATGGCTTTTCACGGTCTCGCTTCTCCCCTCGTGGCCATAGCGATGTATCTGGCAAAAAACACACACGCCCCAAACATGATCTACTCCTGTGTAGCTGAATCGATCAACCCTTTATATGATAAGGTGACTCTTTCCACGGGCGATCCCGCATTGCTGAGGGGGGCAACAGCTTACATGACCATCCCTCAAGCTTTCGATTACGCGCAAAAGGGCAAAATGGATGTGATGTTTTTTGGGGGAGCGCAGATAGATAAGCATGGGAACACAAATCTGAGCGTGATAGGCGATTATGAGAAGCCAAAGGTGCGCTTGCCTGGCGGGGCGGCCTCTGCATTTCTCTGCATGATGGCCGGGAGAACGGTTATATGGACGACCAACCACTCTGAAAAGACTATGGTGGAAAAAGTGGATTTCATTACGGGCCAGGGCTTCCTGGATGGAAAAGTGGACAGGAGATCGTTGGGGGCCCTCGGCCTGGGCCCCTCAAAGGTGATTACCAACATGGGGGTCTTCGATTTCTACGAGAAAGGGATGCGAATAGAATCGGTACACCCGGGTTTCACCCTTAACGACGTCCTGGATAACACCGGGTTCGAATTGATAGTCCCTGAAAAGGTAGAGGAAACGAGAAAGCCCACCGAAAAGGAGCTTGAGATAATCGAAAGGATAGACCCAGACCAGATAAGAAAAGTGGAGTTTGAATAGCTTTTACTATCGCATTGCCAGCGCCTCAAGCGTCTTGGTCAGATGGTTCCAGAACTTCTGAACTGACGGGATGTTGACCCTCTCATCGGGAGAGTGTGGGTGCTCTATCGTCGGGCCGATGGATATCGAGTCCATATCGTTAAATCTCTCGCATATTATTCCAGTTTCTAAGCCAGCATGTATTGCCGCTATCTCGGGCGACTCGCCGAATAGCTCTTCGTAGGCTTTCTTGGCTATCTCCAACAGTTTGGAATCCGGGTTGGGCGTCCACCCTGGGTAGGTCTCCCCTTCTCTCACTTTAGCTCCAAATCCGTTGGATATGGCATGGATGGTGTCCCGAACGGCCTGCAAAGCGGAGCCGATGCTGCTCCTGGTACTCATGAGCACTTTCAGGGTTCTTTCGTCTGTCCTAACCGCGGCCAGGTTGGTAGAGGTCTCCACGAGGTCGGGTACTTCCTGGCACATACACAGGACCCCATTGGGCAGAGCTTGCAAAAGGTCGATTACGGAGGAGATCGATTCCGGAGTTAATGATCTTTTAGGGGTTGCCCCTTCAGCGGTTATCTCCAGGCTGGTCTCCCCACAATATTCCTGTTTGAATATGGGAACCAGCGCGTCTATCGATCCACTCACCTCTTCCACCTTATCTTCGGGAACGGCTATCACGGCGCTCGCCTCCCTCGGGATCACGTTGTGCATCTCCCCTCCTTTTATATCGCAGACCCCGATCTCGATTCCCTTCTCTCTTAGATCCCAGAGAACACGTGTTAGCAACTTTATCGCGTTCGCCCTGCCCGCATTTATGTCGACTCCTGAATGCCCTCCTCTAAGCCCCCTTACCTGTATTTGCAGGCATTTATCCTGGCTCACCGGTCCGTATTCCAAATTTAACGTTATATCGCTGTTGCCGCCCCCCGCGCATCCGATGTATATCGCGCCGAACTCTTCGGTATCGAGGTTTATCATGGTTTTTCCATTAATGAATCCGGGCACCAAACATGACGCACCTGTAAGCCCCGTCTCCTCGTCCACGGTGAAAAGCAGCTCCAGAGGGCCGTGTTTAGTTTCATTTTCGGCCATCGCCAGAGCAGCAGCAATCCCTATGCCGTTATCGGCCCCTAGACTGGTGCCGTCAGCGGTTACCCAATCCATCTCCACTCGAACCGGGAGCGGGTCTTTCGAAAAGTCGTGATCTACGGTTTCATTCTTCTCGCAGACCATGTCCATATGGCTCTGAAGTATGGTGGTAGGGGCTTTTTCCCCTGTGGTGGAGGGCACCTTTATAACGACGTTCCCCGCGCTATCCTGCTTTGACTCCAGGCCTTTTTCTTCAGCCACTTTCAATATATAGTCCCTTATCTCCCCCTCATGCTTAGAGCATCTAGGTATCCTTGTGATCTGGTCGAAATATTCCCATAACGCACTGGGCTCTAAATCCGATAGCTCGGTCATGCTACCCGATACAGCACGTGATTAAAAGTTTTGACCCCAATCTTTATTTTTGCCAATCGGATGGAGAACTGTGGAAACCCTCATCTCGATAGTGATAGGGCTCGCCGCTGGCGCTCTCTCAGGGATGTTCGGCGTGGGAGGTTCTATCCTAACAACCCCTTTTATGAGGCTTTTTTTAGGCGTTCCAGGCATGATCGCAGTGGGCACTCCTTTACCGGTAGTAATCCCCACGGCTATATCAGGTACTACAGTCCATTACAGAAATGGCATGGTGAGGGTGAAATTGGGCGTAGCATGCGGAGCGATAGGCTCATTCACGGCAGTGGTTGGGGCAAGGACGACCAGTTTATTTAGCGGGCAGGTCATGATGATCATAACTGCAGCATTCATTTTTCTGGTAGCGATCAGATTTGCATATGAGGAAGGGAGGAGAGACAGAGGCGAGGTCGGAGATGAGGGTAAGCGGAGAGAAGAGAAGATAACCTGGTATCGAATTGCTTTTACTGGCCTAGCGGCGGGATTCGTATCGGGATTTTTAGGGGTCGGGGGCGGCGCCTTCCTGGTACCGGCATTTGTGATTATTCTGGGGATAAGCATGCACGAGGCCGTTGCCACCTCCCTCTTATCTATCTCCATAATGGCCATACCCGGTTCGATAGAACATTACCTTATGGGCAATGTCGACATATCGCTGATGGTACCGATCGCTATAGCCGCCATTATAGGTGCACAGATAGGTGCCAGGTTCTCTGCCAAGACCCAGGAAAGGAAGTTGAGGGCGGGATTCGCCATCTTTCTGGTAGTAATGGCGATTTGGCTCGGAATGTGGGAATTGTTCTAAGTCGAAGATTCAGGACTTTTTTCTTAACCCCCCTTCAAGACTTTCGCCCGAGCCCGAGAGGGATTTCAGGTTTATCAGGGATCCCAGCTTTCTCTCCAGTATTTTGCCCTCATCTATCCTCAGTTTGAGATAGTGGTAGGCGGAATCCAACAATGCTTTTTCCGGTATTAACCCTACCAGTTCGCTCTCCTCTATCTCGCCGTATTTTTCTATTTCTTCTACGACCCTGTATATCGGGGTCTGTTCGAAGTCGACCAGGTTCGTCGATACCTGGGGCCTCCCCCCACAGGTCAACCCTATCGCCTTGACGTTTTTTAAACCTCCAGAACTCTCCCTTACTTTTCTAGCTATCCGTTTCGCTTCCTTCTCATCACCATTTTTTAAGTAGACATTATAGGCTATCAAGGGCTTTCTGGCCCCTACTGCGACAGCACCGGCAGTCGGATGGATCTCATCGCCAAGATCAGGCATTCTCTTTTTTTCCTTTACCTCTTCTTTTAAGCGCTCAAACCCCCCCTTTCTTATCGCCTCCAGTTTTTTCCTCCCCGGTCTGATCGCGGCGTCCTCGTAAAAGTATATGGGGACCCTCAGCTCCCGCCATATCCTTTCTCCTAGCCCCCTGGCAGCCTTTGCACAGTCCTCCATTTTACAGTTTATTGGGATAAAGGGCACGACATCGCAGGCGCCTATCCTTGGATGTTTACCTTTATGGGAATTTAGATCGATCAACTCCTTCGCCTTTTTCACTCCAAGGAAAGCACCCTCTTTCACTTTTTCGGACTCGCCTGCGAAAGTTATAACGCTGCGGTTGTGGTCTGGATCCATTCCCACATCCAATATTTTAACTCCTGACTGAGCTATTTCATTAACTATTTCGTCCACGACCTCTTCTCTTCTCCCCTCGCTGAAATTGGGCACGCACTCGACTATTTTCACGTGGGTGAATGATGGTTTCTTTATTTAGCGTTTCCGCGTCCCCGATCATCTTCGAGAAATTGGCATCTCAGCGTACTTTCTAGAGCGGGCGAGGAATTTGAGTAAAGATCTCCTGTAGATCGCTTTCAAACTTCGTGACGTGACGAAAATACCTTTTCCCACCGAAAAGGCGGATATAATCTATCCAAGGTTTCTGCTAGCCCACGTGCGAACGCCAAAAAGAAGTATATTGAGTTGGAGGGCTCAATTGAGTACTCAGATCGAATGGGAACATCCTATTCATCGGAAACCAATCGTAAAGGGGTGCGAGAAAC
>DACJ01000029.1 GCA_002494765.1 Euryarchaeota archaeon UBA186
CCCTCCCTTATTTTTAATGCCATTGTATCCAGTCTAGACTAAATCCCTACACGCTGCTCCAAAACTATTTAAAGTGATAACCCATTACTATTAACCCATATGGCAGAAATACCACCGAGGGTCGTAAAGACCCTTGAAAGGATAAAGAAGGAGGAGAGGGGATACTTCGAGATCAAAACAATCAAAGGGGGATACTACGTGTACAGATCAACCAGTGAGTATGATAGGGCAAAAAAGAAGCCGATAAAAAAGACATTGTATATGGGCAGGATCACAGCAGATGGCACCTACATACTTAAGAAGCCAGGAGATGGCATTCCAGAATCGAGAAGAGAAATATTCGAATACGGGAACTGTATCCTGGCCCGGCACCTCCTGAAAGACGTCGAAGAAGCGCTTAAACAGCTTACCCCATACTATCAGGAGATCCTTGCATTGGCCATTATCAAGGCTTTGGATCCAAAACCTATAAGGTTGTATTCCTCAAAGTGGGAGAGGTTCTATCTATCTTTGCAGATGGACGTAAACCTCTCCCCCAAACACGTATCGCAGGTGATGAATCAAATAGGCAAAGAGGTGTCCTTATGGTGTGAGCTCTTCTCAGAGCTCATCACAAACGACGATTTCCTGTTATATGACCTTACTGCAGTAACCACATACTCCCAGAACATCAAACTTGCTGAGAAGGGGTATAACGCTGATCACGAGTATGTGGATCAGATCGGAGTTGTGATGGCTTTCTCAACGGGCGATAAGCTACCCGTCAGTGTTGAGGTGTACTATGGGTCAATTAAGGATGTCTCAACCATCAGGGATTTCCTGAACCGATATCCCAAGAGAAATATCGGATTTATATTGGACAGGGGATTTTCCTCATACAAACTGCTTGATCAGTTCAAAAACGATGGGATTCACTATGTCGTTCCGTTAAGAAAGAACTCCACATATATAGATTTAAGATGGTTGAGGTGGAAGGGGATATTCTCATATCGAAAAAGGCCGATAAGATGGAGTAAGAAGAAGATCGATCGCGGATATCTGTACATATTCGATGATCCCAAGCTAAGGGGCGGAGAGGAGACCGCCCTGTTAAGGAGTGCTGAAAAAGAAAAGATCACTATGAAGGAGTTCGAGGAGAAAAAGAGAGTAGCAGGTATCATCGGCATAATATCCGACCTGAATAAAGACGGTATGGAGATATTCGATCTATACAAGAGCAGAGAAGACGTTGAGCTGGCATTTGATGCGATGAAAAATCAACTGGAATCTGATAAGATGTATGTTCAAAGCGCAGAGGGCACAAGGGGCTATTTCTTCATCACGTTTTTAGCGATGAGGGTCTATTTTTCCATATTGAAAAGGTTGAGAGAAAAAGACCTCACGAGCAAAATATCTGTAGAGGAGGTTTTGTTTGAACTCTCTAAGGTGATGTTGATCAGGGAGAAGGATGGGAGAGAGTATCTAGCTAAAATCCCAAAACGAGCTCATCGTATGATCTCTCTGTTTCCGGAAGCACTACATATGGGTTAAAACAGCGGAGTTACGGTAATTTAATTTCCCGATTACGTAATCGGCCAGTTCAATAGATATATTTCTCTTGCTAACTTTTTGCAGACCTGCCCAGGCGGGCATAGAGTTCACCTCCACAACGTAGTATTTATCGGATTTTATGATATCCACGCCCGAGTAGTCAGCCCCCAACGCTTTGGCGGCGCTGACGCTCAAATCTTTGAGATCTTCGGTGAGCTCCAGGGATCTTGGCTTTCCCCCCTGTGCTATATTGGTCTTCCACGTTTTACCCTCCCTTATCATCGATGCTATAGCTCTATCTCCGACCACGAAGACCCTGATGTCTCTATCCCCATGTTCGATGTATTCCTGGGTGTAGTATACATACCTCCCCATCTCCAGCGCTCTAAACGTCCTATAAGCCAAATTCTCGTCGGATATCCTCACCATCCCTTTCCCTCCACACCCAAATAGGGGTTTTACGACGATATCCCCATAAGCGTTGAAGGCTTCCATAGCTTTATCCATGCTCTCGGTAACCGTCGTTTTCGGTGTTGCTATGCCCCTGCGCTCAAGTATCAGGGATGTGTAATACTTATCGACGGTCTTTTCAATGGTCGCCGGCGAATTTATGATTTTTACTCCACTATCCTCAAGCCCGTGCAGGACGTCCATCCTGAATATTATCTGCTCTAGCGATCCCAACGGGATCGTTCTTACCAGGATCGCGTCGTAATCTTCGAGAACGTGCCCCTCACAAAGGGCCCGTCCCTTCCTTTCTGAGATCATTGCGACGAAGTTCTTTATCAAGAAACACGAAGCTCTAACGCTTCTGCGTTCTAAGGCATTGATCAAAGCGTTGGCATGCCAATCCCTCCTGGAAGCCAATATACCTATTCTCATCTTCTACACCAACAGTTTAGGGTTTATCCTACCTGCGTGGAAAGATCTCCCACTGGAGAGGTTATTTATCGTTATCTCCGCGGGGCCGAACAGCATGGGATCCATCTGATAGAAATCTCCCCTGAACAGCTCTGAGAAGCTCTTGCCGTAGTCGGGAGAAGCTGTGGACGGCACCTTATCAACGATGTTTGCTATCTCCTCATCCCCGGCTCTAACCGCATAGAAAGTTCGCGATCCGTACAGAACATAATCGTTTGTAAGGCACATGGCCTCTAAGTCGTCTTTTCCCACTGGCGGGATCGGGCAAACTCCAAAACCGCTCAGAACTTCGTTCACATCAAATCCCAGATTAACGAGTTTGTGCATTCCCGCCTCCACCACTCGAGCCACGACCTGGATCGAGCCGACGATTGATGCTGTGGGCGCTATCAGAATGTATAGATTCCCGGGAGAGACGTTGCACCTAGCGGCTATGAAATCGGCCACCTCCTCATTCGGCATTTTTCTCCCCTCTAAAGCGATGACTCCCACCTCGGAGGTGTCTTTGTAATCGATCTTGTTGAAGAGATCCTCCACCCGGGCGAGAGCCCTCGCGGGGCCAGACCCCATGGCAAAGAAATTCTTCGTCTCTATCCTCCATCCTGCGTACTGAGAAGCAAGACACGATATTGCAGGAAAGTCCGTGGACACGACCACCCCTGGCAGAGAGACATAGGACAGCCAATCCAGGTCGATTTTAGCGAGACCGCCCATGCATACCCTTGAAAAGTATTCTCCGGCTATAGTCCCCCCTCCTGCTCTTATCCCCGCATCGATAACCGTGGTGCCGTTCTCAAGGAAGGCCACTTTGATGTCGAGGGCGGAAGCATTATCGATCATGCATCTCACAAGCTCATACGCTTTGCCGTTTATCGATACCATTTCATCCCACCCAGATAAGAATCTCGCCCTTGCCCAATTCGGTGATGTCTCCACTGTATCTTTTGTAGTTGCCAGTTATGTACTGGGGGTCAACATCGACCCAATTTGAGAGCAATCTAAGAAGCATTCTCAGGAAAACGGGGTTGTATGCGCAGCCGTATTTGAAGGTGGGCAAGAGTTTTGGCTCATGGTATAGAACGATGGTGCCCCTGCTCATGAAAGCGCCCGTCCTTTCACCTGTATCGCCCCATACCAATATGGAGCCCCCGGTTGCGAAGCAACCGGTGAAATCGCCCGCATTGCCCACTGCTATAGTCCCCCTCCTCATGAGCGCCCCGACCTCATTTCCCACCCCGCCCTCGACGATTATCATCCCCCCTCTCATACCAACTTTGCTTCCCCTGTATCCAGCGCCCACCAAATTGCCAGCATTTCCCTTAACCCTTATCATCCCCCCCTGCAGCTCTGCCCCAAGCCAGTCGCTGGCGTTCCCTTCTATAATGATCTTGCCGCCGCTCATCTCAGCGCCCGTGTGCATGCCAACGGTCCCCCGAATAGTTATCTTGCCACTTTCCATTTTATGCCCAATCCCCTTGAAGTTGGAAAGATCGCCGTCTATGGTTATCTCATCTGAGAACTCCCCTTCCACCTCGAAGAGGTCTTTTAATCCCTTAACCTTGTTACCGACGTGCAGATCTAGATTCTTTATCTTTTCATTGCCGAGCGTTTTGAATAGATCGGGCCTTATGCATGGAGCATCTACCGGTACGTTGAATTCTTTTTGTAACCTGAGCTTTATCCCCTCACCCATCAGCATCACCAAAAAGCTCCTGAAGCGCTATCATGTACTTGCCCAGCCTACCGCCATAATTGCCAGAGGTGATTTTCTTAATTCCGGGGGTGGATGCCTGCTCTATCCCCAAGCGCATTGCCCCTTTCACGCTCTCAATATCCAGTCCGTCGATGACAAGCTCATAAACCGTGTTCACTTCATCCGGGAGTTGAGTTTTAACCAGACCTTTAATGGTCGGGCAAAAGGGGGTGTTGGTAGAAGCGCCGAGCGATTTGTACTTTGCCCCGACCTTGCTTCCGCTTCTGACGATTCCCCCCGGAAAGGGCATGATAACGTTTTTCATCCCTCCGATGGCTTCTACGGCCTTTTCTGCCGCCGTTAAAGCCGTATCGGGATCTTCGCTCAATAGAATGAAATTTCCCCCGCCAACCCCTTTTTGTATGGAGAATTTATCCTCAACGACGAACTCGCCCTCCATGACGGGGATTCGCCAGTATCTTTTGTCACCTATGCGTTTGCTTATCTGAAAGCCGTCCCCGAAATACCTGAGCTTATCGCCGACGGGAACTCTCTGATCGCCCTCCAAGGCATCGAAGCATGCGGTGGTCGGGGCTGTCATGACCGCCTGACCTATTCTGTTTACGAGCTGGTCGCCGAGCTCTTCCCTGCCTCTCGCAAAGAGCAGGCAACTAACCCCCGGCCTGCCATCTGGTGTTTCGTCGCTTTTCACTGCACGTTCAATCCCAGCTTCACAACCACAGCCTATTACAGATGTGGCGAAACCCGTCAGCGCTTCCGCCCCCACTTCGGCCCACTTTTCATCTTTACCAGTTACCAGCACTCGAGCGCCCCACATCACGAATGCCTCAGCAAAAGTATTCTCTATTTCCGTAGTGTTTATCCACATTTTATCGCCTCATATCTAGGTAGATAGGCCATCTCGACCGGATAGTTTTCGATATCAACCGTGTAATATTTGAAGAACTCGCGAACATCGGGATCGGGCTCTACCTTCTCTTTGAAATCCAACATGAATGTTTTTCCGTATTTTTCGGAGATTATCTTTCCTTTACCCACGACCAGATCCCCATCCTTTATCACGTAGCTAGCTTTAGAGAACATCTTCGCTATGTCTTCTTTTAGAGGGTAGATCGCGATGTCAGCATCAGCTCCCACCCCCAAGTGTCCTTTGTTTTTTAGTCCCAAGGATTTAGCCGTTGCACCTCTCGTGATAGTAGCTATCTCACCCAGAGTGTACTCCCTATCGATATCCGGCAGGGAAGTACTGCTCGCGTTTTGATGGAGGGTGCTCAACTCCTCCTTCCTGAATTTTTTGTCCATTAACAGCTTTATTATGTATGGGTAGCTGGTGAAACTACCCCCATTGGGGTTGTCGGTTGATAGATAAACGCGCCATGGGTCCTCTATCATCAGAAGCAACTCAAGACCGATCGCCCATTGGGTAGCGTTAACTGAGTTCTTTTTTCTGTACCTGTAGGGCACGATGCCGCCCCCACACTCGACTTCCACGTCGTTGTTAACCCATTTGTTCCCCGATAAGCGGTACAGCCTGTACTGCCAGGGGGCATCCGCGGTCATGGTGGTGACGTCGCCGAAAATCACCTGGCCAGAGTCTACAGTTATCTTAGAGTCGTTGACTTTCTCGGCGATCCCACCCGCTTCCGAGGATAGATCCTTCCAACTGGATCCGCCGTAGCAGTTGAACTGAAGGTGTGTGAGGTGCGCTCTTTTTCCTTTCAACATCTCAAGAGTTTCCAATGTTGTCTCATAATTTCCTGGCACCCCTAGATCGATGGTGTGAAGGTGTAGGGGATGTGGCAGTTTCAACCGTTTATTTACCTCCGAGAGGGTCGTGATCATCTCTTTGGGAGTCGCATCGAATTTTACCCCTTTTTCTCCCAAACCATGCACGTTTTCCCCCCACTTCCAGTTGTCTGAACCGCATGGGTTAACGGCTTTTATCGCATATCCCTTTGCAGCATTTAAGAGCCATTTGACGTAGTTCTCCACTTTATTCAACTCATGGATATGGCTGATTATGTACTCGTTGTTCCCCATCAGAACGTAACAACCCTTATCCACCATAGGGATATCGTTTAGCTCTTCATGCGCATGTCTAGCCATCAGGGGGGGAACCGCGGGCTCCATAACAGTGGTGTAGCCCATCGCCGCATACCTGTAACCCGTTACGAACGTCGAGGATAAACCACCGCCTACCCCTGCTCTGGTCACATCCGTTTTTGGGACGGGGGCGGTTCTATGGTTCTCGGGTCTTAACCTCCTCCCCATGTTTATCTTGGGCCCAGCGATGTGCGAGTGGATATCGACTCCGCCAGGCATCACGACCATGCCCTTGACATCTATTACCCTTTGTGCTTTAGCCCTCTCAGCGATTTTCCCCCCGCTCACGTGTATATCTAGGCGCTCGCCATCTATCCCATTTAGTGGGTCGTATACAATACCGTTAACTATCTTTAGATCTTCCATCTATAACACCGTTAACTATCTTGCACAAAACCTCATAATCCGATGGATAAGGCGATTTTAGAACCTTTTTTAAACGTATGGGCACGCCATCCATCCTGTAAGCGGTGCCCTCGGCACTTATTCCAGCTCTTGCCGTGGGTATTACCACCCTAGCTATCTCAGAGGTCATGCTCCTGTTGGGATCTATAACAATGGTATCTATCTCTGAAAGGTAACTGGAAGCTTGAGCTGGCAAACTTGAAACGGGGTCTGAAGCGATTATCAGGGCCACATCCACCTCCTTTCGAGAGAGAAGATCCACGACCGAGAACTCTCCAGGGCCATAGCGAGGGTATCCAAGGCTGAAATCGATAGCGAAAGGGTAACCAGTCTGCCAGGTGAATACCATATCAGCGCCGGTCACGTTGTAATGCCCTCGCATGGGCAAGATCGCGAACTTCGTGTGTTGATTGAGATCTCTTACCAGCGCGAGGGCGGCGTTAACGTTCATGTTTTTACCGTTACTCATAGTAAGGCCCTGTCCGAATAGAAGGGCGCCGAACTCGCAGCTCTTCATTTCCTCCGCCAGTTCTTTAAGCTCGGGATCGATGTCTATTTTTTCACCTTTAATCAGCGCTCTAAGCGAAGAAAGGGCTTCGAAATCCGTTCCCGGTTTCAACTGAATAAAACGATCGGCTAGTTTTGAGCTCTTTGTCTCCCGAACGTCTACGACTATCATTCTCCTGCCCTTCCTTCCCCGTGGGGTGAACAGCCCCCTCGGAGTCAGCGAGTAGCGCGTCAAATGTCGGGGATGTGCATCCACGGGATTGGACCCCCAGAAGACGACGAGATCGGCCTGGTTCATGATGGTTCCCAGAGTGCACGTTACCTCCCCCATCATCTGTACTCCAAGAACGGTCGGGCCATGGCATATGGATGATGTGGAATCGATCGCCCCGCCCAACAGCTCCGCTAGCTCCACCGCTTTTCTCTGTGCGTTGGATTCCGTCGATGCTAGACCATATACAAGAGGGTAATCTGCTTTTGAGATTATCCCGATCGCTTTATCTACGCAGGCCTCAATTCCAGTTTCTTTGCCTTCTATAAGAGGTTTGGCCAGGTCCGCATTCAGGTTTAAAAACATGCTTCTCGAGAGGGCGCAGGCGTTTTTAGTCGATATCACCTCGTTCCGCTCTACGATCAACTCCAGGTCGTCGCACAGGCATCCGCAGAGGGGGCAAACCACGTGCTCAAACTTCATCTTCTTCCTCCGTCTCCCTGGTTATCTCAACCATGATCCCTTTAGAGCTGGGCATGCCTGTGCCTTCCGTGTCAGATCCAATCAGCAAGTTGGCCCGGTATCCGCACGACATGAAGGCTACCTCAGAAGGCAAATTTGATCTTCTACAGATCGCCTTTATAGAGCCATGCGCGCTCTTTATCCTGACTTTATCCCCTTCTCTGAGGCCCAACTTTTTCATGGAGTGCTCGCTCAGTTCGACAGTGGTAACTTCTATCCTGTACTCGTCGCTCCCTTTTCCCAGGTGGAGAGATGTGCCCTGTCTTAGCGTGCGACCCGTGATCAGGATAAAGCCCACGATAACGATAACGGGTCCGCTCAAAAAAGATTTGCCTCTACTCATCAGTGTGAGGGAAACCGTCGAAGTGGAGATTATCGAGTTCAAATGGCAAATCGCTATCTATACTTTTTGACTATCTATACGATGGTAAATCTCCCGTGCAACCGCGTATGATTTTCTCAACGTCTCTTTTTCAGTCTTTCCAAATTCCAGGACGCTGCAGATGGGCCCCTCCACGATGCTTCCCGGTACGGGCACGTCGACTATCGGAAAACCCCCCAGATCGGGAGCTACTAACTCAGATCCCGCATACAGGATGAGTTTTGCTCCGTACCCCCGTGGCTTTCCATAATTTTTTAAAACTCCCTCGCATGCCTTGAGATGCTCTTCCACTAAATTTATACTCAACACCTTTTCCACGCAATCTATGGTGGACTGGAATCTCGGATTTATCTCGATCAGATAGGGCTTATCGGACAAGACGAAATCCAATCCGTTCGAACCTTTTACTCCAAGCTCACCGCAGATCAACTCCGAGTAGTCGGCCACCAGCTCCAGATCTTTAATTTCGTAAATTGGGACCACGTTGCCGCAGTAACCAAATGGGCAAGGCGTGCGAAGGGTTTTGTCCCCTATTATCTGTTCGTTTACGGTTAAATATCTCGCCTCCTCCCCATTTGACAGCACGGAAACGCTCGCATCCACCCCCTTGACGTATTCCTGCACATAGACCGTTTTGCGATCGCCATGTGCCCTTGCCGTATTGAAAGAAGCCTCAACCTGAAGTGGTGAGCATGCACAACTTATACCAATGCCCCCACCCCCATACGCCGGTTTAAACACCGCTCTTCCGTCCAGCTCTTCAAGAGCATCTAAAGCCTCTCCTTCGTTTTTAACGAGGAGGGTCCTAGGGTGAGGGATCCCGAGCTCGTCTGCCAGTTTGAACAGCTTGATTTTGTCTTCGCAAGCCCTTATCGTTGGCATATCATTCCCACATATCTTTACCTTTTTTCTCAGCCCCTCTACTAAACCATAGTGCTCAGCCCCGGATATCAATAATGCCCCGTCAACATCGTGCCCGTCGATGATTTTAACGGCAAGCTCCAGCAATTCTTCTCGAGTGAAACCTCTAGTTGAAATTGATACATCGGCCTCCAGATCTAGATCACAAAAGCGGTCCAGAGCTATAGTTTTCATCCCCAGTTTTTTGGCCGACTTTACTATTGGGCGCGTGTTCGCCCCTATAACCATGACAGATTGCAATTTCCTAACCCAGGGATCGCAGGGCTTCGCTTACCGCGACTTCGTAAACCCTTTTCAGAGGGACGTTTTTCTCTAAGGCTATCTTTCTACACGAATCATATTCCGGGGCTATGTTGACCAGCATATCTCCTAACTTTCCTATCTTCACCTTCACCTCCCCCCAGGGAGTTTTTACGGTGGTGAGCTCCCTTTGTAGCCTTACCTGCCTCGCTTCGCTAACCCTAACTCCAAGAGTGGTCGTCTGTAGGAATATCTCTTCAAGTAGCTCTTGATATCTATCAAGAGGGGATAAAACCTTTAGACTGATGCCTGGCCTGCTTTTCTTCATGTGAATAGGGGCGAGGGTAACGTCCTTCGCTCCCTTCTCCAGCAGCACCTGGGTCAGATGCTCATACAATTCGGGATTCATGTCGTCAATGTCAGCTTCGATCACTCTGACCTCTTCCTCCAACCCTCCTCGCTCTGCACCGAGTATCGCCCTCAAAACGTTTGGGTGCTCAGTCTCCCTGCTCCCCGCCCCATATCCCACTTTATCGAGGGTCATAGAGGGCACGGTGGTAAAATCTCTGGCCAAATTGGTTATGATGGCGGCCCCGGTAGGGGTTGTCAGCTCATAGGGCACCCCTTTGGAGTATACTGGTACTTTTCTCCTGGCCAGAAGTTCTAAGGTGGCCGGAGATGGGATGGGGAATCCGTGATGGCCTGCCTCGGTCCGCTCTCCTTGCCCTTTCCCACCCAGAGGTATGGGGGATGAATATACGTTGCCCACATCCAATTTTTTAAGCGCCCAAACCGAGCCAGTAATCTCTACCATCGCGTCAATTGCCCCCACATCGTGGAATTTTATTTTGTCTATATCCTCACCGTGGATCTTTGACTCCGCCTCGGCCAGCGATCGGTATATCCCCTTCGATGTTTCAATTATATCCTGGTCCAGTGGCGCATCATCGAGCATTTTTATGACTTCCTTGAGGGTCCGGTGGGGCTCCTTCTCCGGTAAAACCCTTATTCTGGTAGCCGTTATCCCGTTTTTCACTTTTTCACGGCTTATTTTAGCGCCGAAAGAGATCTCTTTCAGCTCGTCAAAATCCGCGCCTAAATCGACGAGAGAGCCCAGGACCATATCTCCGCTTAAGCCCGCGAAGCAGTCGAAATATACAGTTTTCATACAACCATCCTGTTGATAACGCTCGCCGCGTAACCCGCCCCATAACCGTTATCTATGTTCATGACCAGCACGCCAGGCACGCAGCTATTGAGCATGCTCAAAAGAGCTGTAAGCCCTGAAAAGCTTGAACCGTATCCAATGCTTGTGGGCACGCCAATCACCGGCGCACTTACCAATCCGCCCACCACGCTTGGGAGGGCGCCCTCCATTCCCGCAACGACCACTAATACTCTCGCCTCCCTCAACTCCTCCAACCTGTCGAAAAGTCTGTGGATCCCTGCCACACCGACGTCGTACAGCCTGCCCACATTGCTCCCCATGAGCTCCGCGGTGACCGTAGCCTCCTCGGCGATTGGGATGTCTGAGGTTCCGGCCGATATCACCAGCACTTTTCCCACCTTTTCAATGGGGTTCCCTCTCCGTATCACTATTATTTTCGCCTCTTTTCTGTATTCAGCAATGTCCTCAATAGCGTTGACCGATCGATACACTTCTTCGCTGGCCTTGGTTATAACCACATCCTCGTGGGGCGGATAACCCTTGACGATCTCCTCGATCTGTTCTAGAGTTTTGCCCTTGGCGAGGATAGCTTCCGGAAAACCCCTCCTTATGGATCTATGAGTATCTATCTTTGCTTCGGATAAATCCTTGTAGGGCAGATCCCTGATCTCAGCGATGACTCTCTCTATTTCCACCTTGCCCGTCTTAAAATCCTCCAACAGCCTTCTGATCTTCGATTCCGACATCTGCTAGGAAAATGGGTTCAGACTATAAATGTTGCACCTACGTAAAATGCTCTATATCGCTATTTGAATCTAATTCAAACGTTCATACATCGCTCTGTTATTTTTATAAATTTGTAAGAATTCTTTAAACAACCCATCGTATGTTTCTCTATTCTCTGGATTTGGATGGAATACATTTGAGTATCGAACCAATTTTGGGATGTCATCAAATGTGATATGCCCCAAAGCAACGGATGCGATGAATGCGGCACCGCGTGCGTTTGCCTGCATCGGGTTTTTCACCCGTCTTATCTCCCTGTTCATCACGTCCGCAAAGATCTGGCACCAAACATCGGATTTGGCACCACCTCCTACGATATTTATCGGATTCATTTTTCTCCCGATGAATTTCTCTACATAATTCAGAGCCCATCTCGTGTTGTATGCCACCCCCTCGAAGACGGCCCGTACGATGTGATCACTGTTAGTTGTCTTAGAGATGTTGTAGAGACCCGCCCTCAGGGAGGTACTATCAACCGGAGTTCTCTCCCCATTGAGCCAAGGCGTAAAAATCAATTTATCGCTCCCAGCTGGTACCCGCTCCGCGATCTCATCGAGACATTTATATGTGTCGAGAGGCTTAGAATTGTCCCGAAAGATGTCCACCAAAAATGAGAGGGCACCCCCCGCGATATCCTGCTCATCGATACACTGGTACTTTCCTGGAATTGCGGTAGGCAGCGATGCGATGGAGTGAAGAGCATCCGCTTTTTTGAATGGAACGATGCATTCAATCCAGGAAGAGGTACCGATGTAAATATGGCCTTCAAAATCCCTGACCGCACCGGAACCAACACAGGCGGATTGATGGTCCGGAGAACCCATAACGACCTTTGCGTCCGGGTTGAGCCCGAGTTCCTCTGCCACACATTTGGAGACCGTGCCCAAAACATCTGTAGACGCTTTCAAAGGGGGCAATTTACTTCTGTCGATCTTCAACCTCTTTATCAGCTTATCATCATAGTGGATATCGTTGACGTTCCGGATATCCGTAACCCAGAAAAGCATAATGGAATCATACGAAGCCGCAAATTTTCCCGTTAATCTCAGGTTTAGATAATCCTTGCTTCCCAGAAACATGTGCGTTTTTTCATAGATGTCAGGGTACTCATATTTTGTGAGCAGGATATGGGCGATGTCATCTTTTCCGGATAGCTCAGGTCCTCCTCCTGTCTTCGGAATCCACCTCAAGAGATTCGATAGGCCATAACCAGCGATACTTGGGAAACCTCGCATAGCCTCCTTCACGTAAGGGGCACCTCTGGAATCCATCCAGGTGAGCGAATTCATAAGGTGAACTCCCTCATCATCAACAGCGACAGTACTGGACCAGGTGCTTGATACACATATCGCAGCGATGTCTTCGACGGGAACGACATCTTTTTGAAGCAACCTTTTGGAGGTCTTTATGATGCCATTCCACCAGTCATTCGGGTCCTGTTCTGCGCCGCCATTTGGCAAGAAATGGATAGGGGTCTTCTCATATTCGAAATCGATCACCTCGCCATAAGTAGAGACCACCGCGGTCTTTACCCCCGATGTACCGTGATCGATCGCGAGAACATATTCTTTCCCTGCCATCATCTTCGTTCCTCGACTTTCTCGAAATATTGGAATGGAAAAATCATATATCCATCTTCGTTACGTTACCCTTCTCATCCACCTTATCCACCATGACTCCCCCAAATCCACCTTCTTTTTTCTCAACCAGTTTCATGACCTCTGAGACAAGGCCGATAAACTCGATGGGGTCTAAGCATCCTTCGGGAGGCGATACCCCTTTTCCCGAGATCTTATGGCGATGCATCAGGATCGCACCTATAACTGCAGGGATACCCGTGCCTTCCCCCAGTGCCTGGCTCTTGGATGCCATGTGAAACCTGTATTCGCTGTATTTCCCATCTTCTTTCCCCTTTACGACTACTGAACAGCAGCCGCGCTGTGTGCCAAAGCCCGTTTCTTTCAGGATTTTCTCCCTCTCCCTGATGAGGTAGGCGACAGCAAAATCGTATGGGACCATTTTTTGCCCTCTCACATCAATGGGTTCTTTGCTGGAAAGCCCCAATCTGCACAGATCCCTTGTCAGATCATAGTACTCATTGGGCAGAACGGTCCCCCTGTTCGTAACCCTCTTCACCTTGATATGCATAGGGATTGTCATCTGCTCTGGGTGTGGGTAAGGGTATACCGGAATTTTTCCTAACACGGGGAAATCAAATATACATCGGAGAGCTATTCCATCCATCCCAAAATATTTCACGTACTTCAGTTCCCCATCGAGGAACATGGGGATATCCGTCAACATGCTGTGAAATCTGTGGGCGATGACCCCTTCCCCTTCTACTGGCTCTCCACCATGGGCATGGAAAATATCGATGGAGTCGGTCTCATCGAGCAATTGATCTGCGGCAAATTTTGCGAGCAAGTTAGTGGCCCCAGGAGAACTTCCCATCCCTATCAGGGCCAAGATGCCCGCTTTTTTGGCATCTTCGCCCATCGCTAGCTCCTTCTCTGTGGCATCGACGTCGTCGCACAAATCGACGTAATCTATGCCCGAATCGATCGCGCTCCTCAAGATCGTCGGCCCATACCTATAGAACGGCCCAACGCAGTTCAGTACAACATCCGAGCCTTTAATCACTTCTTTAATGCTGTCCAGACTGTTAGCATCTACCTCAACAGCCGAAACTTTTTCTCCTAACGTGGAGACGAGTTCCCCTGCCTTCTCGATATTGAGGTCGCCGATAACGATCTCTGAGAACTCATCAAGGGATGCGAGCGTTTTAACTGCGACGCTTCCCACAGCTCCACAACCACCGAGGACAGCGATTTTTGCCACCTTATCACGGCGGTACAATGCACAGATCTGTATATATTTTTTGCTTATATAACTGGCAATAGGTCATGAATCTACTCTTCTGTAACCCTCCAAATCAAGGGTTACGTAGGTAAATCCCAACTTTTTTAGGCTTGATGAGACTTTTTCTCTCTCCCTTGACAATACACCGAGGCAGGATTCTTCCACCTCTATCCTTGCTACATCCCCATGACTTCTCACTCTTATCTGACCGCTGCAGAACCCCCTTAGAAATTTTTCAGCCTTTCTTATCCTATCGAGCTTTTCCTCCGATATTTCCTCGCCGTATGGTATCCTAGTCGCTAAACATGGAGAGGAGGGCTTATTCCAGTTGAGTAGGCACATTTCTTTACTTATAGCTCTCACTTCCTCCTTGGTAATCCTGGCTTCGAGAAGGGGCTGTTTTACCCTATCGGATTCTTCGAGTGCTTTAGACCCGGGCCTGTGTTCAAAAGAGTCGCTGTAGTTGGTGCCATATAAAATAACGGGGATATCTAGTCTGTTCGCGATGTCCAGCAGTGCTAGCACTCCTTTCTTCTTGCAGTAATAGCACCTATCCTTCGGATTGGAAGTGAAATTTTTGTCTTCAAGGAGATTTAACTCCACAATACGGCGCTCTACCCCCATATCTTCAGCGATTTTCGAAGCATCATCCAGATCGGGAAAGAGCGCGCCCTTGAAGGTGCAGGCCATTACCCTATCTCCTAGAACCTCCTTCGTGATCTTAAGCAAAAGAGTGCTATCTACGCCGCCGGAAAAGGCCACCAGCACTTTACCGTATCGAGACATGATGTCTCTGAGATTTTCCAATTTTCCCAGCAATTTTTTATCCAAGATAACCATCATATATGCTTGAGGGATAAAGTGATTTCCGTTAGCCCATTCACAAACTTTAAATTGTGGGCAATATTCTTCGCATCGTCAAGGTAAGGAGGCAGGATATGGTTGTAGATAAAAGTTTGACTGGCGAAGCGCTCGTTGGAGAAGGTGCGGAAATTGCACATATCGATCTGGTTATAGGACCCAAAGGTGGAGCTGTCGACTACGCTTTTATGAACTCACTCGCCTCGCCGCGGGAGGGGCACACTCCCCTTTTAGCGGTATTGGAGCCAAACCTTCAGCCAAAGCCGGCAACGCTGATGATTAACAAGGTCACGATCAAGAACGCGGATCAAGCCATACTGATGTTCGGGCCAGCTCAGGCGGCTGTAGCCAAGGCAGTTGCCGATTCCGTTGGGGAGGGAGTCCTACCGAAGGAGAAAGCTGAAGATATCCTCATCATAGTCTCGGTCTTCATCGAATGGGACGCCAGCGACAAGAAAAAGATATATGATTACAACTATGAGGCGACCAAACTGGCGATAAAGAGAGCGATGGCAAATGAACCCTCGATAGACGAAGTGCTGGAAAAGAAGGAAGGAGCTAAGCACCCCTTCGCTTAGTTTTTTCCTACCTTTTTGAGTTTATCTTGGAGATGGCTTTTATAATCTGCAGCGTGATCTAAGCATATGCCATATGGAATCGTCATCATCTTTCTGGACGCGGATAAGCATGTCAGCCCATTTGACATTTTGACAGCTATTGACCTATATCCCAACGCGCATATCCTGAGCTACAGCGATGTGAAGGCGGAGGACGCGAGAAAGATAGTCCAGGATGCTATATTCCCCAGAGGGCCCGAAGGGGCGAAGCACACCAAGCTCTTCATCGGCGGCTCAGACATGGAGGAGGCGCTAAAAATCTTAGAGGCGGCAAAGGGAAGCATGTTCCCTCCTTTTGAGATTTCTATAATCGTGGATCCCAAGGGGGGTTATACGACGGCCTCTGCGGCTGTCGCGAAGACCCTTGAGATCTCAGTTAAGAAAGGGCTTGGAGAACTGAGAGGCAAAACGATCACGGTGTTGGCCAGCACGGGGGCCGTTGGGCTGACGGCTACCAGGATTTTCGCACAGGAGAGGGCGAAGGTTACGATCACTTCCCGCAGTCCCGAGAGAGCTTCCTCAATAGCGGAGAGGGTAAATGAAGAGATGGGAGATGAGAGAGTTAGAGGGGTCAAGGCACACACATCCGAAGAAGTCGGAAAAGCGATAAAGGAGGCCATCATTATATTGGCAGCCGGAGCTTCTGGCGTTCAGCTTCTCACGCGCGACATTCTAGAGAACTATGGAAAAGAGTGCAGGATAGTTGCCGATGTAAATGCCGTGTTGCCATCGGGGATCGAGGGACTGGCCTCCAATGCAGATGGGGATGAGATATTTCCAAACGTTTTTGGGATAGGGGCGCTGACCATAGGGGGGTTAAAAAATCGGGTTGAAGCCGCACTCTTTAAACAAGCGATCGAATCTCCCAAAGGGGTTTTCGATTACGATAAAGCATACGGGATCGCGAAGGAGCTGGTGAATTAGATCCAGCTGCAGTGCAAAAAAAAGGAAAAGAGCTTAAATATTCCATTTGATCTATTGACATATGGATCTAACGGGGATAAGAGTTAGCATCACCCAGCGATGCAACCTGAACTGCATATATTGCCATAGGGAGGGTTGTGAGGGCGCGGGGGAGCTACCTCTCGATTATTTTTCGTCTTTGATGTCCATCTGCCCCTCTTATGGCATCAAAAAGCTCAAGATCACCGGCGGAGAGCCCTTGATGAGAGAGGATCTTGAGGAAATAGTTCGCATAGGAGCCAAATGGATGGATGAGGTCTCGATGACGACCAATGGCACCCTTCTCTCGCAAGAAAAATCTCGATCCCTCTCGAGGGCGGGTTTAAACAGGATAAACGTAAGTCTAGATTCTTTTGATGGGGATCTCTACCGCAAGATCACTAGTGGAAAAATTAGAGTAAGCAAGATAATTGAGAATCTCAAAAAAGCTTCTGAATTTTTTGACTCGATAAAGATAAACATGGTTTTATTGAAAAACGTTAACGAGTCCGAGATTCCGGACATGATCCGCTTCTCTAAAGACAACGGCTGCATCCTCCAGCTTATAGAGCTGCAGCCCCTTTACAGCTCTGAATTCGATAATCTGTTCCTGGATCTCAGCGAGATTGAAGAGATGCTGAGTTCAAAGGCCACAAGGATAAATGTAAGAAAAATGCAAAACAGAAAAAAATATTTCATAGATGGTGCGGAGGTCGAGGTCGTGAAGCCGATGCACAACTCGGAGTTCTGCCGAAACTGCAGGAGGATAAGGGTAACTTCTGACGGAAAAATAAAACCCTGCCTCATGCGCAACGACAACCTTGTCGACGGTTTGACCGCCTTTCAAATTAATGGGCTAGGGGGATTGGAAAAAGCTCTTAGGGAGGGGATAAATAGGAGAAAACCGTTCTGGTCCTCGGAATATGATAGATATATCGGACAAAAAACCCAGCTCGAGAAGAGCAAAAGCTAGGGGTAGAATAAAACTGAGGGAAGATACGCTAACCCTATTGAAGGGGGGCAAGACGAAAAAAGGAGATCCCTTCGAGACGGCAAGGATCGCCGGCACTTTAGCGGTGAAAAACTGCTGGGACATCATACCCTATTGCCACCCTATCCCTATCGAGTCGGTGGGCATCTCCTTCTCCGTTTTGGAGGATGGGGTGGAGTGCGAATGCACGGTCAAAGCGGATTACAGAACTGGGGTGGAGATGGAGGCTTTAACCGGAGTTAGCGTCGCCTTGCTGACGATCTGGGACATGGTAAAATATGCGGAAAAAGATGAGAATGGCCAATATCCTTTCACCGAGATCGATTCGATAAGTGTGGTAGAGAAGAGAAAGGTGTAAAGATGGGAGTAGAAAATCATAAAAAAGAAGCGGAGGGTCTGAAACCCCGGTGCTCCATTCTTACTGTCAGCGATTCCAGGAGCCAGAAAGAAGATCTTTCGGGAAAGTGGATCGCCCAACAACTCAAGGGTAAAGGCGACATCGTTTGCTATGCGATCGTCGAAGATGACCAAAACCAGATATTGGAATCTCTGAAGAACTTCGCCGAGCTGGAGACGGAGATCGTGCTCATAAGCGGGGGCACGGGAATGGGAAAAAAGGACGTGACGGTCGATACGCTTAAAAAAGTGATGGAGAAGGAAATCCCAGGATTTGGGGAGCTTTTCCGCCGCTTGAGTTATGATAGTATAGGAAGCAGCGCCATGATGAGCAGAGCTACTGCCGGGATCTGGGATGGGATGGTGGTGTTTTGCATGCCTGGTTCACCGGATGGGGTGAAGCTCGCTATGGAACGCCTGATCGTTCCGGAGCTTGGCCACATCGCCAGAGAGCTGAGAAAATAACGGTGACGATTATATAGTAATCTATTGATCATATAATATGCTCATACACATAAAGGGAAGCTCTAAAACGGGCAAAACAACCCTCATTGAGGAATTAATCAGGAAGCTCGATGAGAAAGGGATGAAGACGGGAGTAATAAAGCACTCCATGGCCTCCATAGATACCGAAGGAAAGGATAGCTACAGATACAAAGATGCTGGCGCCCCGTTGGTTTGCTTGATCGGAGAGGGGGAGACCGCCCTTTTCATCAGCAGCTCGATCGATCTTGCGAGGGGCACAGACCTTATCAGGGCGGTTTCCAATTCGGAGCTGGATCCTATAATAGTAGAATCTTTTTCCAGCCAGAGGATAGGAGATGTGGAACTCGATCTAGACACTTTAGAACTCAGGGTGGGAGGTGATAGCCAGGTAGTAGAAAAGGGGCAGGAGCTAAAAGCCATTATCAAAGCTTTAGAGGAACTCGGCGAGAAAGGCAAAAGAAAAAAAAAGGTGCTCCTATACGTTGACGGGAGAAAAACCCCGACCAATCCCTTTGTGACGGACGTGATATTTAACATCGTTAGAGGTGTAATCTCCCCACTACACGGTTGTGGGCACATAGGCGAGGCGGATAGGGAGGTCAGGATTAAAATAAAAGTGGACAGCTCGAAGACGAACGAAAACTATTAAATATACGTTTGACTCTGCAGCTATCATTGAATATCCAAGATGTAGAGCCAGAACCCTTGCTTACGCGCGTGGCTGAAAAGTTGAAGCCAGAGATGGACCCTCCAGAATGGGCTGGGTACGTCAAAACAGGCGTACACAAGGAAAGGCCCCCAGTGCAAGAGGATTGGTGGTGGATAAGAGGAGCTTCAGTTCTGAGGAAGATCTATCTTAAAGGCCCTCTGGGAACCGAGAGGCTGGCCTCTGAGTATGGGGGTAAAGTGGACAGGGGGAGCAAGCCATACCGGGCAGGGAAGGGAAGCCGATCGATAATAAGACATCTTCTCCAGCAACTGACCGAACTTGGCTATCTCGAAAAGAGCCGTAGGGGGAGGATTATAACGGGAAAGGGCAAAACGCTGTTGGAGGGTTGCGCCGAGGAGGTCGCTCATGGTGGAGGATGACGAGCTGGAAGAGATAAGGAGGAGAAAGTTCGCTGAACTCCAGTCTCAAGTAAGCGAGGAAGAGGGGAAGAAATATGAGACTGAGAGGGCGGGGATCCTTAGAGCATATCTCACCCCAGAGGCGAGGGAGAGGCTGGGCAATTTGAGGTTGGCGAGGCCCGAGCTCGCTAGGGCCGTGGAGGATCAGATAATAGCTCTAGCCAGTAGTGGTAGATTGGACAAGGTTATCGATGATGAGACTCTCAAGAGACTGCTGAAGATGGCCATCCCAAAGAGGAGAGAGCCAAAGATAAGGTTTAAACACAAGTAGGTGGAGCGATGTCGAGAAACAAGGCGTTGAGCAAGAAAGTTAAGCTCTGCAAGGCTTATAAGTCGAATAGAAGGGTACCAGGATGGGTTATGCTGAGGACGAACAGGAACTTCCTGAGGCATCCTAGGCGAAGGCATTGGAGAAGGGGTTCGCTCAAGATCTAAAGAGGTGGCAATGGCAGCTGAGGTTGAAGGAGAGAGGATATACACGATACCACTGAGGATCAAATGCCCCAGATGGAAGAGGGCCCCTAGAGCTATCAAAGAGGTAAGATCTTTCGTGGCGAAAAACATGGGAGTCGGGGAGGAATCGGTGTGGATAGATTCCTCGGTCAACGAGTTGATCTGGAGGAGGGGCATCGAGAAGCCGCCATCGAGGGTAAGGGTAAAGGTCAGCAAGTTCAGCGAGGATCTTGTAGAGGTAAAACTCATCTCAGAGATCGTGGAGGAGAAGGCAGAATTAGAAGAAGAGGAAAAGATGGAAAAAGAGGGAGAGAAAGAGAAAGAAGAGGGAGGGGAGGAGAGCTCGAACATCGAACATGCCTCAGAAGATAGAGAGGCTTGAGATAGAGCGCAGCCCATGGATGGGAGTCTTCTCGAGCGTTAACGATAGAATAGCTCTTTTGTCTAAAAGCGCTTCAAACCACGTCTGCAGGGTTTATGAAGACGTTCTGGATGTAGAAGTTAAAAAGATCTCCGTCTGCTCCACCTCAATCGTGGGTAGCCTCACGGCGATGAACTCAAAGGGAATCATAGTTCCTGATCTCGCCTCTAGCGAAGAGAAAAAAGTTCTCGAATCACTCGGGTTAAACGTTGGTTATATCACGACCGGACCAAACGCGGCCGGGAACATACTTCTTGTCGGCGAGAAGAAGGGGCTCGTCGGTCCGAACATAGCTGAAGAGACCAAAGATATGATCCAGAATGTAATGGGGGTAGAACTCATCGAGACATCGATAGCGAACATGGAGATTTTAGGCTCCGTCAGTACGATGTCCGATAACGGATTGATCACATCGCCGAAGATAATGGGCTATGAGCTGGATACCATAACAGATTTCTTATCGATGAGGGTTGAGCTTGGAACGGTGAACGGGGGATCGGAGTACGTGGGGGCCGGTATAGTGTCCAACTCAAAAGGTGCAATCGCTGGCAAATCTACGACTGGAATGGAACTGGGAAGGATAGAGGAAGTTTTATTTAGTCGTGGCGACTAGAGTAGGAAAATGGAAGGTGAAAGAACGATGGTAGAGCAAAGATCTGAGGCGCTACAGCTCCTCAGGGTCTACCAGTCTCAGATGGAGGCTATGGCCAATCAGTCGGCACTGATATCCCTGTCCATCAACGATGCGAAACAGGCTATCGAGACGGTATCTTCCTACAAAGGCATTAAGGAGTCGGAGGAGATATTGATACCAGTTGGAACCGAGATATTCATAAGGGGCTACGCCAAGAGCGACGACAGGGCGCTGTTGCGCGTAGGTGGAGATGTATATATATACAAGGGCTTCGATGATGTTCTAAAAGGGCTGGAAGAGAAAAGGAGTAAGCTCGAAGAGCTCAAGAAGAAGGTGGATTCAGATTTGTGCGCTATAGAGGACGAAGCCGCAAAGTTGGTGGGCCTGATCCAGGGTCAGCAGTTTTAGAGTCGGCAGATGTTTCAGAGACTAAAAGAGAAAATCAAATCTTTTCAGCAAAGGGCTGACGAGGAGGTTGCGGAAGAGGGTGGTAGAGGATTAAAGCGCCTTACCATCCTGAAGCTTGAAAGTCTCTGGAGCGACTTCGAAATGGGCCTGCTCGAGTCCGACGTAGCTCTACCGGTGGTTGAGGAGCTCAGGGATGGCGTGATAGACGATCTTCTCGACAAGAGGGTGGGATTGGGAATGCATGTCTCCCACCTCGTGGATAAAAGTCTAAAAAAAGCCATAGATTCAATCTTAATAGAGCCAGATATAGATCTAGGGAAAATGATCGTGAAGGGAAAGCCCCTGATCATAATGTTCGTCGGGGTTAATGGGAGCGGTAAAACTACGACCATAGCCAAGCTCGCTTGGGCGTTAAAGAAAGAGGGCCATACCTCTATGGTCGCGGCAAGCGACACTTTCAGAGCGGGCGCAATAGAGCAGTTGGAGAAACACTGCGAGAACTTGGGCCTGAAGCTCGTCAAACACAAACCCGGGGGGGATCCAGCCGCTGTAGCATATGATGCGATAGAGTATGCCAGGGCACATAGAAAGGATGTCGTGCTTATCGATACCGCTGGTAGAATGCAGACCAATGTAAATCTGATGGCCGAAATGGAGAAGATAAAGAGAGTGGCCAAACCAGACCTCATAATTTTCGTCGGAGACGCCCTCACTGGAAACGATGCCATAGATCAGGCCGAGAAGTTCAACGCGTCGGTCGGCATCGATGGCATAATCCTCACGAAGATCGACAGTGACGCTAAGGGAGGAGCGGCGCTTTCCATAGGCAGTACCATAAAGAAGCCCATCTTATTTTTGGCCACTGGGCAGGATTATGAGGATCTAGTGCCCTTTGATAAGGGCTGGTTTATGGAGAGGTTGTTCGCCAGTTAACTTAGGACCTTCACGAAGTAAACCTT
>DACJ01000015.1 GCA_002494765.1 Euryarchaeota archaeon UBA186
CATAGGGGTTTAAGGATTAGATTCGAGGGCTAGCTCATCTCTTTACAGGATTGCCTCTCCGCCCCCTTCGAAGAAATGTGCCTCCTCCGGGTTTACTATCACAAATGCTTTCTGTCCCTCTTTCACCCTGAGATCGGGACTTGCTCTGACAATCACTCTCCCCCCCCCTACACTTAGAGTGACTATCAGCTCAGAACCCAGCGGCTCGACGAGATATATCTCCGTCTCGATGGCGTTTGATCTCTTTTCACGATTAATCGTCAGGTTTTCTGGCCTGATCCCAAGCGTGACCTTTTTGTCGGCCCATTCTTTAAGCTTCTTCATCTTCCTCTCCCCAATGCCTGAGGGCTCCCATGAGAAGGACTCGGTGTCGAACTTTAAAACCCCATCGTCCAGCCTCAACTCTCCCTGTAAAAAGTTCATCGAGGGAGAACCGATGAACCCCGCGACGAATATATTCCCAGGATGTTCATAGAGTTCCATAGGCATCCCTATCTGCTGAACTTCCCCCCCCTTGAGCAGGACTATCCGATCGGCCATAGTCATCGCCTCTACCTGATCATGGGTGACGTATATGGTGGTCTTTCCGAGCAGCTCATGCAGCTTTTTTAGTTCTGCCCTCATCCTGGTCCTCAGCATGGCGTCTAAATTTGATAAGGGCTCGTCCATTAAAAAGAGGACTGGCTTCCTCACTATAGCTCTCCCAAGCGCCACCCTTTGACGCTGTCCTCCCGATAGTTCTTTAGGCTTTCTATCTAAAAGATCCGTAATCCCCAGCATCTCGGCAGCCTCCTCCACCCTTTTGTCGATCTCCTCCCTGTCAAATTTCCTTAACTTTAATGGAAAGGCCATGTTCCCTCTAACCGTCATGTGCGGATATATGGCATAGCTCTGAAAGACCATCGCCACGTCCCTGTCTTTGGGGGAGAGACCGTTAACCATCTCATCCCCTATATACACCTCTCCTTCCGAGGGTTCCTCCAACCCGGCGATTATTCTGAGAGCCGTAGACTTACCGCACCCGGATGGGCCAAGGAGCGCCAGGAACTCGCCGTCCTCTATTTCAAGGTCCAGGTGCTTTACCCCTACTACCTCCGCCCATCTTTTCGATACGTTTATCAATTTTACATTTGCCATCTTACCACCCTATCCTCTAGCTTTAACATTTAACCCTTGACACCTCCTGCCGTTAGCCCTTGGACTATCTTCCTCTGGAATATCAGCACAAGTATGATCAAGGGCACGGTAACGATGATTGCTGCGCCGGCCAGTTCACCCCACGCGGTTGTGTACCTCCCACCGAAATTGGCTATTCCCACGGTGATGGTGTAGAGCTCGGGTTCGGTGATGAACGTGTTTGCGAACATGAATTCGTTCCAGGCGAATATGAAGACCAGTATCCCAGTTGTGACAATTCCGGGCGCCGCCAGCGGAAAAATAATTTTGGTCAGGGCGCCCATCCTCGTGCATCCATCGACTCTAGCAGCATTCTCTAAATCCTTGGGAATCGAGTTGAAAAACGTCGTTAAAATCCAGATGGTCAGGGGCAAACAGAGCATCGTATAGGGCAATATAAGCGCCAGATAGGTATTTATCAGGTTTAGCCCTGTCAATATGTCGGCCAGTGGACCGACAATGGTTATCTGTGGGAACATCACGATTAGAAGCACGACGATGAGGACCGCCGCCTTGCCCTTGAACTTCAACCTGGAAAGAGCGTAAGAGGCCAACGAGCCCAAAAATATGCAGAAGAGGGTGGTCGTAAATGCGACCAGGAAGCTGTTCCCTATGTAGAGTAGAAACGGGTTATCGAAGAGCACCAACTTATACCATTCAGACGTGGCCCATGAGGGGAGCCAGTGAAATTCTACAAGCTCACTATAAGGGGTTAGGGATACCAAGAAGGTCCACATGAATGGGAAGATGCAAATTATCAGAACTAGGGCGATGAAGGCGTAAAAACCGACCGACCAGGGATCTATCTTTTGCATCCACCCCAGTATTTTACTTCTTTTCTCGTATCCGTTTTTCTTATCTTTCTCTATATCCATTCATATCGCTTCCTAGTAGTTAACCTGCCTGGTCATGCCCCTGACGCAGAAGAGTGCCAGGATAAATACGCAGAGGAAAGTGATGACCGAAATAGCCGACCCAGTTCCGAAATCGGAGCTGTTTATGTACTCACTGTAGGCGAATGTGGAGAGCACCTCGGTGCTTATCCCTGGACCCCCGCCCGTCAATATGTAGACTGAATCATAAACCTTGAAGGCATCCAGTGCTCTGAAGACCAGCACCACGAGGAAAGCTGGAATGAGCAAAGGAAGTGTAATGGAGTGAAACCTCCTCCAGGCGCCAGCCCCATCCACCTTTGCGGCCTCGTAGAGCTCCCCTGGTATCACCTGTAAGCCGGCAAGAAGGAGTAAAGCCACGAATGGAGTGGTCTTCCACACGTCGAGAAGTATGCATGAGAAGAGAGCTATGCCCGGATTGGAGAGCCAGCCAATATCCGCGCCCAATATGGCGTTGAAGACCCCGAACTCCTGATTGTACATGTAAAGAAACATCTGGGCTATTACCGCTGTTGGCATGGCCCATGGTATCAAAATTGCGGCTCTGGTTAAACCTCTACCTTTGAAGGCTTTGTTGAGCGCGAGGGCTATCGCCAACCCAAAGGGGATCTCCATTGCAAGGGAACCCCCCACGAATATCAGAGTGTGGGTCAGAGCTGGCACGAACCTTGGATCGCTAAACACCTTAAGATAGTTTGAAAAGCCCGCGAAGTCCCCCCATATCAGGTAACGCACGTCGAAGAAGCTCATTCCGAAAGTCATCATCAGGGGGATGAGGGCTAACACTCCCAGAACTACGAAGGTCGGTATTAGCAGTAAGTATGCTAGCTTTCCCTCCGTTAATTGAAGTTTCTTCATTTTCTCAAACTTTCTTCCTATTTTCCATTCCATCAGACTACCCTATCACAGAACCCTATCGATATCCTTTTGTGCTTGAGCTAGAGCCTTCCCGGGGGAGCGTTGGCCGAGGAGGGCCTCATGGACTCTTATCCTTATGAATACGGAGACTCTCGCATATTCTGCAACCATAGGCCTTGGCTTTACGTATTCGATTACTTCGGTGAGGTTCTTCAAGAGATCGAGTTTTTCCTTGATTCTAACATTTTGCACCCCACTGAGATCACCTTCAAGTTTCCCATAAGCTACATCTAAGGCCGGCAGATAGCCGCCCTTTGTATAGAGGAGCTTTTGCGACGTTTCGTCGGCAAAGTGCTCTATTAGTTTAGAGGCGTCCCCCTTTCGGTTTGAATGGCTGGGGATCACAAGTGCCCAACCACCCAAAGCTGAGCTGTGGTTTCCGTCTGGGCCCCTTGGCATGGGAATGACCCCAAAGTCAAGTTTGTCTCCAAAATCGCGCCTGAGGTTTTCCCATGCATAGGGCCAGTTCCTCATGAATATAGTTCGGTTGCTCGTGAAGTCCTGGTAACAGTCCTCTTCCTTCTTCGTTACGACGTTCTTGGGGACTATTCCATTTTCGATCATATCGATCATTACCCCAAGAGCTCTTCGAGCTTCTGGGGAGTCGATGACCACATCCCCGTTCTGAATTACCTCCCCCCCGTGGCTCCAGACGAACTCCATAAATGAGCAGATGAGCCCCTCATACTGTGCTCCCTGGTAGACCAGACCATACTTCAGATTTTTGTATTTGCTCCTTACCGCATCATTACCCAGTATAGCCTCCGCTATTTTCGTGACGTTTTTCCATGTTTCAAGTTCTACGAGCGGATCGTAATCCCTCTCGAAATGGCCATCGAGCATGCCCTTGTTGTAATAGAGCAACCCCACATCGATGAAGAGAGGTATGGCATAGAGCTCTCCTTTATAGGAGCAGCCATCCATTGCAGCATTTATAAAATCGCCTTTTTTAATGGAAGAGTTTTTTATATAATCGTCAAGGGGTTCTAAAAGGCCAGCGCTCGCGAGATCGTGGATCCACGTGTACTCCACCCTCGCTACATCTATGTGCGTCTTGAGCATGAGCGCCTTTTTGACCATTTCAAGTTGCACATCTGAATTTGGGGGCATCACATGCCTCTTCACATCGGTGCCGTTATTCTTTTCGAACTGATTTATAAGATCTTCCATGACCCCGGTCTCGTCCTTTCCGAAATAGAAAATCAGATCATCGGTATCAGCGGGATTGGCGATGATCGAATAGATAACAGGGGTCAAAAGAGCGGCCACCAGCGCGATGGCGCCTAGAGTTTTCATCTCAACTGCCATCCCCGTATTATCGATCAGAGGGTATTTAAAACCCGCGCTGGCTCCGGCTATAAGCTACCCCTTATAACCCTTCCATTCCCTCTTCTTCAGCTCTCCCCTTTTGATCTTCCCGCTGATGGTCTTTGGAAGTTCGTCCACGTATTCTATTTTTCTCGGGTATTTGTAGGGGGCGGTGGCCTTCTTCACGTGATCCTGAAGCTCCCTGGTTAACTCGTCACCGGGCTCGAACCCAGGAGCGAGTATCACGAAGGCTTTGACCACTTCCCCTCTCATCGGATCGGGGCTCGCTACAACAGCCGATTCCAGCACGGCGGGATGCTCTATCAAAGCGCTCTCCACTTCAAAGGGCCCTATCCTGTACCCAGAAGAGATAATGACGTCATCAGCTCTTCCCACAAACCAGAAATAACCATCCTCATCTTTGTACGCTTTATCCCCGGTGTAGTACCAATCTCCGTTAAAGGCCGCTTGCATATCCTCAGGATCTTTCCAATACTCCTTGAACAGCCCTACTGGGTATGGCTTAACCCTGATCGCGATGTGCCCCACATCCCCCGCAAGGAGTTCTTTGCCGTTATCGTCCACTATTGCCACATCGTAGTTGAAGGATGGCTTGCCCATCGACCCGGGCTTTATGTCCATTCCTCTCACGTTTCCGATGACCGCTGTAGTTTCCGTCTGGCCGTAAAAATCATAGATGTCCAAACCCGTAGCGTCTTTCCATATCTTCATCACTTCGGGGTTGAGGGGCTCACCAGCGCTTGTCACGTGCCTCAAATGGCGGAGATCGTAGCTGGACAAATCCTCCTGGATCATGAACCTTATGGCCGTAGGGGGGGCGCAGAAAACAGTTATGCCATACCTTTCCAGCAGATGGAGGGTCAGGGCCGGGTCGAATTTGCCTCTAATGTCAGGGCCGAAGATCGTTGAGCCGCATATCCATTGCCCCCAGGTCGCCCAGGATGATTTGGCCCACCCAGTATCGGTTAAAGTCCAATCTAGATCTCTAGATTTGGAATCATGGCACATCCATGCGGTGACGTAGTGAGCAAGCGCATAGTCATGATTATGGATTACCATTTTGGGGTATTTCACCGTGCCCGAAGAAAAGAACAACATCATTGGGTCGTCGTGTCTAGTAGGCTCAACCTCCTCTCTGGAAAGATGAGGGGACGCTTTACCAACGATTTCGTCATAGCTTGTCCATCCATCAAGCTCTCCGTTGACCAGGATTTTATGCTTTATCCCCGGGCATTTCTCCATGGCATTATCCACCTTCGGAGCGTTATCCATGTCGGTTAACACGATGGTCATCTCCGCCCTGTTTATCCTGTAATCTAGGTCGCGCTCGGTACACAGCACCGTAGCTGGGCATGGGATAACGGATAAACGGATCATCCCCAGGAGGGCGACATACCATTCAGGTACTCGGGGGAGCATCACGAACGCCCTTTCGCCCCTCTGAACGCCCAAACCGCGAAGAGCGTTGGCAAACTTATTTGAGAGTTTCTTCAAGTCCCAAAATGTGAAATATCTGGGGTTTTCGCCGTTTTGATCCACGGCCAGCAACGCCAGCTTGGCCCTACACTCGGCCCACTTGTCCATCACATCAAAGCTGAAGTTATAGTATTCGGGAACATCTAATCTGAACTCACTTTTAGTTTTCTCATAATCCTCCACGTTTGGTTTCACGTATTCCCTTTTGTACTCCATGATCTAGCCTTCGAAACGGGTAATAGGATTATCAGTATTTAAATTTAAATCACTCTTAGAAGAACGGGTTTAAGGCAATTCCCGAGAGCTCATCATGATCCCTTGTCAGGCCTCTCAGCGATCACCGCAAAGAGCCCTTCGGGGCTATCTTATTTCTTAGAAGGGCTATCTCCTCGATGTGCGGCTTCTCCGTTTCCCCGGCTCTGGAGCAGTCAATATCGAAACCCGTATTTTCCCTTATTTTCTCTATAGAAACGCCAGGATAGTAGGAGTCAAGATACATCTCTTTCGAGGAGGGATCGAACTTCATCACCCCTAAATCCGTTATCACCGTTGTTGGCCCTCCCCTCACGAGGCCTGCCTTTTCCCTACCTCCCGGCCCATCCATCCAACCAGGGCTCGTGAGATAGTCCACCTCCGCGGGAAACCTCCTCAGTTCATGTTTCATTATTATCACTACCCTTTTCGAAAGGCATGCCATATCGCAAGCGCCTCCACTGCCTGGAAACCTAACTTCCGGGCACCGATATTCGCCGATAGCCGTTGAGTTCAAGTTTCCATACTTATCGACCTGCCCTCCCCCCAGAAATCCTATATCTATCTTACCATCCTGTAGCATGGAGAAAATATCGAAGAGCCCTGTGCATGTACTGGCCCCATAAACGCACCTTGGGTCTCCAACGCTTGCTGGCAGGTCCAAAAGCTTGCTATCCACAGTCCCAGCTTCGAATATTATAACGCAGTTCGGGGCATGGGTGTACTTTGCCAACATTCCTGCTATCATGGGCAATCCGGTGCCGATAAACACCTTCTCCCCATCCTTGATCTCCTTTGAGGCCCTTACGACCATGAGCTCTTTAAGCGTGTACTCCTCTGGCATCATATCACCTCTTCAAGTTAGGGCTATATCCCAGAACTGGGTCAGCTCTAAGCCTTTCCATCTTTTCAACCCCGCCGATCCTCTCGAAGTATTCCCGGTGCTCTACATAGACATATCGTTCCAGATACTCGTCAAATGAATTGGATTTAATGGCTTTGACATATATTTTGTAGTGATCTGGATCGTAATCATAGAGCCCATAGCATGAGGTGGGATGCGCACCAAAAGGCGATTTGACTATGGCATCCACCTCGAAGAAGGGAAGACAGGTAAGCGCGGGTTTTTGGCGTATTTGCTCTTCGGGTAATATCTCCTCGGCCGTGACCACGACTTCTTTGGCCGCTTTTGCTATAATATCGTCTGCAAACTTCTGCCCATAGATCATCACAGTTCCCCCTTCCCCAACCATCTGTGCATGGATTATCGCGAGATCTGGTTTAGCAGCTGGCAAAAGGACGACCTTCTCCCCGGTAAAGGGGCATTCCATCAAATGAAACTTTTTTTCACTTTTACCTTTATCAGAACCACTTTTTAGCATATCGGAACCGAGCATCGTCTTTGCTGGCATGAATGGCAAACCCATAGCGCCGGCCAAAAAGCGGAGGGTGGCCCCATAGTTGGAGTAATCCTGAATTTCAAGTTTTCCCTCTTCCGCCGCTTTTCCGAAATTCGGGCTTGGGGTCACAAACTGCTCATCCCCCACATAGGCTATCTCCGCCCTTTTCACGGCACCGGCCCCTACTAGGATGTCCAGATCAATCCCTGAGGAGTGCCCATATACCACTAGATCTTTCTTACCCTGCCTTATCATCTCCCTTATGAACGACATGGGATGCCTGTTCTGGGTGAAACCGCCAAAAGCTATCGTACTGCCGTCGTTTACAAACTTCTTAACCGCTTCGGTAATTGAGATCTCTTTTCCTTTCATATGTATTATTCACCGAGCAGCTCTCTGGCGATCACTATCTGACGTATTTCCGAGGTGCCAGCCCCTATGGTGACCAGGACAGCATCCCTCAGAAATCTCTCGACTGGAAGTTCATTTATGTACCCGTAGCCCCCATGTATCTGGACCGCGTCCAGAGCGACGTTTCTGGCCGTTTCTCCCGCTAACAAAAGAGCCGCGGCAGCCACCTTATGAAGCTCGGTTCCCTTGCCACCCCTCTCGGATTCCTGGGTGAGGAGGGCAGCTTTGTATGTCATGAGCCTCGATGACTCTATCTGAGTGTATGCGTTAGCTAATTTTTCCTGAATCAGCTGGAAATTACATATGGGTTGTCCGAACTGTACCCTTTCCCTGGAATAGCTGAGCGCCAGATCGAAGGCTCCCTGGGCTATACCCACTCCCCAGGCGCTTAAAATCGCTCTCTCGCTGTCAAGTCCCGACATCATTACTGCTATGCCTCTGTTCTCCTCTCCTAACAAGCTTTCTTTAGGAACCCTGCAATTATCCAGGACGAGCTCTCCGGTCGGCGAGCCCCGGTTTCCCATCTTCTCGAACTTTTTGGACACCGAGAAACCGTCGAAGCTGGTCTCAACAAGAAAAGCGGTTATTCCCTTTGCTTTTTTCTCTTTATCGGTTTTAGCGTAGAGCAGGACCAGATCCGCGATGGGCCCATTGGTGATAAAGGTCTTGGTGCCGTTAATCACGTATTCATCTCCATCCCTTTGGGCGGTGGCCTCTATGCCTACTGCATCCGAGCCGGCTCCCGGTTCAGTTAGCCCCAGAGCCCCGACCCATTCACCGGAGCACAGTCTGGGCAGATATTTCATCCTCTGTTCCTCCGTGCCGTTGCGGTAAACGTTGTCAGCGCATAATATGGCATGTGCCCCATAGGACAGAGCGACGGATGGGCTAACTTTAGCGAGCTCCTCCTCTATTATGGCGGATGAGAGATAATCGGATCCCGCTCCCCTATATTCAGTGGGGATAGTGCAGCCCAAAAGACCCATTTCCCCCATCTTTTTGAAGAGCCCCTCTGGGAATGTGTCTTCCTTATCGATATTATCGGCTATGGGCGCTATCTCTTTTAAGACAAAAGTTCTTACTGTATCTTTTAAAAGTTTCTGTTCCTGATTTAAATTGAAATCCATGCGCCCATATTCAGGTAAGGATACTTAA
>DACJ01000034.1 GCA_002494765.1 Euryarchaeota archaeon UBA186
GTTACTATTCCGGAGGAGTACCTCAAGATAGAGCGATTTATCTAAGATTCCAAGATCCACCGCTTCATCAATCCCCATTACAGCATATATCGAAAATTTTTCTTTTTTTACCCCCTTCTTAATAGACTCCTCATACAACATAGAAGCATTCATGGGGAGATTCGGGAGCTCTATCCTGATAAATTCGCTCATTTTACCACCTCTTCATTTTCTTGCTCGTCATTACTTTTAATCTCTTCATTTTCTTGCTCGTTATCATTCCGCCTTCTCCAATTTTGGAGCTTCGGGAGAATAGCTATGTCGATCGGTCGGAACCCCCGACATCCACTCCCCTATCAAATTTCTTATTTCGTAACCATGCAAGTCTTGCTTTGGAGCAATTCAAGGATCGCAAGTATTGTTGGATCTCGCCATCATATTAAGATAGATCAGGTTAATATAAATCTTGGGTTAAACGGGCCTGCGCATTCCCCCGCGGGTCTCAACTTATGAAGATTGTATGAGGGGTAGGATCCAATCGGATGTTTTTTATACCCATTGGCTAATTTATGGTGGGCCGGGAGGGGAAGACCGCCTGACGGCTTCGTAAGCTGAGGAAAGTCCTCCCTCCTGCCAGGAAGGGACCGACGCAAGGCGGCAGGGCGAGAGCCCTGATGAAAGGAACAGAAACGACACGGCTTTGAGCCAATAATGATCCCGAAGGGGTGAAGTTCCTCAGAAGCCGATGAAACGGCCTTTCACCCTGGAGCAAGCCCAAACAGAGGGGATGAGCCCTGGCTGACCCTCAGGTAGGGTGCCTAGATGAATGGCGGTGAAACAGAAGGAGGCTTACTAGCCCGACCCGGCCCTGGCGGGGGTAGCCAAGTGGTCAAAGGCGGCAGGCTCAAGACCTGCTCTCGAAGGAGTCCGCCGGTTCGAATCCGGCCCCCCGCACTGTTTTTACCAGTAAATTATAAATAGGCTATAGTTGTTGCTCTGTTATGCGAGGCAGGACCGAGACGATAAAGCAACGTGCCTTATACATCTACCTTCCATCGATAGAGATGGTGGAGGAATGGAAGAGGCTCGCATATAAGGAAAAACTTTCCATATCAAAGTTCATAACAGAGAATGTCGAAAACTCGCTGAAGCAGAGGGAGGACTACTCAAAAGAGCACGGTTACACGTCGAAGGCTGAACTGGTCAAGCAGATAAAAGAGCTAAAAAAAGAAAGTTCAAACCTGAAAAAGGAGAACGAGGTGCTAAAGAAAGCATATGAGAGGCTGGATGATGAGCTGAAGAGGTATAGGATGGAACCTTTCCTCGAGGAGGAGTTCAGGGGGGTTAGGGGGTACGAGGAGAAGGTTATCGGGCTCTTCAAGAGCTCTGAGGGCAAGACGGTAAGAAGCGATGAGATCCTGGAAAGTATAGGTGTAAATCCGAGGGAAAGGGAAGCCGTCAAAGCGACAAACAGGCAACTCGAGAGTCTAGAACGGTACGGGTTGTTGGAGGTCGTCCCAGGAGGGTGGAGATGGAAGGGGTAATCCTCCAGAAAGACAATGATCTGATAGATTCCTTCACGAGGGACTGCTCCCTCAGGAACATGTCTAAGGAGACCGTAAGGAGCTACATCTCGAACCTCAGGGTCTTCAAGGGATTCCTCGATGAGGAGGGGTTGGGCCTTCTCCAGGTCAACCGCAACGTCCTGAAGGACTTTATACTCTATCTTAGGGAGGTTAGGAAGAATTCCCAGAAGAGGATACAGAACGACTTCTCGGCCCTGAACTGCTTCTACGAGTATATGGTATACGAAGGCGTGGTCGACAGGAACCCAGTATTGGAAGTAAGGAAGAGGTACCTCAGGAGGTATAAGGGAAGCGATCCTCCTGGGGAAAGGAAGCTCATAAGCGTGGAGCAGATGTCCGACCTGATAGATTCTATCTTGGACCCAAAGGACAAGGCTATGGCTATGGTTCTAGCAAAGACAGGGGTGAGAAGAGGAGAGCTCATAAGGATGGACCTTGAAGATGTGAATTGGGAGGAGCTTTCTATCACACTAAAGCCTACGCCAAAGCGAAGCAATAGGTTAGTCTTCTTCGATGATGAGTGTGCAAGGGTACTGAGGAGGTGGCTTGAGATAAGGCCGAAAATAGCGAAGCCAGAGGAGAGTGCCCTATTTGTATCCGAAGCTAGGAACAGGATAAACAGGAACTCGGTCTACGAGGCGATCACAAAGTGGGCAAAGAGAATAGGGCTCCACGATCCTTCTTCTCCCAAGATGGAGGATCACTTTAGCCCGCATAATTTTAGGCACTGGTTCACGACCCACCTGATAAGGAACGGGATGAAGAGGGAGTACGTGAAGGAGCTCAGGGGCGATGCTAGACGTGAAGCAATAGACCTGTATAATCACATCGATCGGGAGGAGCTGAGGAAGAGCTACTCGGCGCACGTACCAAAGCTTGGGATATAATCTTATTTAAATTAATTTTTATTTTATTTTATTTTTATCAGGTTAGTATTTTTTCCCCTCATATTTTTGATTTAGCTTTGATGAGATTATATGTGTTCAACGATGTGTTGTTCTAAGAGTATTTTCTACTGCAATCTATTCGGTGTTTTAGCAATCTTTTCAAAGAAAATATGGGAAGCTTAGCCATATTGAGATTCTTCGGTTTAATCGGCACTCTTATTCGCACTTTATTTGCCCCGCTGTCCGCACTTTATTTGCACCTCTATCGGCACTTCATCTGTACTTGCCAAAAAAAGGTGAAAAAGAGTGGGCATGCCATCGGAAGGAGTAAATATGCCCTCTTAATATAATTCTACGAGAAGATGGAAGACAAGATAAATGTAGAGGATGTTCTTACCATTTAACGAGAGGGTGACATATCTCCGTGGTTTACACATTTCCCTTTTCCAGCTCTTTGCGGAAATGGGCGGTGTACCTTTTAAGGGGCCGACTTG
>DACJ01000005.1 GCA_002494765.1 Euryarchaeota archaeon UBA186
CAATTTTGGTTGGACAATACGCGACACTCACACTTGGGGAAAGCTCTATATTCCAAGGACCTGCTTCAGGTCCTCAAATTATGATGGGCGCGACTTTGATCCTAAGCTCGAGATAGTCTACAGGAATGATGGCAACGGCGGTGGAGGTGGAGTTGGCGGCTGCCCTACCCTCTTCTCATGGAATGGTAACGAGTATGTCGAAGAGGAGGTGCTCAACATACATGCCCAATCCGACATCACAGTTTACTATGAGCCGGAATATCTTGGACCTACGGGGATCATTGCGAAACTCTCCCTGAGGGAGCTTGATCAGGATACCAGCCACATAGACTACGTTAACCTGTGGGTTATCGATTCGGAAGGCAATTGGCACGACTGTGATCTGATCATTGCTAAACACAGTAAGCTTGGATTGGTCACCATAGAGCTCTACCTTGACGATGAAATCCGGGTCGATCTGGCCCCTAGCGATGTAGGGGATCTATTCTTCAGAATCCCAGAGATCGACATAGATCACTTCATCTTCGAGATAAATGGCTATAATATGAAGACTTATTAGGAAAACCTAATCTTCTCTCTTCGATGTTAGGCAGATTATCACCTTCTCTTTCCCTCTGCCCCTAACCGATCTATGTAAAACCTGAGCTCTTCATCAAGATCTCGGGACACACCGATCCTGTTGGAAGTTGCCACATCGAAGTTTAATGGTGGTACTGGGGACTCAATGGCGATGGGGCTTGACTCATCGTATATTTTTAGGCCGTTCATGGATTTATCGATTAAAAGGGCTTTTGAGAGTTTGCCCGGGCCATTAGTGAGGTTTTTTAGGTCCGTTTTCCCACGGTTGGTCATCATCTCTTCAACACCGGAAAGAGGTTTAATTCCTCTTATCAAAACGCCCGATGGCTCGGCTTTTCTGTCAGTTATAACGTTGAACAACCAGTTCGCATGGACCATGTAGATGAATATTGTCCCACCTTCCCCCCACATCCATTTGTTTATGGGTTTGATCTTCCCCCCATATGCCCTGGAAGCTGGGTCCTCAGCGCCGAAATATGCCTCAGTCTCGGTGATGATTCCAGATAGGATTTTACCATTTAACTTTCTGACCAGGAGTTTGCCCAACAAATCGATGGCCACCGATTTTGCGTCTCTGAGGTAGAACTCCCTTCTCAACACCCTTGATGGAGGCTCTATTTTCATCATCAACCTTCTAATCTCAGCCTCTTCACCAGGAAATTTTTGTCTAAACTCTTCATAAGAGTGGTGATTCTAGGGCCATGATCCTTTCCCAGCAGAACCAGATATACCGCTCTATACGCCTCTTTAGGGGAAATGCCCAATTCAGAGGATAGCTTCCTTATCCTATCCTGAACCTCTTTTTCCCGCACATCTTTTTCTAAAGATTTTGATAGTTTTTGCAAAAATTCTTTGAGGACGGGAGGCAGCTCCACCCCAGGCAATTCTGGGCTCACCTGAAACTTCATCTCAGGGGGGCAGAACTCCTCGACCCATCTCTCAACGAGTTGAATTTTTTTCTCCACCTTATCGGGCTCCACGCCGAGCCTGGAAGCGATCCAATTAACATCGTCGTTAACCTGAACGAGGTAAACCAGGCTTCTGAATGGCATTTGAATTGGTTTTTCTTTTACCGCCTCGCCGACCTGGGAGAGCTCATAGATGCTCTTTATCTCCCCTTCATCCTCCCGGGGAGATGGACTCTCCGACCCACGATAAATGCGCTCGACGTGTTCGTACTCCTCTGCCAATTGCATCAACTTAACCATATCGAAGTCCTTGTGGGTTATAGGCCTGCTCCTGAAGAAGAAGAACCTTATGACCTCAGGCTCCAGATAGTTTAACAGGTCCTTCACCGTCATTATGTTCCCGATGGACTTGGCCATTTTTTTACCGCCTACCAGCACATGCTCGTACTGCAGGGGTAGGGGGGGGTCCCAGCCGAATATCTCCCTGGATATTATGCTGGAGGTGTCGTAAGACCCTCCAGAGACCGCATGCTCCTTTCCGAATGGTTCGCAGGTGATTCCAAAAATGGCCCATCTGGCGGCCCATTCTACTCTCCATGATAATTTGCCATGCTTTAAGTCTGAGTGCCCTTTATGGCCGCATCCTTCTATCAGCTTGCCCCTTACTACCCCACCTTCGCATCTGTACTCTATGGAGCCATCTTCGTACGAAAGAGGTTTAGTCGTGGATATCCTCCCACAGTTCTCGCATACCGGGGTAAAAGGCATCCAGTCTTTGGGCCTATCGGCACCTGATACTTCCTTGAATATTTTCCGTATCTCGTCCTTTTTCTCTATGGCCTTTTTAATAGAATTCTCGTAAATACCTTTAAAATACATGTCGGTGGTGGAATGAACCTCAGGCTCTATCCCAAGCTTCTTTAGAGAATTCAGGAATATGGTAGAATAGTGCTCCACGAACGATGAGCAACACTTATCGGGGCATGGAATCGAGGAGACGGGCATTCCCAAATAACGCTCAAAGGAGGGATCCAGCCCCGCGGGAACTCTCCTGAACGGGTCCATGTCGTCTGAAAACCATATGAGTTTTAGTGAGGAGGGGCTTAACTTTTCAAGAGCGCGGTATGCTCCATCACCGAATATTACGTCCCCGGCGTTTCCGAGGTGGATTCTGCCAGAGATGGAGGTGCCCGTGGCTATGGCGTGTTCATCGCTTCGTCGCATGAGTTCTTGTGCTATCGCATCGGCCCAGTGCATTCGTTCTGGAAGGATTTGAAGTATATAAAGTTTAAAGACTTTGAAACTTAATTCGAGATCCAATCCATTTCTGTCAGTAAGTTCTAAATAAGCGGTTAAAGCTGTCTAAGCTGTAATCGCATGATGCCCAAAACTTATGATTTAAATCAAAGCGAATTGTTTATATTTACACTAAACGTAACACTACTAGTACCATGCGGATAAGAGAGATCGGTGAGGAAGACTTCGAAGAAGTCTTGGCAATGGTCGATGAGTTAGCCGAGAATAAAATAGACTTCCACAGGCACATGGATCAAGATGAGTTTGAAGTTTTCTTGAATATCCCGGTACCAAGGGATTCATGGCCGAAGACGACAAGATAAAGGGATTCTGCGCCATATCCTCAATATCTCCGCCACCGGGCACTCTTGGCAGCACTTTGAATACCAAGGTGATGAAAGGCGGAAGAAAATTGATGACGCCGCCCTTTATGGCTGTGGAGGATGTGAAGCTGGTAAAGAAATGCGCTGACGAGGCTAAGAATATGGGCGCGTCTTATCTGGACTGCTTTATAAAGGAGGGGCGGAGTCTCGAGGATTTGCTCAAGAGCGCTGGTTTCGAGCACATAGACACATGGAAGAAGGTCATGAGAGAGATCCACCCTCCTGAAGAGCATACTAGCGATTACATCGAAGTTCCGGGAATTGGCAAATTCACCGTTAGGCGCTTTGAAGCGGGCAGAGATGAAGAGGCATTTGCAAATGTCGTAGATAAGGCTTATAGACCTGAATAGAGACGATTTC
>DACJ01000031.1 GCA_002494765.1 Euryarchaeota archaeon UBA186
CGTGATTTTCTGTGATCTTTTCTTTTCGGGATTCCAACTTGATGTTACACGGCTTGCATAGAAGTTGTTGCCTCTTTTTTCTACGGCCATACCTTTTTGTTTTTGCTTTAGAACCCAATTGGGCAATGTTTGAGTCATATTACCAATATCGGTAATATGATTTGAGTATATATAGTTATGGTCGGGATATGTTTTTCAAGAGAAGATCTTATATCGAATTAGCAAAGAAAAAGGTCCTATTACCCTTTTACTGGGACTTTAGGGATATCTTAAGCGAACGTCACATCAATATTTAAATAGCATGTTGACCATACGATCTACGATAGACTTAAATATAGTTAACTTAAAAGGAAACACTGGGGTACCAGGGAAATATTTAAATAGTATGAGAACGCTATAGGCAGCAGAGCGGATTATGGGAGATAACGTAAAGATAGGGATATCCGGACTTCCTAGGTCCGGTAAATCTAGCACAATAGTTCATGTGTTGGGCAGATTAGAGGCTCAGGGCGAGTTGGTAGGTGGGATGGTTACTGAGAACATCATCGAAAAGGGCGAGAAGGTCGGCGTTAAGATTAAGAACGTGATGACTGGAGAAGAAGGAATTTTGGCACATAGGGATTACGACTCGGGAGTCAGAGTGGGCGATTTTGGAGTAGACCTCAGTGTCCTGGATGATATAGGGGTCAGAGCTCTGGAGGAGGCCTCTCAAGTTGCAAGGGTAATCGCCATAGACGAGGTGGGCAAATTGGAGATGGAGAGCGAGAAGTTCATCGAGGCGGTGAGAGACCTGATGGAAGAGGACAAATTCATGATAATGACCTTGCACAAGAGATCCAGAGATCCGCTTCTCCAAGAGATAAGAAGGAGGGATGACGTCAGGATACTGGAGGTAACTCCGCTGAACAGAAATCTGCTCCCCATAAAAATAGAGAGGATAATCAATAAGGACGAGCTCTGATGGTGCTTATTAAGGAAGGGACCACCTTCCTCCACGTTCCCATTTTTTTAAAGAGAGAGGGCCCGGGAAAGAAATCGGGAGAGGTTTTCTTCAACTCGGCTATGGCCTTTAATAGAGATATTGCGGTCTTATCGATGGCTGTTCTGAGGCCCGGTTCGTTTCTGGACGGCATGGCAGCTACGGGTGCTATGGGAGTTAGAGTCGGAAACGAGTCTCTTTGTGGAAACGCCATGAGATTGAGGCTAAACGACCCATACTTAAAAGCGATCAGATACATGGTAGCGAACAGCAGGATAAACGGTCTTGATGCGGAGATTTCCTGCCTGAACATCTCTAAGATCGATGAAAAGTTTGACCACGTTGACATCGATCCTTTTGGATCGCCAGCGCCATACTTCAACTCCATTTCCTTGGTAAGGAGAAGTGTGTCATTGACCGCGACAGATGCGCCGGTTTTGTGTGGGCTCTATCCCAAAAAATGTTTGTTGAGGTACGGGGCCAGAAACATTGAAAAGGGCCCGCAGAGAAAGGAGCTAGGGCTCAGGATACTGGTAGCTAGAAGCGTTATGGAGGGAAAGAGATTAGGACTGAATCTTCATCCCGTACTTTCATTCTATATGGGCCACTATTTCAGGGCGTTCCTCGTTAAAGGAAAGAGCGCAGATGTGCAGGTAGATGCGGTTGAGGGCATAGGCCCCATATGGAATGGCCCTCTTCACGATGCCAAAGTCGTAGAGAAGATGATTGCGAAAAGTGAAGGTTTAACCCTCGAGGATAAGGGGGTTACCAAATTCTTGAAGATCTGTATGGAAGAAGCTAGGGTCAAGGCCACATCTTTCTACTATATCGACGAACTCTCCTCCCTCATGAGAACCAGCGCACCAAAAATGGATGTGATTTTGGATGAACTGATAAGCTCAGGTTTTCCCTCCTCTAGAACTCATTTTGATCCAAAAGGGCTAAGGACTGAGGCGACTATTGAAGATATAAAGAAGATCCTTTGAATGACTTTCCTATCACGTAGATCTCAGAGCTTCGGGTCTTAGAAGCCTTTGGAGAGTAACCTTTCGCAGATCTAAATTTCTCCTTCATCTCCTCGAAAAACTCTGGATAAAGATCTCCTTGAAAAACCTTCACGACGAGGTTGCCGCCCCTTTTCAGATACAGCTCACAATATTTTAGAGCATTCTCTCCAAGATCGATAGATCTAGCTTGATCTAAAGAGTGGCACCCTGAGGTACTAGGAGAGGAGTCGGATAGCACTGTGTCAAAGCTCTCATTCAAAGATTCCAGGCAATCCTCCATTCTCGATCTTAGAAACACCACCCTCCCATCCTTCAAACTCATTGGATTGGGGTCTATGGCTACAATCCTTTTAGCTCCTGACTCCAGGGCCACCTTCGTCCAGCCCCCTGGGGAGCTCCCCAGCTCCAGCACTCTGTCCCCTTCTCTTATCAGTTTAAATCTGTTCTGTATGTCTATGAGCTTATAAGATGCCCTGGAAGGATAGTTCTCCTTTTTCGCTCTTATAGCAAATGGATCTTTTTTTCCTTGTTTAGATCTTTGCCCACGTCTAGAGCGGGACATCAATTTCCAACTTTTCCGCCAGCTCCTTGTACCTATTCCTGATCGTTACCTCCGTGACGCCCGCGACTTCAGCGACCTCCCTCTGTGTCCTCCGCTCATTGTTCATCAAAGAGGCGATGTAGATGGCTGCGGCCACCACACCAGTGGGTCCTCTGCCTGAGGTAAGCTCCGCCTCGTCGGCCTTTTTAAGTATATCCACGACGAGGGATTGAGTGTTGCTAGAAAGCTTGAGCTCGTTGCAGAAACGGGATACATAATCCATCGGCGAGGTGGGCATTAGCTTCAGTTTTAACTCCCTTGCCAAAAACCTGTACGTCCTTCCGACTTCTTTTCTCGATATTCTAGAGACTTCAGCTATCTCATCGAGAGTACGCGGAACTCCACAATCTCGACAAGCCGCATACAGGCTAGCCGCTGCCACCCCCTCTATGCTTCTTCCCCTTATCAAATTCTTATCCACCGCTTTTCTATAGATTACGGCAGCGCTCTCCCTTACCGATCTGGGCAAGCCCATTCTGCTGGCTATGCGATCCAGCTCGCTTAACGCGAACGCAAGATTTCTCTCCGTCGCGTTCGAAACCCTGATCCTTCTTTGCCATTTCCTGAGCCTGTATAACTGAGCTCTGGATCTGGTGGGTATGCCCTTACCATATGAATCTTTATTCTTCCAGTCTATGACGGTGCTCAATCCCTTATCGTGGATTGTGTATGTCATAGGGGCACCAGCCCTGGCGCGCTTCGTCTTCTGCTCTTGATCAAAAGCGCGCCAATCTGGCCCCTGATCGATGTAGCTATCGTTTATTACTAACCCACAGTCATCACAGGTAAGCTCACCCCTTACATAGTCCCTAGCGAGGTTGGTCCCCCCGCACTCAGGGCACTGTAAGATGTCCTCCACACTCATCTTCTTTTTAGCGTTTTTTGCTTCGGCCATATTTAAACCCATCGAGGTAATGATGGGTATCTATTTAAACTTTTCGGTATTTTTTTATCCGTGAGGGAAAAAAAGGAAAAGTAAAAATTACATTTGCATTTGTTTGACGGTCGGCAATCTTAGTAGCCTCTCCCCCTCAAC
>DACJ01000040.1 GCA_002494765.1 Euryarchaeota archaeon UBA186
GGTAAATAATCTATAAAATAAGAATTTTTGAATTTTAGGTAGAATCTTCCTCTTCATAGACTAAAACTCTCAGAGTTTAATTACTCTGTCTCTATCTGAGCTATACAACTGGGGCGCTTTCCCTCCATTCGCAGGGATCTTTTTTATAGTTCCAGAATCCGTTCGTTGAAGTCTTCCAGGTCATAATCTCAAGAGGCGCATCCTTTTTTCTCACTTTAAGCTTTACAATTCTGCATTTCTTGCCCCTTTAGACCAGTAGCATCAACTATTCCCCTTTTTACCGTGTCTTATTTTCATATCTTAACGCTTCTTTTATCGCATCTATTATTTTGCTTTCGTTAGGAAGAACAAACTCCGTCATTGGAGAGCTAAAGGGGAGGGGGACATGCTCTCTTGTCACTCTTTTTATAGGTGCTTTTAGATATGAAAAGCCATCTTCAGAGATGGTCGCGGAGACCTCGGAAGCAAAAGAGCAGAGCCTTGGGGCATCCTCGCATATCACAAGTCTTCCAGTCTTTTTCACGGAGTTTAAAATAATCTCTTTATCCAGAGGCACTATCGTTCTTGGATCGGCCACTTCAACGGAAATCCCTTCTTTTTGGAGTTTTTCTGCAGCAGATAGAGCCTGTGGAGCCATGCATCCTACTGCAACAACCGTAACGTCTTTTCCACTTCTTTTAATATCTCCTTTGCCTATGGAAATTAGATATTCTTCTTCGGGCACATCGCCTTTTATCCCTCCCAGAGTTACTTCCTCAAAGAATATGATCGGGTTATCATCCCTTATTGCGCTCTTCAACAATCCCTTTGCATCATAAGGGGTCGAAGGCAGGACGATCTTGAGGAGGGGCATGTTAACAAAGGGCGCCACTGGGTGATCTGAATGCTGTGCTGCTGTAGATCCCATGTCTCCTGTAGTGGTGTAGAAGACCATGGGAAAGTTGACCTGACCTCCAGACATATATCTCAATTTTGCTGCCTGATTAGCAAGTTGGTCCATGGCCACGTACATAAAGTTTCCAAACATAAAGTCCACGATCGGTCTCATTCCAGAGCCTGCAGCTCCTATTCCCGCGCCCACAAATCCTTGCTCAGAGATTGGGGTGTTTCTGACCTTCTCTTCTCCAAACTCTTCGAAGAGTCCTTCGGTTTGGCCCAAAACTCCGACTTTTACCTCCTCCCCCATTATAAAGACCTTAGGGTCCCTCCTCATCTCTTCCCTAAACGCTTCGTTGACCGCCTGAATATAGGTTATTTTCCTCATTCTTCGCCTCCAGCAAAAAGATCCGCTACAGCATCCTCCGGCTCTGGCAGGGGGCTCTCCTCTGCAAATTTAACGGCTTCTTCAATCTCATTCTTTGCCTCTTCTCTTATCTCTTTTACCTGAGCTTCAGTGAGGATCCCCCTTGATAGAAGCTCTTTTTCTAACCTCAATATTGGACATCTCTTTTTCCATTCCTCCGCCTCCTCTGGGGATCTGTACACCCAACCATATGCTTCTTCTCCTTCCATGTGTCCATGCCATCTGTACGTCTTGCATTCGATCAATGATGGCCCATCCCCGTTTCTCGCCCTTTCAACCGCTTCATGAACCGCTTCATAGACCGCAGTCACATCGTTCCCATCAACGGTAACTCCAGGAATCCCGTACCCTTTTGCTCTTTCAGATACGTCTCTAACAGACACTGCATAGGATGCGGAAGTCCACATCCCATACTGGTTGTTTTTACAGACAAAGATAACTGGAAGCTTCCAAATGGCAGCGAGATTCAAAGATTCATGGAATGTCCCTTGGTTGCTCGCTCCATCCCCAAAAAAGCAAACCGTAACATTCCTGGTTCCAAGCATTTTTTGTGCAAGAGCAGAACCGGTCGAAATCGGAATCCCAGCCCCCACAATACCATTTGCCCCAATGATGCCAAGGGAGTAATCCGCTATGTGCATTGAACCGCCTCTCCCTTTGCAATAGCCCGTCTTTTTTCCGTAGAGTTCCGCAAACATGTATTTTGGATCTGCTCCCTTTCCTATGATGTCACCATGTCCTCTATGCGTCGAGGTTATGTGATCCTCTGGAAGAAGATTTGTACATGCGCCCACAGGAACTGCCTCCTCCCCAATGCTCACGTGCAGAAGACCAAGTATCTCCCCCTTCCAGAAGAGTTCGCTCGCCTCCTCCTCAAAAGCCCTTATGGTTAACATCTTCCGATACATCAAAACAAGCTCTTCATTCATTAAGCTCATAATATATCATATGGCATGCGGAGCCTTAAATCTTACTACCGTGTTAAGTAAGCCCTCCAATGAAACATGGGTAGAGCTCGATCGATCTGCAGGAGATGCCTCTATGAAATCTCTCTTTGTTTTACCAATCTCTATACCCTTTTCTCGGGATTATCGTAAAAAGCAATTTATGACTCGCCCTCCCTACGTCTCTTTGGTAAAAAATGCGGTGCCAGTTACCCAAGAATTTGCGGGCCAGATCAGGGCCAAGTTACGCGGATGGGCGCGTGAAAAGTGAAGACTTAAGTACTCCGAACGGCATGGAATAGATATGAGACTTGAGATTACAGGTCCTGTAGCTGTTCTAGGCGCTGGAACGATGGGATCTGATGTCTCTCTGATTTTTGCTATAGGCGGTTTCGATGTGATTATAAGAGAGACATCTGAGGAGGTTCGCGTGTCTTTACGGGAAAAAATCGAGGGCACGTTGAATCAACTCATAGAAGCGGGAATAGCGAAGGAAGAAGGGGAAGTAATGAAAAGGATAAGGATAACGGGAAAACTCGATGACGTTAAAGATGCCGATTTCTTTTTTGAGGCAATAACTGAAAATTTAGAAGCGAAGATAGAGTTGTTCAAAGAGCTCGAAAAAATAGTTTCCGAAGATGCCGTTCTAGCCACCAATACTTCAAGCTATATGATCTCCGAGATCTTCGAAGGGTTAGCGAGACCCGAAAGAGCTGGAGGAATGCATTTCATCACCCCGCCCATTGAATCCTCCCTTGTGGAGGTGGTAAAGGGTGAAAAAACGAGTAAGGAAACACTGGCACTCATATCAAAAATGGCTGAGAAAATAGGAAAAACCCCCGTTCTCATCGAGAAGGACGTGAGGGGTCTCATCCTGAATAGGGTGATAGGGGTCGCTATAGCGGATGGGTTATGGGCGATCGAGGAAGGTGAAGTTAAACCTGAGGAAGTGGACGCAGCTCTCCATGCTATTGGAATACCCAACGGAGTGATCGAAGGTGCTGATCTTATAGGGTTGGATGTGGTTTCGATCGTATGGAAAAATATGGAGGAAGTTTATGGAAAAAGATTCGAGCTTCCGCCAATAGTCCAAAGGATGATCGAGGAGAAAAAATTGGGAAAGAAGAGTGGTATAGGTTTCTTGGATTGGCGGAAGGGAAGACCGGAAATCGATTCGAACTTGGTCGGAAAGTTCGACGCGAGCAGGACAGTGGCGCTTGCGGTCAATGAGGAAACCCGATTGTTGATGGAGGAGGTGGCCTCCGTGGAAACCATGGATAAAGTGATGGAGTTGGGACTCATGATACCCGCTGGCCCTTTAAAATTGGCCGATGGGATGGGGCTAGAGATGCTTTCTGAAACTCTGGAGAAGTGCTACGTAAAGTACGGGAGAGAGCTTTACTCGCCCAGCCCGCTCTTTAGAGAGTATGTTTCGACCGGAAGGAACTTTTATGAAGATTGAAGGTGATAAGATGAGAGAGAGATTGAAGGTGATAAGATGAGAGAGAACGTGATATACTGGGACGGGTTCCTTCCCGTCGAATTTCCCGATAGGACCGAAGTGCTGGACATTTCTTTCCTGCCCACCATGAATTCGGTAGAAAACCCGGAAAAAGAAGTAAATGAAGCGCTATCTGCCCCTAGTGGGATTAAAACCATTCCCGAACTCGTGAAATCTGGCGACAAAGTCACAATCGCCTTCGATGACCCGTGTGTTCCTGGGAAAACACCTGGGCTAAGAGAGGGCATATTGCTTTCAGTGCTGGAGGAGCTAAAGAAGGCCGGGGTCTGGAAGAAAGACATTAAATTGGTTTGCGCGACCGGGCTCCACAGGAAGTGGACAAAACGCGAACTGGGCTGGGCGATAGGAAAGCGGATCGTCGATGAGTTCGGATACAGACTCTTTAGCCACGACGCAGAAGATAAGGAGAATCTCGTATTCCTCGGCGAGACGAATAACGGTTACGAGATAGAGGTGAATAAACTCGTGGCCGACTCGGATCTGTTGATCTATACCAACTTTCTATCTAACATCTTCGATGGCGGTTGGAAATCGGTATGCGTTGGTCTCAGCACTTTCAGGAGCATACGCTATAATCACGGGCCGGGGCAATTGTTTGGGACGCCCCTCGAGGTCAGGATAGATCCTTCCAGTGACCCGCTACACAGCACGCTCAATGAGATGGGGGAGAAAATTGAAGATGTGATTGGGAAAAACTTCTTCAAGATCGAAACCGTGTGCAACAACAAATCTGAGATGGCGGCTGTCTTCGCCGGAACCATGTCCTCAACGAGGCAGAGTGCACTGGAGGCCCAGGGTACCCAAGTCGCTTTGGACTTCTCTGGGTTTGACCAATCGGATGTGCTGATCTATGGGCTACCAAGGTGGATGCCATACGCCACATTTTCTCGAACCAATCCCATCCTGAACGTCCTCGGCTTTGGGCTCGGCTACCTGACGATGACCATCCAGTTGCTGCTGAAGAAAGGCGGTACCGTGATTCTGGTATCTCCCTGCCCCGACGTGTGGGACGAGATGCACCATCCATCATATATCGAGGCCTGGAATAAGGTGCTAAATCTGACACATGACCCTTATGAAATCAGGGACCTGTTTGAAGAAGACTTCGCCCATAGGCCCGAGTACATCTACAAGTACAGGTACTGCTACGCCTACCATCCAGTGCACGTCCTGTTCATACTCTATAATTACTACATAACTAATGAATACATCGGCAAGGTTTTTGTGGCCGGGGCGAATGACCCTTGGGTGGTCCGCCACATGGGTTTCGAGCCCACCAAGACCGTTCAAGAAGCCATCAGCAGAGCGGAAGAACTCCACGGGAAGGACTGCAGCATATCCTATATGAGATACCAATTCCCCGGGGTTCAGACTGTATGAAATCGATGGGATAGCTAGCGTCCAAATCTAGAGTTTACTGTAAAGGATGCGGGCGCCGGGATTTGCAGTTTTAGCGGTAAATACGAATTTAGCTTTTCGCAATTTTACCTGGCGCTCCAGGCGTATCTGAAGCCCCAAAAAGGTGGATCTGGGTGAACTTTCAATAGTGTCACTTCTAAGCATCAAAAATTACGACCTAAACCTCGACACGCTCGCGTCCAAATTCTCCGATAGCTGTGATAGTTCTTGGGCTGTTGCGGTCAGCTCTTCCATGCCCGCGGCTCGCTCCTGGGTAGAGGCGGAGAGATCCTCTACGTTTGTTGCTATCTCCAGAGCTGTGGAGTTTACCGCTTGGGTAGCGTATGCTATCCTCTCAACCGCGCCCTCCTGCTTCCTGCTACTATCGAATACGCTCTGAGATGTGGCGGCAGTCGTTTGAACCAGGTTTGCCACTTCCCCCAGAGCTAGAAAAGCGCTTCTTATGACCTCCTTGCTCTTTTGGGTTATATCGAACGCTTCATCCACGGAGGCTAAAGCGTCCTCCCTCCCCCCCTCTATCTCTTTGATCATTCCCTCTATTTTCCTGGTGTTCTCCCTGGAGCGATCCGCTAGCCTCCTGACCTCTTCGGCGACGACGGAAAAGGCCCTACCCTGCTCGCCAGCCCGAGCGGCTTCGATGGCAGCATTTAACGCTAATAAAGTGGTCTGAGAGGTGATATCGGTTATTATCTCAAGCACTTCGCCCACATCGGTTAGTTTGTCCCCCAGAGATCGGACCACTTCTACAGTGCGGGATATCGAATTGGACATGTCCTCGCTCTTCTGTATCGCACCTTCAGCGTCTTTAGCCCCTTTCATCGCCCTGTCGGCCGCTTCTTTCATCCTTTTAGCGGTGGACTCCATTTCCTTCGCCATTTCTTGTGCGAAGCTCATCATCTCTCTGGTGGAGCTGCCTATCTCCTCAAGTCTGGTAGCCTGGTTATAGGTTCCATCGGCTATTTGAGATACGGTAAGCGAAGCTTGTTGAGCGCTGGAGTTAACCTGCTCCGCAGAAGAGGCTATGCCTTGAGATGAGGAGGATAGCTGGTCTGAGGCTTCCCTGATACTTTCGACCATGCTCGTCAATCCCTGGACCATCTCATTGATATCCTCGGCTATCGGTGCATATTCCTCCGAGATCAGGGATAGATCCACCTTTGCTGACAGATCCCCGGAGGACGCTTTAGATAGAACAGAGCCGAAGACCGAGACCGCTTGCTTTAGCTCTTCTTCGCGCTTGCGCAGCTCGTCGATATTTTCTTCAATAGCCGAGATCATCGAATTGATGTTCTCACCAATTGGTTTATATCCTTCTGAAATTTTCGATAAATCTACTTTTGTGGACAGGTTTCCACCACTGGCTGAAGATAAAACCTCGCCGAATACAGAGATGGCATTTCTCAGATTGATCTCTTTATTCTTGAGTTCGGTTATGTCTTTAAGTTCGACGACCCAATTGGTGACTTTATCTTCTTCATCGTATATGCAGGTCTGCGTGAGCAGTATCTGTGCCATCTCGCCGGATTCCTTAACGAGAGGCACCTCATACGTCACCACGTCTTTGCCGTATAATTTTCGTTTCCCTAGTATTATCTCCTTCGCCTCTTCCGTCACTATAGGCGTCTCAAGCGTCGTCTTTCCGAGAAGTTCTTCTTTCTTAAATCCAAAGAACTTCTCGAATATCGGGTTCACGTACTCCCATCTGCTCGTTGGGTCTAAGAGAATGATGGGCGTGCCTGAGTTTTCCACCATAGCGCTCAATCGATTAAGCTCTTCTTCCCTCTTCTTCAACTCAGTCACATCGCTTAGAGTCACCACCTCTCCGACAACTTCGCCCCATAAATCTCTTATCCCAGATGCGGAATAGAGGCAGGGAATACGCTCCCCGTCTTTATTTATCATATCTATAGGTACGCCCCTCACAATTTCGCCGGTCTTTACCCGCTCTCTTACCTTTTTGCTAATTGTAGGTACCGATTCAGGTGGTAACACTTTAGCTGCAAAGTCTTCGATGGGGAGGCCCAACACTTCATCCTTTGAGTACCCCAAGGTATTTTCAAATTCTGGGTTCACAGAGGTTAGCCTAGTATCCCTATCAAATGTATATAACGGAACACTAATGCTATCCATTACCGCGTTTGGATCTACTTTTGTACCCTCAAGTTCAGCCTCACGCTTGTTTATAGCGTTGATCATTAAATTAAGATCCTCTCCAATTGCCCTGTATTCTTCATCGATCGCATCCAATTCTACTCTTGCCAATAAATCGCCATTCGCCACCTTAAATAAAACGTTACCAAATGTGTTCATCGCTTTCGCGCGCTCAATTTCTCGCTCGCGTTGTTCGGTTATATCCCTTAAAGCCACTATTCTTCCCAGAATCTTACCATTTAATTTTAGCGATCGCTCTCTGAACTCTCCGATCCTTACGCTTCCATCCTTTGCTAAAAATGGCAGCTCGCCCATTGTTGTTTCCCCTCTGGAAAGTTTTTCCGATCTCACTTTGTTCCTTTCTTCAATTTCCTCTTTAGTGCCCGGCAATTCAAAGGGTTGATCCATGCTCGTTTTTCCAAGCAATTCCTCTGGTTTATACCCCCATGTCTCCTCCCAAGCCGGGTTTACATGGATCCATCTTCCATTCTCGTCAAGTACTGCAATCATATCGGGAACCGCCTCAACTAACGTACTGAAGAATACTTTTTCGCCCTCCAGCGCTTCCATGCTCCTGTGCAGCTCGGTCACATCCCCGATTAAAAGGATTGCACCATCAAACTTCCCGTTCAAATCGAAGAGAGGCGCCCCCTTTACCCTGATCATGGATTCTTTACCATAAACCGAGGTATATGGATACGTTCCACGAATGGCTTCTCCCGATAGCAGCCTCTCCACAATTCCAGCCAGGTCAGTGTTAGCGATGCCTGGAGTTTCAGCCAACTCCATTCCGACGCCTTTTAATTCCCCAAGTCCTTTGAAACCAAGAGTTTCCCTTAACGCTGGATTTACGTAAGTGATCGTCCCATCTTTATCCAGCCTTACTATGCCGATTGGGGCGTTTTCCAGGATTGTTTCGGTGAAATTCTCTTGTTTGCGTAATTCGGTTATATCGGTCGCAGAATAGATTATGGATAAAGGTTTGCCCTCCTTGTCTCTAAGCAATGAACAATTTGCGACTGTGGGTAACTTTGTACCATCCGGTCTCACTAAAGGCGCCTCAAAACCTTGCGCATGGCCTTTTTCCAGGGTTTCATCGACTAATTTTTGCCTTACCAGGAGTTGTGTCTCTTTTTCGTAGGTAGCTTCGATCGGCGTATTAACCAATTCTTCTTTTCTTCTACCGGTTAATTCCTCCATCGTTGGATTGCAATCTATCTTTTTTCCGTCCAATCCAATCAAAGTTAATGACACTGGCGATGAATTAAAGAAGCTTTGGAAATAAGCTTTGCTTGCTTCGAGCTCAGCTTCGCGTTTTCGTTCTTCAGTTACATCCTTCGCGGTGAAGACCGAACCGATCACGTTACCGACGGAATCTTTGAGCTGTTGTCCAGAGCCGGAAATTATAATCTTTTTGCCGTCTTTTCTTATCCATGGCATCTCCATGCCTATGACCGTCTCCCCCACATTCACTTTAGACAGCATCTCTTTAATAGCCTCTTTAGCCTCCTTCAATTGCATAAATGGTTGATCCAAAGTTTTTCTTCCCAGGAGTTCACTTTCACCATAACCTGTGATCCCCGCCATTGCCGGGTTTGTGGTCAGCCAATTCCCCTCCTGGTCGGCGACGCATAGCCCCTCGACTGTGCGCTCTACAACCTGCTCGTGGTAGCTCTCCGCATCTGCTATCTTCTTCTCCTTCTCCTTCAGCTCTGTTGCGTCAGTTGCAGTGATCAAAATGTGGATGATGTTGCCTTCCTCATCCTTAGTGGACGCGAAATTGAGAATCGCAGGGAAGGTGGTTCCATCCCCCCTTATGCAGGTGGCCTCACACGAAGAAGATCCAATTCTCTTGCATTTCCCTAACGCCTCCTTTATCTTTGAAGCATCCTCTTTTGAATATAACTCCTCAGCCTTTAATCCAATTATCTCTTTTCTTGAACGCTTGAATAATCTTTCAGTCGCTGGATTTGTGTCTACTCTTCTACCTTCTGGGGTCATCAAACTTGTGGGAACGGGGAGGGAGTAGAAGAGATCTCCGGGTTCTATCCTTTTCTGCTTTTCCTTCAATCCCACTTTTCTCCCTATATCTGGAGATGCCCTCTTCCCAGATTCTCTTTCTACATCTGTCTTTATGCCATCTTTTATATTTACCATTTCAAAACCTCCCTAAAACCATCACTTTTTTTCCGATAGAGCGAAGTAGCGCAGTTACATCTATACAAAAAGTGACCTTGCTACGTCTCCCCTTTCGGTGCACAAACGCTATTTTCATCCCATCCTCCTTTTAAGTAAACTCTTTAATTATCTTTTTTTTAGAAATAGTTATCTAACATATATGCTTTTCTATCTATCTAGACCCCTGTATAGTCCCTTCTTACTCAGCTGAGATTAAAGTTTACCGGTAATGCGAGCGCCGGGATTCGAACCCGGGCAAGAGGCTTGGAGGGCCCCTATCCTAGCCAGACTAGATCACGCCCGCCATGGGGCCGCCCAGATTTGAACTGGAGTCACGGCGTCCCGAACGCCGAAGGATGACCAAACTACCCCACGGCCCCCAATTTGCCCTGAAGCTCTTTGGATCTTTCTCTGATCCTCTTGGCAGCTTTGATCAGGAGATCCCTGGGAGCGCCTTTTTTCGCTCTAAGATATATTTTTGGGCTGGAGGTAAGCGGATGTTCCACTATACACTCTGCCATCTCGACATCGTCCATCTCCAAAAGCTCTGAGACCAATATCCTCGCAAAGGTCTCGTCAAACCCGCCCTCCACTTCTATGTCCCCTTCAGAGGTACTCACTATTCTCAGCTCGTCGCTTTTCATCCGATCACCTTATAATCGAAACCCTTTTAAAAGCTAATCCAACCTTCCCGTTCCGTAAAGTTCAGATAACTCTCTTTCTTCGATGTTCAGGCAGGACGGGCATTTAAGGTTTCTACCCGAGCGGGCGAGTTTCTCCCTGCACTTCGAGCAATATGCCTGTATAACGCCGAGATCATCGCCTGCTGTAGTTAGTTGCAGGGATGGTTTGACCTGTATCACCCTGGCTTTGATCACATCCCGCTGCTTAAAGCATTTCTTGACGTCGGAGACGAAACCGTCGGATATCTTGGATATATGGATCGTGCCCTCCTCTCTGTTCGCCACTTCTCTTTCCCTCTCCCTTACGGCCCTTATCACATCCACCATGGCCATAGAGCTCTTTAAACCCGCTATCACCCCTATTACCTCATCCCCGATTTCCAAGACGGGGGGATAATTAATGGATCGGACGACTATAGCCCGGCTCTTCTGGTCCACCTCGGCTCTTCCCACAACTGAAGCCCTGATCACTCCATCATCCTCGAATGTGCCCTCACCAGCGCTGAACTCTTCTGCCATCGCTAGCTCATCGCCGGGGGACTTCAATTCTTCCACATCTTTGGTCATTCCAGATCACCCTAAACATTCTGACATCTACTCTTTCTACTTCTTTCCTGTGGTGTTTGTAGGTGTAGGGTATAGGAAACTTATATCTCTTTTCATGAGTTATCCTTCCCCCAAGACTCAAGATGAGCTTAATGATGAAGCCCGAGCTTATGTCCAGGTGCATCGTGTAGAGGGTATGAGCTATCTCTGAGCTCTTTTTTATGAATGGTCTATCCGCGCCTTTTTTCTGTGAGCCAAATGGGGGATTTTGAATGGAGGTGTCCCATCCCCTTCCAGGGTTGAAATCATTAACGTCAGAACATATGTACTCTATGGAGGGGCATATGGAGCGCGCTACCTCTATGGCTTTGGGATCTACGTCTACACCCGTTACCCTTGCCCCCAGGATGTGAGCTCCTATGGCGAATGTGCCGGTGCCGCACCCCAGGTCTATCACCTCTTTGCCCCCTATATCGCCCAACAAGAAGGCGTTGTATAGTATATCTGAGGCCATCCATGGTGGGGTTAAATACTGCTCTAGCCTGGGATCCGGGCTTGAGTATTTAGCCTGGATAGCCTGAAGTTTTAATTCCAACTCTTTCTTTTTCATCCTTCCAATCCATGAACGGGTTAGCTATATAATCCTCGAACTTGCGTAGGCCAAGAGCTACTAAAGTCTCGACGGGATTTAGAGCTCCCGGTATGTCTTCGCATATTCTAGGACAGCCCACTATAGTGCAAGCTTTGCCGTCGAAGGGTTTCAGGTAAGCAGAGGTTATCTCCCTCATGGCTATAGTGGTAACGTTTTTTCCTCTATCCTCTAAGATTCTCTTCATCAGCTCACAACCGTCGAGATCCATCTGGCCGCTCTTCAACGAGCCCACCACAAGCCAATCCTCTCGCTCCGAAGCCCATTCTATAACGGCAAATCTCTTTCTAAAGTGTCTCTCGCTGTCAACATAGCTCATCTCTTTCGTGTAGGGGTCAAGAGCGATCACTTTCCCAGCTATGGGGATGACGTGGAACGCGCCATCGCCTATGAATATGAACCCATCAACTTTGGGCACGATATCTCTAGCGGCCCCGATGTCGCACCCCAGGAGTTGACCCGGGTAAAAGCACTTCTTTCCCTTCCCCACGAATACCTTAAACCCTTTAGATGCCAGGGCCTCTCGGACCTCCTTCAAAAAGTCAAGATGTTGTGCAGTGGTAAGTAGGCCTATCTTGTGCATTCCCTCGGCGCTTAAGCGGTTTGCTATCTTCTCTACGTCTCCCTCGCTCAGCCCACCTACCCTGCGCATCTCCAACACCCTCTCGTCATTAAACGGTGTATGGCCTATCTGGAGCACATGATCGAAACCCTTGCCCTCATACATATCGCAGGCTCCGTAATAGGGATCCCCAGATATGAAAACCGAGCTTGCTCCCAGGGATTTGAAGAGATCGTAAAACTCCCCATATCTGATCTTAAGGCCCTCTGGCAGTTGAACTAGGATCCTTCCATTTTTGACTTCGTCTTTGATTTCGTCCTTGATAATTATCTCGTAATCCCCTATACGCATTAAACCGTCTCAATTCGGCATGGGGTGGGGAGCTTCATCGAGGCCTTTCTCAACGATTCCTTCCCGACCTGGACGTCGTTAACCATCAGCCTTATCAACTCCTGCCCTCTATTAACCCTGGCGGCAGTGCTGACGGGTTTGCCAAAGGCCTTCCTCATCCCTTGCGAAACCCTATCCGCACCAGCTCCGGTTGCCTGTTTATTCTCCCTCAAGATCTCGTGCGGATATACTAAAATCTTCATGTAGTAGTTGCCCCTCCCCAGCTGCCTAGCTAGAAGCCTATTGGCAGCTACCCTGGCGCTTTCCAGGGCGTTATGCCTTATTTGACATTTTTCATTCGCTACTAATTTAAGCACAGTGGAGAACTTACCGTTGGGGTCCCCCAGGTCGAACTGAGTTATTCTGGGGTTGGGCACCCCTCCAGCGAAATCCCTTCTCGAATAGCTCTGCCCCCTTATACGGGTGTACATCCTAGCTGGTTTCTTAGCCATCAGAGCTCTATACTTTTTTTGGATATAAGGTTTATGCTCTTTTAGAATGGGGCGTGCCTACCGTAGCACACACTCAATATTTATTTGATCCCATTGAACTTCTGCCACAATTTTTTGCCCCTTCTCTTTACCATGGCATCGCCCGCGATGGCGCACAGCATGGGTACCGGGAATGCGAAGTATATCAAACCGAATGCCAGATAAGCAAGTTTTCTTTTTAAATTCAACCGTTCAAGGCTGAAGAGTCCTTCATCGTGGTTCACGATGGTTCTCAGTCCGAACTCCGTTACGCTAACGCTCCATTTTATCGCCTGAATCAAGGAAGTCTGTTTTCCCCTTGGGGTGGTTTTGCAGCGCTCTATAGCCTTAAACAGATCGTCTTTGGTATTCCCATCAAATTCGGTATATGCGTTGCCGATCATCTCATGGTAGTGAGCATCGCTTCCCGCGACCTTGGCTTTTTTGAAACCCGCTCCTTCCATCGCGGCGATCCTGTTTGAATATCCATCCCTATGATAGGCGTTGAATGTCTCTATGCCATCCAGTTCGAGGGAGAATATAAGATCCCCGACGCTCGAGCATATGGCGCTGTAGGGGTGAGGGGCTATGGCCAAACCGCCCTGTCCGTGTATCATGTCTATGGTCTCAGGTGCAGTCATTCCTTCTGGAATTTTCTCATTTATAAATAGACCTAGAATCTCCCCCTGGGTTGTCGATATCTCCTCCCCCACGATCACTTTATCCTTCTCTAACTTTTCCGCTTTAATGGCGCCTTTTATGGTGTTATGATCCGTTATGCATATAAGATCGAGATTTTTTTTATTCGCCTCTTCGAGGGCCTCCTCAGGTTCTGTCGCAGATTCTGGGTAAGGGAAACGCAAAAAGGGAAAAATCCCCAAACAGGAGTATTTCGTATGAATGTGCAAATCTGCGTATCCCATGTTCATGCTATATCATTTAGATATTTAAGCATTGCTTATGTTTTCTATATTCATCGGAGAGGTAATGAGTTTAAAGCGCCTCGAAAGGTTAATCAAAAACCGGGGCTTTATCCCACCGATGTTGCTTTCAAGTTCTAAGATCAGGCTATTGATAAAAGAGTTGATGGATGGGTACGATGAAGAATGCGTCCAGCCCGCCTCTTATGATCTGAGAGCGAGCTCCCTTTTGAAAATGGGGAAGAAGGAGCATGCCCTTTGCTCAACGATGGAGTGGGTTCACCTCCCTTTGAACATAGCGGGCATGATATGGCTTAGATCGACCTGGGCCAGAAAAGGAATATTCTTCGCAGGAGGATGGGTGGACCCCGGGTTCAACGGAAATCTGACCCTTTCTCTCTTCAACTCATCGGAGGCGGAGATTCAGATAGAAGAGGAGGGAAGGATAGCTCAAATGGGTTTTCTCAGGTTGGAGGGTGGATCAGAGGGGTATAAGGGCGCTTACCAGGAGTCCAAAGGCAGGGTGGGGCCCAAGATAATCAAAAATTAAAAAAACTCTCCAAGATGATGACTTCCCTCCCCATAGAGAAGAACGCCCGATTGAGAAGATATGAGACCGATATCCAGGGGATCTCGGTGGACATTTACCTTCCCCACTACTCAAACCTGGCGATACCTCCTGAAGAGCTCATGAAGGAATCGAGAATCATAGAGGGATTTAGGGTACCAAAGCCCGAGATTCTACTTGCGCTAAAGCAGCAGGCTGAAATAGAATACGCAAAACGTGTTGACCGCACCTATCTGAAAAGGCTGAGGGAGATCGTAGTCCAGGCGAAGGATGAGTTTAAATACCTGGGATTTGGAGATTTAAGAGAGATCGGGAAGAAGAGAAAAGAACTTCTGAGAAGAATCGATGGAGTTAACCTGCCAGAACGATGAGGGACCTATCTTCGGACTTTAGGATGCCGGGATGAATGGAGGACAGGGATGCCAGCGAGATGCGTGCCCGTGGAGAGATATGGAAAGAGTTTTAAATAAAGATGCCGTTCCCCTTGATATCGGATAAAGGTGGTAAAAAATGAACAGAAGAGTGGCTATTTGTGGAGGAGGGATATTCCGACCGGATCTGTGGCATGGTGAGAACGCTGAAGAAGGCGTGGCAATAGCTTACAAGGGGCTGCTTAAACAATGCCCAAATCTCAGGGCGGATGATATAGATGGGCTGGTGATGAGCTATTTCAGCGACCATCTGAATCAGCAGCTGTGTATGGGCTGGATAATTCAGGATTATCTTGGCCTGCACGCCAAACCCGGGTACAGAGTGGAGTCGGGTGGCGCGACATCACTGGATGCTTTAATAAACGCTTATTACCTGATACAGTCAGGCTTCTATGACGTTATCCTCATCCCTGGTTGGGAGTACATGTGCGAGGTGGATGTGGCCAGCACAAACGAGATGATCGCTTCTGCGGCCGATACCGATTGGGATTTTCCAGTGGGCGGCTATTATAATGCTTATTACGCCTCGCTGGAAGTGAGGCACATGCAACTATACGGGGAGACGTGCGAGGATCTGGGCAGGATCGCCGTAAAGAACCACAACAATTCCACACACATCCCCTGGTCCCAGTGGCTAAGCCAGCACGGCCCCGAGCCCATAACTTTAGAGGATTATTGGAAGAGCAGGATGGTAAGCTGGCCCTACCGAGTTCTGAATAACGCTGTGATGAGCGAAGGGGCATGCTGCATCCTGATGGCTGCCGAGGAAAAGGTTAAAAAATTCACCGACACGCCCATGTGGATAACGGGGGTAGGGATAGGGACCGACTCCATGAGGCCGGGGGACCGGACGGCGAATTTCGTCTATGAGGGATTTAAGGATGAGGCAGCTATATACCCCGACTTCGTCAAATCGATAAAGACGCCTTACCCCGAGATGGCAAACTTCGCTTCCCTGCACATAGCCGCTAAAAGGGCCTATGCCCAGGCGGGGATCACCAATCCGATGAAAGAGGTGGATCTGATGGAGCTTTTCACCCCTTACGATGGCGTTGAGCTCTGTCTCTACGAAGATACGGGCCTCTGCGGCCGAGGAGAGGGAAAAAATGTGGTCAGAGAAGGCACAGCCGAATACGGCGGCGAGTGTCCTGTTAACCTAAGCGGCGGATTGACCGCCACTGGACATCCGGTGGGAGCTACCAGCCTGTACTATACTACCTTCCTCCACTGGCAACTGACAGGCAAGGTAAAGGATTTCTGTGGGCCAGACGGTTTACAGGTGGACGATGCCAAAAGGGCCGTCATCACCGGCCATGGTGGCACTGGTTGCCAGGGCGCGGTGGTGGTCTATGAGGGGGATTGAAAAAAATACTAAAGGAGGTTAAATATGGAAGAAAAAGAAGGATTGAAAGAACAAACCCTGAGGGTAAGGCCGATAAAGAGAGGGGCTGAGAAAAAATACAGGGACTATCCCACGGTGTTGGATAAATCGACAGAGGCTCACGAGTTCTGGGAGCCGATAGTTCACCAGGGTTTATGGGACATTAAGGGCCATAAAATAGTGAAGGGGCCCTGGGGCGGGGGCTCGGTGGAAGATGCCAAAAAGAGGCCCCCTCGCGAGTTCATGGTCATCGACCGTGCTAGTTTTGCGCTGTATTCTCACAGCTATGGACTGGTTTCTCCCTTCTTCAGAGGATTATTGGAGGGGAAGCTGATGGGCACAAAATGCCCGGAATGCGGCACGGTGTACTGCCCACCTCGAGCCCACTGCTGGAATCCAGAGTGCAGAGTGGCCGATTGTTATGACAACTGGATGAATCTCCCCCTCACGGGGATTATACATACCTTTACCGTGCAGTGTTTGGCGGCTGCGCCCTTTGAGCACATGTTGCCGTTTTCCATGGGGTATGTCCAGGTGGACGGAGCCGATACTACTCTGCCTACTTTACTGCATATGCGTCCCAGGGAGATCTTCATCGGGAAAAAGGTGAAGTTTGAGTTTGTGCCCGAAGAAAAGAGAAAGGGGGATCTGATGGATGTGTATGCTGTTCCCGCCATCCTCGACGAGAAAGCCCCTGAATGGGCCTGTTTGCAGAAAGACGCCGAGCAGATGAAAGTCCTGGAGGACTCTATAAAAGCTACCCAGGAATTCATTAAGAAGAGGTACGGCATAGATAACAGCCCTGAAGAAAGGGGCTGGTAATTGAGTATTACTTCAACAGAGGCTTACGGAGGAGCTCTGCTTCATGACCCCCTAGATATCTTTTTTTACCTCCATTAAAATTATCTCAGGTGTGATCAGGGCAGAACAAATCATTTATGGAGAAACCTTAATAGCTTGCGGCGTTAATATCACTCCATGGTTGTAGAATACATGCCCGTAGAGATGTTGCACGGCTTCATGAAAGATGTGTTCAAAGGTTTAGGCACCCCGGAGGAAGATGCAAAAACAAGTGCCGACGTGCTGATCGCTTCAGATCTCCGCGGGATCCCCTCCCACGGGGTGCAGAGATTGAAGATGTACTACGATCGAATCAAAAATGGACCGCACCTGGCAGTCACGAATTTTGAAATCGTAAAAGAGGAAGGGGCGACGGCCGTTATAGACGGCCATCATGGAAATGGCCATGCCATATCTAAAAAAAGCATGCAGCTTGCAATAGACAAAGCCAAAAAATACGGCACGGGTATGGTGGCGGTTCGCAACTCCACCCATTACGGAATTGCCGGTTATTACGCTTTGCAGGCCATAGAACAGGGATGCATCGGGATTACCGGCACGAACGCTCGCCCCAGCGTTGCCCCCACTTTTGGCACGGAACCCATGCTGGGCACCAACCCTCTAACCTTTGGTTTTCCCACCGATGAGTTTCCCTTTCTGCTGGATTGCGCCACTTCAATAATACAACGGGGGAAAGTAGAGGTCTACGCCCGTGAGAAAAAGTCTCTTCCGGCTGGCGTCGTGATAGATCGGGAGAGCGGCGACCTGCGCACGGACACGGACCAGGTACTGAAGGATCTATTGACCAAAAAGGCGGCATTGTTGCCGCTGGGCGGAGCTGGGGAGGAGCTGGCGGGGTACAAAGGTTACGGTTACTGCACGGTAGTCGAGATCCTCTCGGCGGCTTTACAGGGCGGCAAATACTTGAAGCAGCTCTCTGGGATCGAAGATGGTGAAAAGACCCATTTTTATTTGGGCCACTTCTTCATCGCAATAGACGTGGAACACTTCATGGGTTTAGATGCTTTCAAGAGCATCGCCGGCAGCATATGCCGTCAATTGCGGGGTTCAGAGAAAGCCCCGAACGCTGAGCGCATATACACCGCTGGTGAGAAAGAATACGAGTCGGAGAAAACGGTCAGGGAAAAAGGCGTACCGGTTAACGAGAGCATCCAAAAAGATCTGATCACCATGAGAGATGAATTGGGCCTGACTCAATACCATTTCTCATTTGAATGACCTAGCATCTAGAGGTTGAGGTATAGAGTGACCTGACGGCAACATCCCATCAATCCGCAAAAAGTTTATCAGTCGATATCACATCTAATTCCGATAGCTCATGATGTACAACTTTGAGTTGTATCTGGCAGAATTTTTGGGTACGATGGTCCTGGTGCTACTTGGAGATGGCGTGGTCGCTAACGTAGCTTTGAAAAAAACCAAGGGAGAAAATAGCGGCTGGATCGTCATAGCAACTGGATGGGGTCTGGCGGTGGCTATTGCGGTCTACATCACCGGCTGGATGAGTGGGGGGCACATCAATCCAGCCGTTACCATCGGTCAGGCGTCCGTTGGCCTCTTTGAGTGGGAGCTGGTTCCCGGCTACATAGCCTTCCAGATGCTGGGGGCGATTACCGGTGCTGTGCTCGTCTATTTAGCGTACATGGACCACTTCGCCGCGACGGACGATACCGATGCCAAGCTCTCGGTATTCTCGACCATTCCGGCCATAAGGAACTTCGCCAAAAACTTCATAACAGAGGTGATAGGCACGGCGATGCTCCTGATAGGTGTACTGGGAGTGACGAATGAAAACAACCAGATAGTCGGCATTGGAGCTTTGGTCATCGGATTTCTCGTCTTGGCTATAGGTCTGAGCCTCGGCGGTCCAACCGGCTATGCGATAAATCCCGCAAGGGACCTGGGCCCGAGAATCGCACATGCGGCCCTCCCGATACCCGGTAAGGGAAGCTCGGACTGGAGATACGGGCTTATCGTGCCCATCTTCGGGCCGATTGTGGGAGGGATCATCGGTGCAGCTGTGTACCAGCTGTTTTTGAGGGCGTTCGTATGAGAAGAAACGAAAAAAAGGAAAAAAAATAGATGGAGGTTAAAATGGAGGAGTTTGTCGGAGCGATAGATCAGGGAACCACGGGCACAAGGTTCATGGTCTTCAACAGAGATGGCGAGATCATAGAACAGGCTTATGAGGAGCACGAGCAGATCTACCCCCACCCCGGATGGGTTGAGCACAACGCTACAGAAATAATAGATAAAACCAAAAGGGTGATGAGGAGATGCTGCAGAGGACTCAATAAGAAGTTCGACCGGTGGAATCTGGTCGCCATAGGGATAACGAACCAGAGAGAGACGACAATCGCATGGAATAAGAGGACCGGTAAACCCGTTTACAATGCGATAGTCTGGCAGGACACCAGAACTAAAGATATTTGCGAAAAGCTACCTGGAGAACTCTTCCACGAGAAGACCGGGCTGGTGGTGAACACCTACTTCTCTGCTACGAAGATCAAATGGATGCTGGATAACATTAAGGATCTCCGCGACGTTCTCTTCGGGAATATAGACTCATGGCTAATATGGAATTTAACAAAAGAGCATGTTACCGACTACACGAATGCCAGCAGAACGATGCTCATGAACATAAATTCTTTAGACTGGGACGAGGAGCTTTTAGAGCTTTTGGGGATCGATGAGGACAAGCTCCCGGAGATAAAGAGCTCAAGCGAGGTCTATGGGTACACAGAACTGGATGGTGTGGATGTCCCCGTTTCATCCTCCCTCGGCGATCAGCAGGCCGCACTCTTCGGCCAGACGTGCTATGGGGTTGGGAATGCAAAGAACACCTTTGGAACTGGGAACTTCATCCTCATGAACACGGGAAAAGAACCCATCTTTTCCGATTCGGGGCTGCTGACCACCGTCGCCTACGGAATAGCCGGTAAAAAGGTGAACTATGCCCTAGAGGGTTCAATAGCGATAACCGGCGCGGGGGTTCAGTGGTTGAGGGACAACCTGAAAATAATAAGGAGGGCGGACGAGACCGAAGAGATGGGAAAGGAGGGGAGCGGCGGCGTCTACTTCGTTCCCGCCTTCTCGGGGTTGTTTGCCCCCTATTGGGACATGAATGCGAGAGGAGTCATAGTTGGTCTAACCAGGTACATCAAAAGGGAGCACATAGTAAGGGCCGTCCTGGAGAGCGAGGCTTTCCAGAGCAGAGATGTCATAGACGTCATGGAAAAGGACTCCGGAATAGAGATGAAAGAGGTAAAGGTCGACGGTGGAGCGGTAAAAAACAATCTGCTGATGCAGCTCGTCGCCGACATAACTGGGAAAAAGGTGATAAGGCCCAAGATCAACGAGACCACGGCCCTTGGCGCAGCCTACGCCGCCGGGTTGGCCCTGGATTTCTGGTGCAGTCTAGACGAGCTGAAGAAAAAATGGAAGATGGATCTTGCCTTTGAGCCGGAAATCGATAAGGGGGCAAGAGATGAGCTATACGGCTGGTGGAGAAAAGCGGTCGAGAGGGCGAGAAATTGGCTTGAGTAGCTTTTGAAACCCCCGTTTTCTCCCTCTTTTCAATTTTACACCCCACTCAAATTCTCACGTCAATCTTAAGGCAACGCCAAATCTTTTAATATCCAATTAATCTACCATCTATATGACGGGTAGAAATGGCTTGTTAAAGTCCTACCTGGAGTTTCCTGTAATATACAAAATCTTTATAGGATTCGTTCTTGGAGTGATCGCGGGGGTACTCCTCGGTCCCTCGATCATGGTAATCAGGCCACTCGGAGAGGCTTTCATAAGATTATTGAGTATGGTCGCCTTACCATTGATCGTTTTTACTCTTATAGTCGGAGCGTCCAGCATATCGCCCAAGGACCTCAGCAGGATAGGCGTAAAGGTCTTAGGTTGGTACTTAATAACTTGTTTTATTGCGGCCATATTAGGGGTTGGGATGGGGCTACTAATTAAGCCGGGATTGGGTAGCGAACATCTGTTAGAGGAGGCAGAATGCACTCCGGTGGAACCAGTAGACTTTGCTGACATGGCTCTTAACTGGATCCCGGGAAATGTTTTTGCATCTATGGCAGAATTCGACATAATTCCAGTTCTAATTTTCACGCTGATTTTCGGGATAGGCCTCACCTATGTCCGGGGCTCCAAAGAACCCAGAATAAAGGATGCTGGAGACACCCTCTACAAGGTATGTGATGCAGGTGCCGAAATAATGTACAAAGTGGTTAGATTCGTATTAGAAGTTGCTCCTTTTGGCGTGTTCGCGTTGATCGCAGTCGTTATAGGTGATACGGGCCTAGGAATATTTGCTGAATATGCCAGATTAATAGCCGCGGAAGCAGCTGCCGACGGCATAATGATAGTGTGCGTATACTCCGGTTTGTTGCTACTGTTTGGCATCAACCCATTAAAGTTTCTAAAAGGTGTAAAAGATCCGTGGCTCGTGGGAACCGTTACCAGGACTTCTGCTGGAACATTACCTGTATCGATGAATTGTGCTGAAAATACATTCGGCATAAGCAAAAGTGTTTACAGCTTTTCCCTTCCACTTGGTGCTACCATGAACATGGATGGAAGTGCCAGTTACCAAACTGTCGTAGCGATATTTGCCTGCCACCTTGCTGGAGTCCAAATAACCCCTGTCCTCATAGCAACGATAGTGTTGGTTTCAGTGATGGCATCTATAGGCACGGCAAGTGTGCCATCAGCGGGATTGGTCATGCTCACCATAACGCTCAGCGCAGTTGGGCTGCCTCTAGAGGTGATAGGGTTGGTGGCTGGCATAGACGTAATCCTCGATATGTTGAGAACAGGCAATAACGTCGTTGGAGACCTGGCAGTATCCAATATAGTCTCCAAGACTGAGAACGAGACCAACTGGGATGTGGGAGTCTGGAAATGAGGGGGAGTTTGGAGCAGAACGGCTTTTCTACTGGTTTTCTATCCGCCCTAATGCTAAGGAAATAGCTAAGCCAGCTGCCTTTTACATTACCCATAAGGTTTAACCTTGGACCTCTATTATCGAGTATGATATGGTCAAAGGGAGAGAGGAACCTAGTAAAACAGATAAACTCCTTTTTTGGGATAGAGGAGGACGATTGCTCGATCCTCCCTCTAGGGGAGGGGAAGATCCTCCTGACCACCGACACCGCCTCAAAGAGCTCAGACTTTCCCAAGGGCACCCACTCATGGTTTATGGGCTGGTATTCCCTCGCGATAAACATAAGCGACATAGCTGGGATGGGGGGTAAGCCCCTGGGAGCGCTTCTTGCCATGACCGTCCCTGATCTAAGGAAAGAGGAATTCGGGGAGATCTTACAGGGCATCTACGACTGCTCATCCGCCTATTCGATAAAGGTATGGGGAGGGGACACCTCATATGGTGAAGAGCTCTCGATAACGGGCACCTGTGTAGGCCTGGCCAGCAAACCTTTAAAGAGGAGGGGATTGAAGCCAGGGGATTTATTGGCCGTCACAGGATATCTGGGAAAAGGGGGTGCGGGGTACTTCGCCATGACTGGCGATCTGGGATGGGGGGAAAAGGAGCTTTTGAGGGTGGAACCCAGGGTCGAGGAGGGTTTAGCCCTGGCTAAAAGTGGATCGGCGACCGCCTGCATGGACAATTCGGATGGCCTAGCGCTCTCGCTTCACCAGCTTGGAGATGTCAACGGGGTGGGATTTAAAATACATGAGGATAGGCTGCCCCTCTACCCGGAACTACTCGAACTCGATATCGACCCGGTGGAGGTTGCCCTCTACTTTGGAGGGGACTTCGAATTGATCACCGGTCTAAAAAGAGAGGAGGGGGGAAAAGATTTATCATTTACGAAGATAATAGGAGAGGTTACAGAAAAAGAGGACGGAATAAAGATGGTTAAAAGGGACGGATCTATGATGGATTTGGAGGAAAGGGGATACGGGCAGTCGTGGAGGTTCGCTGATGAGCGTTAAAAAGGCACTATATTATGAAAGTTTAGAGGGCGAGAAGGTTAAGTGCCATCTCTGTCCCTTCAACTGCACAATAAAAGAAGGCAAAAGGGGGCTCTGCGGCGTGAGGGAGAACAGGAGGGGAGAACTCTATACGCTCATCTATGGATTAGTTTCTTCCATGGTCCCAGACCCTATAGAGAAGAAACCACTGTTCCATTTCTTCCCGGGCAGCTGTGCGTTCTCCATGGGAACGGTGGGTTGCAATCTCAGGTGCGAGTTCTGCCAAAATTTCTCGATCTCAAGGGGCGCTCCTGAAAGTGTTGACAGGGAGGTAAGCGCACAAGAGGCGGTGGCGATGGCCAAATATTATGGGTGCAGATCCATAGCCTGGACTTACAATGAACCCACGATCTGGTTCGAATACACGCTCGACTGCGCCAAGCTGGCTAAGTTAAAAGGGTTGTCTACCATATACGTCACAAATGGTTACATAAATGAGGACCCATTAAGGGAGATCGCACCCTACCTCGATGCGATGAACATAGACGTTAAGGCGTTTAACCCAACTTTTTATAGGAAGTACACTCATTCGAGGCTTGAACCTGTTCTAAAAACCGTTGTGCTGGCCAAGAAACTTGGGATACACATAGAGCTTACTTATCTCGTAATCCCATGTGTAAATGATGACATGGATGAGATAGAGAAGTTCTCAAGATGGGTTGCGGATGAAGTGGGTAGAGAGACACCGGTCCACTTCTCGAGGTTCTACCCCTACTATCACATGGAGGACTGCCCTTCGACTCCAATTAAAACGTTGGAGGAAGCCTTTAGCAGGGCAAGATCCATACTGGACTTCGTCTATCTTGGTAACCTCCCCCCTGGAGAGCACGAGAACACTTACTGCTCCAAGTGCGGCACGATGCTGATAGAGAGGAACGGCTTTTATGTCTCCAAGATAGATCTAGAGGGCCATAGATGTCCGAATTGCGGAGAGAGGGTACCGGTTATCTCATGATAAGGCTGGGCTGTGCAGGTATTCCACTCTCTTGCAAGGAGAGGACGGTCATCGATTCGATGCCCTGGCTTAACAGTTTGGGCCTCAACGCGCTGGAGATAAGGCCTACAGGGGCGACAAAGTTCAACTCGATGAGGGAGATAGAGAGGACGGTCAAGCTCTCCGAAGAGCTGGATGTAGAACTGAGCGTGCATGCGCCCTACTATACTAATCTAGCGTCTCCTGACGCTGATAAACATATAGAAAAGATAATGAATTGGGTAGAACTTGCGAGATATCTAAAGGCAAAAGTCGTCGTCGTTCATCCCGGGTTCGTAGTGGGGATGGAAAAGGCTGAGGCCATAGAACTAGCTATTAAAAATTTGAGAAAGATAAGGGATAGGATGAGAGATAGGGGGATGGATGCCTATCTCGGGTTGGAAGTAATGGGCAGGCCCGAGCTCATAGGCAATTTGGAAGAAACGCTGATGATGACGAAGAGGATAAAACATACCATACCTGTGCTGGATATAGCGCACATCAGGGCCGAGAGAGATCTCACCACAAAGGAGGCGCTTTTCCAGCTGATGGAAAGGGTGGAGGAAACCAATCCCGAATACTGGTATTTCCACTTTTCAGGCGAGAGGGTCGTCGAAGGCGAGGGGGTGTACCACCTTCCCGTGAAGAAGGGAGATATCAGGTCGGAGCACTTTCTGGAAGCGGTGGTCAAAGAGGGGGTTGACTCCACCATAATCTCTCAGTCTCCCCTGTTAGAGCACGATGCGGCCTATCTGAAGATCGTGTTAGAGAGGGTTGAGAGGAGGTTGGAAAAGTGAGGTTTGGGAGCTCAGTGGAGTTCATAATTGAGGCTATAAAGAACAGCTTAAATGGGGTGGACGAGAACGGGATCGAGGACGCGATCTTGAACGCGAGCAGGGTGACGATCTATGGGGTCGGCAGATCCGGCCTGGTCGCGAGATCGTTTGCCACCAGGCTCATGCATCTCGGGCTTGAGACCTACGTGATAGGGGAAACCGTATCACCTCCAATCGAAGAGGGGGACGTGGCCATTCTCATATCCGGTTCGGGAAAGACCAACTCGGTTCTGAGGGTGGGGGAGCTGGCCAGGTATATAGGCGTCAAAGTGATCGCGATAACCTCCAGGGAGGATTCGCCCCTTTGTAGAATGGCCGATCTGGGGATAATTTTGAAGGTGGACATCGACAGGGAGCTAGCCCCCCTTGGGACCATATTCGAAGATTCAGCTCAGATCTTCCTCGATGGGTTGGTCGCTGAGTTGATGGGAAATCTGGGGGAGAGCGAGAGCTCAATGAGCGCCAGGCATGCAACGCTGGAGTAGATCGAAAGTTTTTTGTTTAGTTCCTATTCTATAGATCGATGGAGATCAAGCCCGGCCCTGAAGTCCTGGAGGAAATAATAAAGAAGACCAGGAAAAACCCCACGGGATGGAGGTGTGTGGTATCGAAGGATGAGAGCAGGTTCTCAAATGAGTATTACATTCTCCACCCTGCACACGGGATTTATGAAGTGAAGGAGTATCAGAAAAACCCCTATATGACCAGGGGAGTTGGCATGAGGCTGGCTAGAAGAGTGGATGAGGGCCTCTATAACGACATCGAAAAGGGCGTGGGCGAATTCACTATTATGAGCGAAAACCCTTATAAGGTTCTTGAAAGCGTTAAGAGGGGGATCCCATTATCGGATATCCTGGAGGCTGGGTTGATGGGCAAGGATCTGGGAATAAGGGTACACGCAAGGGGGCCGGCCACCGGTGCTAAAAGCCCTGTTGGGGGGATGTTCTCGAAGGAGAGAAGGGCGCTAAACAGAGAACTGGATGAGATATTGAAGAACGAAGGAGTGAGGGACTCTTACGGATAGAGTATCATACAGGGCGAACGTGCTACAACACTTTTAAGCCCTTTTCACTTTTTCATCTGATGCCATGTCAACAGCCATGGGATAACCCTTGCTCTAGCTTACAGTAGCAGTCTCATCCCTTGCAGGTACTCTGTGAACCAGAGAATGAAAGAATAGAAAAGATGCTGGAAGAGAGTTTCAATCCCTTATAGGTATTCCCCGATCTCTTTTATCGCCTCAATCATTAGCGCCTCAACCCCTTTGCGCCTTCTATCAATTCATCTAAGCACGCTAGAAGTTCAGCCATCTCCCTCAATTCCCCCTCTCTAATAGTATAATACTCGTGAGCGATCAAATTTCTCATAAAGATGAGCCTTTTAACCTCTTTTAAGGTCCTTTCACCTATCATCTTATCCTTATAGAGCAGCTCAAATATCTCTCTATATGTGGCCGGAAACCCGAGGTTTTTCTCAGATACAACCAATTCGCCTAACTCTATCGCAGAGTTCACAGCCTGAAAACACTCCATCGCCAGTGCATTGAAAACGAGGTAATCTAATGTATCCCGTTTCACAAGTTCTTTTGCCTTTTCCTTATGTCTCTCCACTCTGGAGATGATCGATGCTAGCCTTATCATGCCAGCACCCTCCTGCTCCTTCTCTCATAGAGATAGGACATCTCCAGATAATCCCTTAGTACCTCCATCTTTATCCGCGTAAAGAATTCTTCATCTCTCACGAATAGCGTTTTCCCATGTTTGAGCACTTCAAATCGAATGTATAAAGGTAATCTTGAGAAGGGGACGACGTCTAAAACATTTGAGGAAAAACTGGAGATTTCGGCCTCTAGATCGGAATCTTCAAGTAAAACAGCAATATCTATATCCGATAATGGCTTTGTTTTACCTTTAGCATGAGAGCCAAACAGGATAATGACCTTTACTTCTGGGTATCCTTTTAGCTCTTCCACAACCCTATCCACTTCGCTCATTTAGCACCTCAAACATCCCAAAACCCTGGGAGTTTTTGGATCCTATCCCGCTATCGTATGCTAGCTTAATTAATTTTTTGTTTCCGTTCAGAATAAATCTTCCAATATATCCCTTTATTATATTCTCCCTGTATTTAACAACCTTTTCTTTTGGCTTTCCTACTACATCGATCTTAAGTCTCCTCGCTCTTGGTTTTTTTCCGAAAAAGAAATCAATCTATCGTTATCCTCTGAGGAGATTTGAACTGTTATCCTCATGATCCGTAATTCCTTTGCGTATAAAAAGCATGTTTCGTTACCCACCAATACTCTAGATGCCTGCCAATGCTAAATAGAGGTTAATAAAGTTTAAAACTCCATTCCTATTAAGGATCATGGAGCTAGCTGAGGAGATCAAAAAGAGAATACTTGATCAGGCAATGGTCATAATGCCGGATATAATAAACGTAGCTGGCTTCATAAACCATCAGGTGGATATGGAACTTATGTGGGAGGTCGGAAAAGCACTCGCCTCCAGATTTAAGGAGAAAAATCTGGATAAAGTATTAACCGTCGAGGCCAGCGGAATAGCCCCGTCCTGTTTTGCCTCATATTTTTTGAAGGTGCCCATGGTCTACGCCAAGAAGAAATCTCCCAGGACCCTGGGCGATGACGTCTATTCCAGAGAGACCTACTCGAAGACCAGGGGTGAGGCGATACCACTCGCGGTCTCTAAGAGGTATCTGGGAGAAGGCGAAAAAATAGTCATCCTGGATGATTTCCTCGCGACCGGAACGACGGCCATAGCGCTCATAGAAATGATCGAAGAGGCGGGTGGGGAGTTTTGCGGTCTGGGGGTCATAATAGAGAAGATCTTTGAGGGGGGTAGAGAAAATCTCATCAAAGGGGGAGTTAAAGATGAGGACATGTTCTCACTCGTGAAGATAAGGAGATTGGATAAAGATAGCTCAAAGATAGAATTTCTCTGAGACAGGTTTTTATCGGAGGTTTACCATCAGAGATCATGTTGATCAGAGATGCTATTCACGACTACATAGAGCTGGACGACGATTTTGCGAATCTGGTGGAGGCCCCCCAGTTTCAGAGGTTGAGGGGGATAAGGCAACTTGGAACTGGATATCTCGTGTATCCGGGGGCGAACCATACCAGGTTTGAGCATTCTCTGGGAACCTATCACCTGGCATCTCGTCTGTCAAAGTATCTTGATCTAGATAAGGACGAGGATAGAATGGTGAGAGCGGCAGCGCTCCTTCACGACATAGGACATGGGCCACTTTCTCATGTCTCGGAGGAGGTCTCGCTCAGTTTTTGCAGCAAGACCCATGAGGATTGGAGCTGCGAGATCTTAGAGGCCGAACCGATAAAGGGGGCGTTGGAGGGTATGGGGTTGAAATCCGATGAAATAAGTTCTATAATAAAGGGAAAGGGAAAGCTTGGCCAGATGATTTCAGGGGAGATAGACGTCGATAGGATGGATTATCTCTGTAGAGATGCTTACTATACTGGGGTTACCAGTGGAGCCGACCTGGGAAGGATCCTCGTGACGCTCAGGATGGTTGATGGTACTTTAGCGATATCTGAGAACGGACTGGCCGCTGCCGAGGGGTTATTGGTATCTAGATTTTTGATGTATCCCACAGTCTATTTCCACCACACCTGCAGGATCGCGGAACTCATGCTGGCTAGGGGGATCGAATCCCTCGTCGAAGATGGAACGGGCATGAAAGAGGTGATGGCGATGGATGATGTGGCCCTGATCTCCACGATGAGGAGGGGCGACGGCATTCAAAAAGAAATTATCGATAGGATAGGGAGAAGAGATCTTTACAAGAGGTCCATGAGGGTTGAGATGGTTAAAGTAAATCCCCGGGAATTGGAGAGGAGGATAACCGATGAGCTCCGCATAGACCCGAAGTTCGTTATAGTCGATGTACTGCCGAAGCAGAGCTTCGAGCTGGAGGGGGTTAAGGTTCTGATGAGGGACGGAAAAATGGCGAGGATGTCGGAGGTATCGAGCACAGCTCCTATGTTGTCTAAGCCCAAAAGAGCAGAGGTCTGGGTTTATTGTCCAGGCGATATGAGGGATACGGTGAGAGAGGCAGCCCTATCGATCCTCAAAAATTCCCAGGACTATTGACGGGAGCGCGCATCTCGAGGTCGAAATCTCTTCGATGGCCGAGTCCCCGCTAGCTCAGCTCCACCCCGTGCCCCCTCGAGCACCGTAGGTCCACGGTAAGGCTGCTCCCTTCCGGGCCTGGCCCGGTCCCCGTGACAGGAAGTGGAGGACGACCCTCCGATCGGCCCCCATCTTGCCCCCGGTCCCGAGGGACGAAGCCTCATTACCTTACCAGCAGCTCTAACCATCTGGGAAATCCCTTCCTCGAGCGTTCAGCCCCCGCATATCGGCCTTTTCGGGTCACAGGGAAGGTCGAGCTCCCCAGCCTAGCGCGCACCTTTCGTCAGTGGACCGGTCGGGATTTGAACCCGAGGCCTCCGCCTTGCGAAGGCGGCGATCTACCGCTGATCTACCGGCCCCCTTATCTATCTTTTCCCTTCAAAGTGAATTCGAGCCTCTTATTATCTTTACCCTTGCTCCTCAATCCTAGCGTCTCTATCTCTTTAACCTCTGACAGGTTCCGGACGTGAGTGCCGCCGCATATCTCTCTGTCGAAACCTTCGATCTCCACGATCCGTAGCTTTTCGCCTGGGGGCAGGGAATCGGTCTTGAGCCTTTTAGCGAATGGTATGTTCAGAGCTTCTTCCCTGTCCAGGAAGTAGCTCTTTACTTCAGCCCCTTTTTTTATCAGGTTATTTGCGTGTTCATCCACATAGCTCAGCAATTCTTCTTTATCGTAATCTCTTAAGTTGAAATCGATCCTTGACTTCTCCAAGCCTATCTGATTGCCGGTTATGAATGAGTTGTACTTCTGCAGCACTATCGTGGAGATCAGGTGCATGGAAGTGTGAAACCTCATGAATTTATACCTTCTATCCCAATCTATTTTTCCAATTACCTCGTTTCCCATCTCCAGAGAGCTCTCCTTTAAGATGTGGGCTATTTTATCACCACTCTTTTCGACGTGGACCACATCGAGCCCCTCATCTCCATGAAAGAGCTTCCCCAGATCGGCGGGTTGACCGCCCGAAGCGGGGTAGAAGGCGGTTCTGTCGAGAATTATCCCTTCCGCCTCTACGACCTTGGCGGTGAAATCCTTCAGATAGGAATCTGCAAGGTAGAGTTTTTCCGTCACCCGTATCGTTCCTCCAATTTGTTCAGAAAAGTTTCCTCATCAATTCTCCTATTTTTTCCCCTCTCGACTATCTGTTCCCCCTCTACGAACACATGTTCCACGTTCTCTTTGGACATTTCGTATACCAACATGGTGTAAGGGTCAGCACGGGGCAGCACGTTTGGTTTTTTGAGATTCAGAACGACCATATCGGCCCGTTTGCCCTCCTCTATACTGCCTATCTCATTTTCCATGCCAAGGCATTTGGCACCATTAACGGTAAGCATCTCGAACCCTATTTGTGCTGGCATCTCTTTAACCCCGTTAAGCTTCTGGATGAGACACGCAAGTCTAGCCTCCTTGAACCCATCCAGGGTGTTGTTGCAGGGCGCCCCATCGCTACCTAACCCTACCGTGATTCCTCTTCTTATGTATTCAGGTATAGGTGCGATTCCCGATCCCAATTTAAGGTTGGCGCTGGGGCAGTGTGCTACCTTCGTGTCGCTGTTCTCGAGCATTTTTTTCTCCTTCTCGTTTAGCCAGACACAGTGCGCTAAGATCAGGTTTTTTCCCAACAGTCCTGTCTTGTTAAAATACTCTACGTTCCCCATCCCCTTTTCTTTTTTAACTACTTTCACCTCCTCCCTGTTCTCAGCGGCATGGGTGTGAATTAATAAACCGTACTCTTCGGCGAGTTCTCTGCACTTGAGCAGGAGCTCTTCCGAGCAGGAGAGAACGAATCTCGGGTTTAAGACGTAATTGATCCGTTTTCCTCCGTGGTGCTTTATCAGGGATTCGGTTTCGTTGATAGCTTGAACTGTATTATCGATCAGGGTTTCTGGAGCATTGCAATCCATGAGCGCCTTGCCCGTAAAGGCCCTTATGCCCGACTCATCAAGGGCCCTGATCGCATGCTCAGCGTGATGCGTACTCTCCATGTCCAGTATGGTGGTGGTTCCAGAGTTTAGAAGCTCTAACGCGGATAGAATGGCGCTATCGAATACCGATTCTTGGGTATGATTGGCTTCGAAACCATATATCCCTCTCTCCAACCAATCCAGAAGCTCCATGTCCTCCGCTTTTCCCCTGAATAGCGTCTGACAGCAGTGGATATGCGTCTGGATAAGACCAGGGATAACCATCTTCCCCTCCCCGTCTATTTTTACATCCCCCTTTACCCTTTCTTCTCCCTTCACGATCTCCTCTATCCCCCCATCTCTCATCAAAATGGAACCCTTGAAGATTTCTCTTTTTTGGTTCATGGTCACTATCTTTGCATTTTCTATCTTTATTCTAATAGTCTCCATTCTTTACCCCTCTATGGTGGTTCCAGCTTTCCCATGGAGAGCGTCGAGGATCGACCCTGGGGAAGTGATTATCGCTCTCTCTCCTCCCCACTCGAGGAATTCTATACATGCCTCTATCTTGGGCCCCATGCTCCCTTCGGGGAATTGACCCTGGCTTAGATGGAAGCGGGCCTGGTCCACAGTCATTTTTTCTACTATTCTCTGAGAGGGGGTGCCATAGTCCAGGTATGCCCCATCTACGGCTGTGGACATGACGAGGATGCTTGCTTTTATGGACCGAGCTAAAAGGCTCGCCCCCAGATCCTTATCTATCACCGCCTCCACCCCCTTTAACTCGCCGTCCTTTTCTATTACGGGTATGCCGCCCCCACCCATGCTTATGACCACATACTTTGAGATCAGATCGCGGATCGCGTCGATCTCCACTATTCTCAAAGGCCTGGGGGATGGCACCACCCTCCTCCATCCCCTCCCAGCATCCTCCACCATGATCCATCTCCTCTCTTTTTCCAATTTTTTTATCTTGTCTTTCTCGTAGAAGGGGCCAATTGGCTTGGTGGGGGTTCTAAAGGCGTCGTCGTTCTCATCAACGATCGTCCGCGTTATCACGGTTAAAGGCTTTTTGTCTATATGTCTAAGGTTGAACTCGTTTGCGAGGGACTGCTGCAACATGTACCCTATAGCGCCCTGAGTATCGGCGCCGCAGATATCGAGGGGGACGGAGTGGAGAACGTTTATGGCGAGCTCCGCCCTCAGCAGGATGAATCCGACTTGGGGGCCGTTACCATGGGTTATCGCCACCTCATTCTCGTTTTTTAAGATGGATGCTATTGATGCAGAGCTCTCCCTGACGCAGGACCACTGGTCCTCCAGGCTCTGGTGATCCCTTTCCTTTATTAAGGAGTTGCCGCCGATGGCGATCACCAGTCTTTCCATGGAGGTTAAGTCGTAACGAGATATTTAAAAGTAGCTAAGTCAACAAGATATCTTCCTTCTCTTTATTTCCCCCCCCGGCTTTTCTTCTGAAAAGATCTCACCCTGGAATTTTTGTATCTCGGTATCCCTATCCAACCAGGCTACCGGGGATAGCCCGGCCTTGATACAGGTTTGCGATAGAAATTCCTCGGGATCCCACTTCCATTCGACCGGTACCTGGGGCAGGAGCAAACCTTTATAGAAGCCTTTGGAGGCTATTAGACCGTCAACCCCTATCTGGACGTGATGGGGCCTTTCCCTGGGCTCGCAATCCATTTTTACGGGAGGGGTCAGGATGGTGACCTCCACAGTTATGGAGGAGAGTTCTTTCGTACTTAAAGGAGGGAATCTAGGATCTTCTAAAGCGGCCGCTCTTGCCGCGTCATCCAGAGCTTTGCATAGAGGAAAGATGGGCTCGGGGAAGCCTATGCATCCCCTTAAAGACTTTAAAGGGTAATTGCTAATGGTGACGAACGCACCTCTGTGCTCATCAAATGAAGATGGTAAAGACGAGATTGGAATAGTCTCCCCACCAGTGGAGTATTCAATCACCTCTCTGGATCGCTTTACCGCTAAAATGCCTTCTTCTCGGTTCATGATGGAATATCGATCACATCGTTTTCCGTTATCTCCCCCAGATATCCGATTATAGGTTCTTCTCCCTCTTTATAGATCCTGTAAGTGTAGTTCCCTCTAGGCAAAGAGGGGAAGACATAACGGCCGTTTGTATCCGTAGCAGTGATGTAGCTGGCACCGGATTCGTGGATGAACCCAACAATTGCTCCAGTCGCGTCCTTATTATCACATGTGACGTTTCCTCGCACCCAAGCTCCTTCCTCCAGAGTGATATTTAGAGCGTTTTGCCCATTGATCAGGGTCTCGTTGCCCTTTATCGTCACCTCTACCTGGGTTGTATTCACATACCGCGTCTCGTTCTCAGTCGTCTCATTGGCGATGTATCGAGCTTTGGCGGTGTATGTACAATTACCTGGCAAGTCGACTGAGTAATTGCCGAAGCTATTGGTCGGGTCAGAGGAGTATATCGTCTCTATTCCGTCGACGTCTCGGACGAATTCCACGGGGATATGGGTAGCATTTGTCCTATTTCCCTCGTTCCAGTATCCCACATTTCCGGTCACCTTTGCAGCTCTGGAGAGGGTTATATTCTCAGCAGTCCAGAAGTTCCTGTCTCTGCCGGCTATATTCACCTTGCCATCATCCATGAAGATTCCTGTCTCATTCTCGTACTCCGCTTTGTAGCAGTATTCTCCAGGATATAGAGCAGAAGCGTTGTAAGTGCCGTTCTCGAGCGTACTCACCGACGAATAATCGAGCAGCGTTCCATCTACGTTTATGAATAGGTCCATTTTGGCTCCCTCGATTCCTTCTCCCCCAAGGGTGACATTTCCGGATATCGTGACATTCTCCAGTAGCGTTATGTCACGCGTTATGTTATGAATGCCATTTTCCGAGATCCCCACTGTCAGGTTAAGCGCTCCCGCGTAGAGGCAGGTCTGATTGGTCAGCGCATTATCGAATCTGGCTCCTATAAAGTACCTGCGATATGGTTGCAGATATCCATCCTCCTTGAAATATGGTTGCAGATCGACGCTATAGTTGCCGTTTTCGTCAACTTCCAGTGGGGGAAGGGGATCGCCATCGAGTGGATCGAACACCAGCCAGGCCGTTTCATTGCCGGGTTCTAGAGTTCCGTTGACAAGGACATCTTTAGGTACAACAGTTACGTTTAGAGCCTCATTTGTGGCGGGTACGACGAGTACGCCCTTGTAATAATCGCTTGTTATATTGTAGACGCCTGGCAGAATCTCGATATCGGAAAATTCGCCCCTGTCTCCAGTCGTTATGCTCAGGATTTTCCAGGTCTCCCAGGTGCCCGAGGCATGGTTAAACCATTGGACGGGTGCCTCGAAATGATCATTGATGAGGGTATCATTATCATCTATCTCCCCGTTGGGATATCTATCCCAGTAGATCGTGCCGTTTATCGTTACGGATCTTACCGGTATATTAACTTCTAACACGTTCTCAGGATCTGGAGTTGCCTTCTCATAGGGTATGTTGAAGGTCGTATTCCCGACCTCCATCCCCCCAATATCCGGGCTATTAACATCGATCTTCGCCCCGCTGTATACCCTGATCGTCACGTTTTCTCCAGGGAGGGAAAATGGGGCTGTTAAGTTGTAATTTCCATTCTGATCGGTATAGGCATAATCATGAGGAATGCCGTAATCGTCAAAGACCACCACGGTAGCGCCTGGAAATCCTCCAGATTCCCCAGCTTCACGTCCCAGAGCCACTCGCCCTTTCACAGTTGCGCCGGGGTAATACCTTGCCATCGTCAGGTATGTCTCGCCATCGGCCGTCCAATTGTATACAACTCTAAAATGTTTCATCCAAAGGCACGGCATTGGGTCATTCGGCGTAAGATACTCGGAGGTAGCAAGACCTCTTGCCAGGACGATCATCAGGGCTACATCCTCGGGGATACCCAATACAGACACGTATTGATTAACCAACTGGGGGATCAAATAGCCGGTAGAGGAAAGTGTTTGGTCATAGTTTTCGTTTTTAATGGCGTATCCGTAAAAAGCTCTATAGAGGAGCGTGCTAACATACTCATCCGTATAGTCGGGCGATGCGCCTATCAGGGCCTTACCGGATCGCTCCTCCATCGTCATTTCTACATAATCGCGCTCTCTTTCACATTCCAGAGTCCCAAAGCGTGTTTGTGATATGTACACCAGGTCGTTATAATCGTGCAAGTTTCGGTCCGTTAATTTGACCGGGGCATGAAAGGTTCCAGTAAGCAGCCTTAAATCGGTTATGAAGTACTGGATGCTCTCTCCAGTCTTCTCCTCCACCAGCCTTATAAGCTTGACGGTGTCCTCCATCGAAAGCTCGCTCACATACCTCATCCGAACCTTGCCGCCATCATCCGGGTTCCACGCATTTGTCCAGAGGTCGTTGTAAGCTCCTTCAGGATCGCTCAACTCGATTTCAAGTTCGTCGAGCCAATCTTCAAATTCCCCCTCTTTCACATCCCAGAGCGACCTTCCCAGCAACAGCTGCAAAGCTTCTGTCTCGTTTTGGGCCAATAAGAACAAGCCGGCATACTGGTACGATTGCTGTCCCGCCGGGTTTGCGATGGCTGGATGCTCTCCCAACTCCATTATGTAGTGGCCATAGTCCCACCATGTTATGGCCCCTGGCCTCTCGGCATCTGAAACGTTGCTGTCCTCGTCTCTGAGCCACCTCATGCTATCCCACCACCATTCTTCCATGTAGCCCATCTGGAAGGCTCCGTACTGCGAGAATCTGCCGTCATCTCTCGCCCCAGGAATGGCGACATCTATGCTGAAGTATACATTGGGGGCGATCAATCCTATCCCGAACACTACCCCCATTATGTGCCTTACCTTCACGCTTCGTCTGATCGACTGCCAAATCCCAGCTCTTCCCCTTAGCCCCTTTATCATGGAGGGAAAGTCAACATATTCCAGGACCAGAACAGAGCTCCAAGCGCCCAAAAGGGCAAAGACCAGAGAAGCGTTGTACACGAATCGAACGGCGGATGCCATCATGTATATGGTTATAATTCCCAGGGTTATCATGAAAAGGTCTTTTTCCCTTCTTTCCTTCCAGTACTTGTAAAAGAGCCATGCTAAGGCGCCAAAGCCCATCAAAAACACCAATATCCCCAGAGAGGTGGCGACGTAGCTAAATTCTGGGGGTTGCGCCTCTCCAATGGTCTGGTAGAGCTTTGTTCCGCCGAAGAAGTATGGCATCTTCCTGACTATCATGTTTATGGGCACTGGATAGAAAACGGAGAGGAGGTAGGCGGCCAAACCGCCGATCCCAGCTAGAGAAGGCAAGAAGACTATAGATGGGAGCCTCTTGAAAACTAAGAATATGGCGGAAATAGCCAGGGTTCCAGCCAATATGAGCAGCCCTAAACCAACCTCTGAGAGAGAGGCCCCAAACGAGTACCTCAGTAGGTACCATGGGAGCATGATCAGAATAGATGTTCCCAGGATGATGATGACTGAGAGGATGAAGGGGCTCGAATCCTTCCTGGTCACATGATCGACAACCATCTGTATTCCCAAATAGATGATGATCGTCCCGACGATGTATATATACCCGGTCCACGTAAGGGCGAATAGGCCCATGAACACCCCGGATACGAGGGCCATTGCAATAGGTCTCTTCTCCTCTTTCATTAATGTGGAGATGTTCTCCCGTATTTTCCCGGACTTAAGGCGCCAATCTAGATTTACTCTTTTTATCGCCTTTATCGACTTTACGAAGAAGAGAATAGTCAAGATCGTCATCAGGAGGACTATCGCATCGTGGTCCGCCCTCCCCAACCCTATGCGGGTGGTGAACGCTGGCATCAGAAACAGAAGGATGGATGCGATCAGGCCAGTTCTCTTATCGAAGAGCTCCTTTCCCAGAAAGTAGATCCCGATGATGCACAGGGCCCCCAATATCGATGGAATGAAGGCCAGGGAGTAGTTGATCGCGGCATCTCTCCCCACGAATGGCTCCATTATCATGGCCGGGACCGCTAACACCCAGTCGAAAAGGGGGGGCCATGGGTTGAAAGCGCCCCTTGGATAGTCCATTAACGGGTCGTAGATGAGTTGTGCCTTATTCTTCACGATATATTCCGTCGCTCGCCTGTGATACCAGGGATCCGTCCCAACCAGCTTTAACCCATCATCCACAAACGCCTCATCATAATTGACGTATGTGGCCATAAATACGGTCAGTGCTGACAGGGTTAGCAATAATCCCAGGATGATGGCCTTTTCTCGATTCAACTCGACCTGATAAGGGAACTCACTTATCAATTTTTCCTTAAAAATTGTCTAGCGA
>DACJ01000102.1 GCA_002494765.1 Euryarchaeota archaeon UBA186
GGTTTAAATTTGGAGGAGTACCGTGCAAATGTAACTTTTAAATATAAGTTTTCGATTGTATAACGATGCCTAAGAAAAAGAAGTCCGAGGGAATCCAGCAAGCCGCTGGCCTGGTCAGATACTACGAGCAGGAGGACTCAGTGATCAAAATCTCACCGTGGATAGTCGTGGGCTTATGTATAGGCATGGCTACGATCATAGCCGTCCTTGGATACCTCGCCTCAAAGGGTATTATCCTGGGTTGATTTTGGCTCAGCCACCCATCCCCAGCGAGCTCAACTTTTCCGGAAGATACGTTTCAGTTACATAGTCCAGCCCGTACTTGGCTAGAGCCTGTTGTTCTGACTTTTTGCCCAGTTCTAGCTGGAGTTTTATTTCGCCCTTCCAAAATTCATTCCCAAATCTCGGGTCGGTTAGCTCTGTATTCAAAGCTTTCACATCCTGGTCCGTGAGCTTGTCTGTCGGGAGATTGTAATTAACTATGTCAGAAGGGGTGATTCCCAGAAACCTGGCATCTGGGGTGGCCAGATACTCCGAGATATGAGCAGTTTTAATCGCACCATATGCAACGCTTGCATAGATCCTAAAGGACCATGGATCGCCATCGGTAAACACGACGACGGGCAACCCGAGCTCGGAATTTATCCGCTTTATCATCCTCCTCGTGCTCCTGGCTGGCTGCCCCTTTAGATGCACCAGTATAGCCCGCGAAGATTCATCGAATCCATTCTCAACGAGCCTATCGAACATACCGCCTGTCTCCAGTGCTATAATGAAATCTCCATCAGCATCGACTAGCCTGAGCTTATCCTTTTCGACGTTGGTAGGGATGGTGTACCCTGCATCGCCCACATCATCCTTACAGTTTATCCTCCTCTTCCCCCCTCTCCTCACCTCTTCCTCCACCGTTAGATTTCCGATTATGGAAGCTCCGTTCTCCTCCGGCCTAAGCTTAAAATCCTCTCTAAGCTGCCTCGTGATCACCTCTAGATCTTCTACAAGCCTGTCTGATTCCTGCTGCTCATGAAACTTAGCAAAATCCCAACCCTCGGATATATAGTACATCTCCCTGAGGGTCGAGGATTTGTTAGTCGCCAGCATCTCCTTTATGAACTCTATAGTGTATATGGTTCTGAGGAGCATATAAGCGCCATCTGAGGTTTTGGCACTTCTAGTGCTCAACTGATCCCCGTACTTCCAAACCCTGGAATCATCATCGAAGACTATGTTTGACTTGGTCCTGGTGGACAGATTAACCTTCGGGATCTTAGCTTCCACAAGATCCTTATATACGGATCTGGCCACATCCTCTAAACTCTCAACCGGTTTATTACTCATGTAAATTCTCCATTCCAGATCTCAGCACCCATCACCTTTTCGGGATCTATTTTGTCCACGTAGCACTCCACCATATCGTAGTCCCCCAACTCTAAATTGCCCATCCTCAAAGAGATCGCGATGGAATCATTTGGCCCCAAACGCAATTTCCAGGCGATTAGACCGGCTTTAGATTCATCTAGCTGTGGAGAAGCATCTTCGATCAGAGCCGTTGAAGGGAATCTCAGATACAGACCAAAGGTTTTGGAATGGAGTGTATAGTTAGTGACACCTATCTTCACGCGGTAAAAACCGTCCGCATAATCGGATTTGCCATCGATCAGTACGCTGTCCATTATCTTCGCTATGATAGGGGATATGTCGGGAATGGGCTTATCGAGGACTTTCGATGTTTTTTCCGCTATTAACGGTAAGATCTTTCTTATGATCTCCTCCTTCTCCTTCAACTTCTGCAGTCGTTCGCTCTTCTTGATGTGTGCCTGCATCCTCCTTCCGCACTCTCTAAGTGCCAGCTCTACTTCGTTCCTTATCTCCGGAACATCCGCAATCGCCTCTTTAGACTCGGAGGTGTAGGGCACATTAGTGGATGCTACATGAGCAAGGAAAACAACTGGCCCAACGGGCAGACCTTCACCTCCCCTCTGCTCTAGACCGTATCTACGCCAATCTATCGACTCAACCGCCTTCGTGATCACGCAGTCCCCCTGCTGGTAGAGCAGGGGAACGCGGTTTGCGAACCTTATAAGCTTAGCCGTTTGCTCCTTTGGCAACTCCCCACCATATGCCACTCCCGCCTCGACCTGAAACGGGTTGCCGGAATAGACTGATGGCGGTCTGGTTGACGTCGCGACCATATCCGCGGCGATCTCCTTTTTGACCCCCCTCTTTATGAGCACCTCCCCCATGGGGGATAGACAGTCCATGGGTGGAGCCATGATCTTTACGCCCCCAAAAGCCTGGAGCAGTCTCTTAGCCTGGCCTCTTGAAAGATCCTGAGGCCTGAGATCCTCGTCCAGGAGCGCCTTTGAGCATATTTCTCTAGCTGTTCTGTTGCCTATCCTCGAGAATTCGCCGACCAGGAACGAAGATAATCTATAGGACTCGGTATCCTTCGCCATCTTCATTACGGTGCCCAACTCGCATCCTTCAGGATGCGGCTTTATCTCTATGGGGAGCTGGGGCACCCTATCAGAAGCTCTTTTGAAGGTTATAACCGTGCCATCTGGCTCTCGGAACTCTATCTGCGCGTGGGGATTGATCATAGCAGTGCTCCTCAGATACTCGAGCACCGACTGCCTCTTCTCCCTCACGTACTTGCCCATCGCGACTACTTCTAACCTTGTCCCCGTACCCTTATCCCATGAGACTATCTCCTCTCTGAGGATTTCGGGTCTGTTCTTCTTGGTGTCTATTATAAGATCGTACAGATGCGCCGGCCTATCTGGGCCTATCTTTGAGAGAATTCTGGCTGGTCTTCCCGTGGTCAGTTGACTGTACATGACGACGCCCGAGATACCGATACCCTGTTGCCCTCTAGATTGTCGTACTGTGTGAAACCTCGACCCGTACAGGAGTTGCCCGAATACCTTGGGTATCTGTTCTTTAACGATGCCGGGGCCATTATCCTCCGCCGTTATTCTATACTCGTTTTTTGAAATTCTGTCTATCCCGATATTGATATCTGGGAGAATGCTCGCCTCTTCGCAGGCGTCCAGCGAGTTGTCTACCGCCTCTTTTACGGAGGTGACCAGAGCCCTGCTTAAGGTATCGAATCCCAAGATGTGCCTATTTCTTTCAAAGAACTCCGCGACAGAGATCTCCCTCTGCTTCTCGGCTAGTTCCTCAGCTATAGTGGAAGCCATTGAAGTCCCATCCTTGACTGGGAATGCTTTGACTACATTTAAACTTTGCTTCTGGGATTTGGGATCTGGGTTGGTAAAAATTGATATTCAGAATTTGACCCATGTTCGATCGCATCCATTTCCCTTCTACATCCTACCCTTTACTTTAGTGTAGAGCTACCTATCTCCTTCTCCTTTTTGATCGGGCATTTCACCTTCTTTGGAGTCGGCCTCGATTTTTGCTATCTACGCCGTAGGTAGGAAATATTTTACAGATAGGACACATAGGAGAGCGAAAAAACAAAAAAAACTTTATACAGACATGGATTTGCCCCATCGGGCCTGTAGCTCAGCCAGGTAGAGCAATCGGCTCTTAACCGATCGGTCGGGGGTTCGAATCCCTCCAGGCCCGTACCTACCCATACCCTAGATTAATTTTGTCTCAATTAATGTTCCAGGCTCTGGCACCTCCTGGCTCTGCTAAATTGCGTATCTCCCCGGATAGGGGAGCCTGTCCGTTGGAGTTATCTTATCTCCGATGACCTGCTCCCTTCATCGTTTTTTCTCTCATCCACCTTCACCCATCCAAATGCCTTCGACAACTTCTTTTATCCGCGAACCGTTATACCCAGTAGAGAACGAAAAACTATAAGGGTATTGAAACATATAAAAACTATAGATGTGGGAGGTGAAAAAGTGAAAAGATTTCTAAGGATTGCGGCATGTATCATGGTAGCGGTTATTATGTCATCGATGATAGCAACATTAAATCCAAAACAAAATGTAATGGCATCAGCTACGGAAGATAGAGTAATGCAAATTTCTGGCAAAGTAACTCATGAGCGGTGGGATTATTATTCGCTTGGTTATCTGAGGAGAGGCACTAAAGTTGTAGTGGAGATAAACAACGTGAGCAATCCTTTCCTCTTCGAAAGCGTTTTCGCAAGGATAGATAACAGGGACACCGAGTCTGTGACAGATTGGACCAGGATATGGGAAGGGGGCACAAAGAATTTTTACACTGACGCAACGGGCAACTATATGGTACAAATCAAGGGACCAGCTAAAGAAGGATCAGACGGAACGTGGATCGCTGTGCAGACAAGATATGAAGGGACGATTACTGTAATTGATTGATGTTGCAGTTGTTTTGCTTGGAGAGGTGACCGTAACAATTAATGATGATTATTGCGAAGGAGGGACTCTAATCCCTACTCGCAGGTCCAAGCATGTACTTAGTCAAATCCGTCCACAGAACCTCGGGCAAAACGGACAGGCTCACCTCTGGCCCTTATAACTGCTCAAAGATCTTTGGGCTTGCCCCTCTCTACTTTCCCCTATCCCTTGATGCCAGCTCCTGAAGATGATCCACGGTCTTCCGATAACTCTCCATCGCCGCCTTCACGTGTGCTTCTGTGAACATCCATGCCTTTGAGAGATCGCCGTACCTGATGCGATATCCTCTCAGATTCTGCCCCTCTTTTTCCACCGTGCCCTCCTCCAGTATGTCCAGAGATTTCAACTTGTTCAGGTGCCTGTATATGGTCGGCCTCGAGGTTCTCAGAACGGTGGTTAGAGCTTCTATGGTCCAATACCTATCCGGCCTCAGCAAAAAGCAGTTCGTGAATAACCTGTAAGGCACGGATTGTCTAACGTTCTCGACGTTGGTTTTGGGATCATACCCCTTTGGGAGATATCCTATCTGGTGCAGAAATGTGATCGCTACGGCCTCCAGATCTTTCACAGGAGTCATGGGCGTATTCGCCACTACCTCCAATTCGAACATCATACTTAAACGGCGATTATATTAAAAGGTTTACTTCGTGAAGGTCCTA
>DACJ01000012.1 GCA_002494765.1 Euryarchaeota archaeon UBA186
TATGATCGTAGCTGGCTGTGATGTGGGATCGTTAACTGCTGAGGCCGTCATACTGGATGATAATGAAATCATGTCTTCCGAGATCATCAGAGTTCGGCCGAGGCCTGAGCAATCAGCGAAAGATGCCATGGATAAGGCATTAGCAAATGCGGGTCTTTCATTGGAGGATATAGCGTATTGCGTTAGCACCGGTTATGGAAGGACCAAAATACCATTTGCCAATGGTAACCTGTCTGAGATATCCTGCCACGGAAAGGGAGCGCACTGGCTTATCCCATCTGTGAGAACCGTGATCGATATCGGTGGGCAGGATTGCAAAGCAATAAAGGTCGATAAAAATGGAAAGCTCCTAAAATTTGTCATGAACGACAAGTGTGCAGCCGGAACGGGGAGATTTCTTGAGGTCATGGCAAAGACGTTGGAAGTGGAGCTTGGTGAGATCGGCCCCTTATCCCTCTCCTCACAAAACCCAGTGGTTATCACTAATATGTGCAGCATCTATGCCCAAATCGAGGTGTCCTTCTACATAGCCCAGGGTGCAGACCTGCACGATGTGGCTGCGGGTATTAATATAGCAATGGCTGGTAGAATGAAGGGTCTGGTGGCAAAAGTTGGCGTAGAAGAGGAGGTTGTAATAACGGGGGGAGTAGCCAAGAACATCGGTGTGGTTAAGCACTTGGAAGAAATGCTTAACGTAAGCACAAAAAAACTTGAGGTGGACCCCCAGATTGTAGGAGCCCTGGGCGCTGCGCTCTTTGCGAGAGAAAATTCACATCAAAACGGAGGTGACTAAGTGATCGTTGCAGGATGCGATGTGGGAAGCGTGATGACAAAAGTCGTTATAATGAACGGGGAATCCCTCTCTCATCATATTATCGAAACTGGATTTAAGCCCGATATCGCGGCAAAAAATGCTACGGATAAAGCATTAGCAAAAGCGGCGCTCTCATTTGATGATGTGAAATACTGTATAAGTACTGGCGATGGCGGGAAAAATGTCTCGTTTGCAAACAAGTATCTGTCGCAGCTCCAGTGCCTTTCAAAAGGAGCCTATTGGTTGATTCCATCCGTGAAGACGGTTGTCGATGCGGGGGGGAATGCCACGAGAGCTATCAGCGTCGGTAAAGACGGGAGAGTCCTGAGTTATCGTCTAAATGATAAGTGTGCAGCTGGTGGTGGGAGATTTTTTGAAGTTTTAGCTGACGCATTAGAATTGAAACTCGATGAATTGGGGCCTCTTTCTCAACGATCGAAAAATCCACTTGAAATCGCTAGCCAATGTACTGTGTTTGCTGAGAGCGAAGTCATATCTCTCATTAATGAAGGAAAAGATCCCGTTGACATCATCGCAGGCATTAATCGTTCGATAACATCAAGAATGGCGAGCTTGATTAGAGACCTGGGCGTCAGAAAGGATGTCGTCTTAGTGGGAGGAGTCGCTAAGAACAGTGGCGCGGTTCAAAGCTTGGAGGGATATTTGGGGGTGAGCATAAAAACGGTGCCAACGGACCCCCAGATCGTTGGGGCTTTGGGAGCGGCACTTTTTGCAATGGATGCATTGAAAAAGTAATATGGGGCTGTTTGACGAAGAGATAGAAAGGCTTAGCGCCTATCTGAAAAAAAAGGAAGAGAACGGTACAGTAAGAAAGACGAAGTATAACGACCATAAAGACTGGCCTGTTAAGTCCTCTATTGTATTAAAAGAGGACGTCGGGGCAGAACTGGGCAATCCTGAAACGGCGTCCGAGTCCATTCTTGTTTGGACGGAGGATTTAGAGATCGAAGATGGCGTGATAATCGTAGGCCCCGATTTATCCGAGGGCAAAAGGCATCTCCCTTTCGCCCAGATTCTGATTTTTAAGGGTCGGTTTGAAGATGAGTACGAATGTTATAGAAAGCTTAGAAGAATGCAGCGTGATGTAAATCTCGATGGGTACATGCTCAGAGCGGTGCCTCAACGCATATGGATACGGGTTAGCAAAGAGGCGCTGAAGAAGGGGTTCTCCCTCGGGATTCTCGGCAGAGCCCTGATAGACAGGTTTAAAAAAGAGAACTACATCGATGCGGTGGAGGTCATTTTCGTAACCTCGAGCGAGGAAGTAAGAGAGCTGAGAGATATTTCAAATAGGGTTCAAAGAATTGTAGGGGCGATGAACAAAATGGTTGAAGAGTTATCATTCGACTGTGATGATTGCACATATTCAGATGTTTGTAATGAAGTCCTTAAGTTAAGAAAAATAAGAAGAAAATTGAAGGGGTTAGGACATGGATCTTAGACATAGAATAGCGGTATGCGGGAAGGGTGGAGTGGGAAAAACTTTTGTAACGGCGTCGATGACAAAACTGCTTGCAGATGGAGATAATTTGAAGATTCTGGCAGTAGATGCAGATCCTGCCGTTGGTCTCGCTCCAGCCCTCGGCGTCTCAGTTAAAAAAACTGTTGACGACATTCGAAATGATCTAATAAACAAAATCAAGAAGGGAGAGAAAGATAAATCTGAGATAGCTGCGATGCTTGACTACGATGTTTTTGATGCGCTCGAGGAGGGGCACAACTTCGGAGTTCTCGCCGTCGGAAGACCTGAAGAAGAAGGCTGCTACTGCCAAGTGAACGATCTTCTTAAAGAAATAATTGAGTCCCTATCCAAGAATTTTGACATCGTCTTGATCGATGGGGAAGCGGGTATAGAACAGATAAACAGAAGGGTCATGAAAAGTGTTGATGATCTTGTGATAGTATCCGATACCTCTGCCAAAGGCATTAATGTCGCATCAACAATAAGACATGTGGTGGAGGATAGAAAGGCGGTAAACTACAAGAGAATCGGATTGGTGATAAACAAGGTGAGAAATAAAGAGGAAGTAGACCAAATCCTCGGCGCTACTTCTTTGGAATTGTTGGGGTGGATTCCTGAGGATGATATGGTAAGAGAATACGATTTTAATGGCAAACCGATAAAGGATATTCCCGCGACTTCGCCGAGCATCGTCGCTGTTCAAGGGGTCCTAGAAACGCTGTTGGACGGGACCATACCTTAAAAATATATAAAAACGCCGATGACTGCTGGGTATTGTCCTTAAATAGACAGCATAATTAATATAAGACAGTGCCTATATCCCTATGATGGTAAATGGCTAGA
>DACJ01000022.1 GCA_002494765.1 Euryarchaeota archaeon UBA186
CACAAGTCTTTGGTTTACACAGTTCTCGATGATGTGAATGTAGCAAGATAGCGAGGTCTGGTGGTTCGATTCACGCATCTAATCTCAGATGGGATTGATCATCGGCACTTCGATAGAAGTAAAGGATGACTATTGCTCTCCCGTGTCCCCTTAAGGGTCGAAGAGCTCCATGAGAGGTCGGTTCAACCATTCCTAAGTATCCCTTCTAAGTCTTATGGGGGCTCTACTCGATGCGATATGTCCTCTACAGGGTTTCACACTTGTAGAACCATCTCGCCACTATCATTTGATTCAGCTGTCTTCCGCCCAACCAGAGCTGGATTATCTTCTCATCCCTCCAATGCTTCTCAAGGGCCCAGGCTCTGTCGTATCCGTATCGCCCTAACAGATCCAGGGCTTTTTCCGTATCTCTTACTGCCGTATCGACCACCCACAATTTCGTACCCCTTATCCTAGCTTCTACCGCGGGGCTCCAGGAATTTCCGTATAGGTCGGGGCGATCGAGCGTGTGGGCGACTTCGTATAGTGCCCACCTCGCCATCTGGGCATCCACCGCTATGTCCGCCAAGACAGAGGCTACAGCGTCAAACTCCTTCATTGGTCTGCCCCGGTATATCCTATCAGAAAAATGCTGATCAAGTATCTGGCAGGTGTCGCACAACTCCCCCGCGGCGAAACCGATGCTGCCGAAACATCCCCAACTCCCAATCGATCTGAAATATTCGGCATCCAGTCCGGGACTCCATGCCCTGTACTCCTTGGGAACCCTGACATCTTCGAACCATATATCCGAATTTTTGTCGGCGGCCATCCCCGCTTTTTTGTAGGGTGCTCCTTGCCTGACGCCTTTGGTTTTGGCCGGGACGTATATGACTGCGAAATCGTTTGGGTCCAAAGATCCCGATTTCGTAGTGCAAATCACGGCCATTACCCCTTTGGTTGCGCCTCCCGAATTCGTGGGCCAGAGCTTGTGACCGTTGATCACCCATTCATCACCCTCGAGTCTCGCAACTGTCTTTATAGTTCTCCCGCGTACGTGGTCGACGTTTTCGATGTCCGATCCACCCTGGGGTTCGGTCATCGCCATCATCCCGAACATCGGCTCTTCAGTTTCGCAGTAAATGGGCGCGAATTCTTCCAGCAGATCCATCCTTATAAGGGGCTCAACCCCGATTAACGTGAGAGGCCACAGGGTAACGCCCGTTGCTACAGCTATCGCCGTATCCCCCCTTCCTACCTCCTCGAAAATTCTAGCCAGCAGGGCGGCTGGGCGATATTCCAGATAGTTGAAAGACAGGCCACCGTAATCGGTTGGGAAGAGCGCTTTTTGTAAGCTACCCTTATCAACGAGGATGTCTTTCATTATGGGCTCGACGTACTTATGGTCGAGCCAATCCTCGTCAAATTTTCCCCTATTCGGTATGATCTCATTATCTGTGATATCTCTCATTATTGGCCCATATTGCCCGTCCATTGGGGAAATGTATTCCTTCTGACGTGCAAAATCATCTATAGACACCATCTTATCACCTCACAAAGTTTCGCATTCATAAAACAATCTCGCTATATCCATTAGAACCGGCATGCTTCCACCCATAGAACTTTGGATAGTTTTGACGTCTCTCCAGTGCTTTTCTATGTCTCCCTCCCTTGCATACCCCATTGATGCCATTAGCTCCATCGCCCTACCGATAACCTTAGAGGCCGCGTTGGCCACGTACATGCCGATCATCTCTGCTAAGGTTGACACCTCATCGGACCATCGATCTCCATAGATCTCGGATTTTGATAACGTGTTTGCCAGGTTGTAGGTTAATATTCTTGATAGGGCTATTTCCTCGGCCACATCCGCTAAAACGATGGCGTCCACTGGATTTTCTTTCAAAGGTTTGCCACGTATGATCCGTGTGGTGCTCCATTCTTTAAGGGTCTTGTAGGTGTCCATCATCGCGCCCACACAGATAGCGCAGCAACAGAGAGTATGCCAGGAAACCAATTCTCCGATGTATTTGGCATCTTCTCCTCTCCAAACGACGTATTTATCGGGGATTTTGACGTTTTCTAACGAAACGTTCGCGTTCTTATCCGATGCTAGCCCTGTCTTTAATATTGGATCTCCACGCTTCACGCCTTCCAAGTTGGAAGGGATTAGCACATACGCGATCTCTCCGGAGTCAGTTGCACAAACTACGCCGAAAATGTCAGCCATGGCTCCTGAATTCACAGGACGCAACTCTTCACCGTTGACTACCCATTCATTATCTCCTGGCTCTGCTCTAACTCTTATGCTCCTTCCTTTAATGTTTGCCACCTCTTTACCAACCAGATAACCTTGTTCTGGGAAAATTAAAGAACCCGTCCTCACTTCTCCCGATTCGCAGTAAATGGGTGCAAATTCGGTACAAAGCTCTCGGTTCACGTGTGGTTCCAATGCGATGCTCGTGAACAAACTGAACGTACCCGCGAACACGAAACCCATACCTGGATCCGCTTTTCCCACCTCTTCGAGCGCTCTGACCAGGGTCGTTGGAAGCGCCATTGGTTCTATCCCAGCTCCTCCGTATTCCTTCGGCCATACGAGCTTTTGAAGGCCCATATCAACGAAGAGCTTTTTCATCGCCGGGTAAATGAGCTTGTGTTCGTAATCCTCGTCGTATTCCTTTCTCGACGGTAACACCTCCTTCTCACCCCATTCCCTGATGGTTTTTGCCATAATTCCAGCATAGTCGGTTATCGATTCCTTCATATACATAAATTCAGGCATAATATCTCATAGCAAGGGGGATAGTTAAACCTTACTAACTCCCCTCATAGGAGAAAAAATAGTCGAGACTTTAGATGTTGATAAAAAGAAGTTTAAACTCGACAAACACATAGAGTTGATGCTCAGAGGATTGAGGGAGCGCCTCTTTACGGACGTCTTCTCTAGAAGCTCAGCCTAGATACGATAAGTATTATGGCCATTATGCGAGGTCGATAAGATAGAGGCGATAGGGCCTTCATATATACACTCTTCGATCTGGTAATGCTCGTTTACCTATAGCAACCATCAA
>DACJ01000045.1 GCA_002494765.1 Euryarchaeota archaeon UBA186
ATTTCTTGCTCATAAGGTTAAATAAATGATCAGCGCAATAGGCGCCGCGCGACGACGCTCTTCTCTATGTGTTTAGCCCCCTCGTATATCTCCAGCACTTTGGCAGCCCTGTAGAACCTCTCTATATCCATGTCGTTTATATACCCATAGCCTCCGTGCATCTGTAGCGATTGGTCACAGTTTTTAACCGCCGCCTCTCCCGCGTACCACTTCGCAAGAGCCACATCCATTATATTGTCGATGCCATTGTCCATCTCCCAGGCCGCTTTGCATGTCAGGTTCCTGGACGCTTCTACTCTGAGCTTCATCTCCGCCAATTCGAACTGTATCCCCTGATGTTCGGCCAATGGTTTTCCAAAGGCTTCTCTGTCCCTAGTATACTCCATCGCAAGCTCGAGTGCCCCTTCTGCTAGGCCCAATGCCTGAGCACCGATGTATATCCTGCTCCTGTTGAAGAACTCCATTATGTTGTAAAAACCTCTTCCCCTCTTCCCCGCCATATTCTCTTCCGGCACTCTTACATCGTTTAGCAGGATTTCGGCGGTGTCTGAAGCTCTCATCCCCATTTTGCCCTCTATCTTCTTGGCTTCGAATCCTTCGGAGCCTGCATCCACGATGAAAGTGCTGAATCTCTTATGGGGATTCAAAACATCGGGATCGGTAATCGCCAGCACTATGGACCAGTCGGCTATAGTGCCATTAGTGATGAACATCTTATCACCGTTTAGCACGTATTCGTCTCCATCTTTTTTAGCTGTTGTCTTAATGCCGGCCACATCGCTTCCGGCACCCGGCTCGGTGATCGCTATACAAGAAATATTCTCTCCGGTCGGTATTTTTGATAGATATTTCTCTTTCTGCTCCGCGCTTCCAAAGACCATCACTACTTCAGCCCCCAGAGCTACTCCCACTGGAATCATTCCTAACCCCGGATCGACTTTGGTCTGTTCTGCTACGATAATGCACTGATCAAGATAACCAAGACCCGCACCGTTATACTCTTGGGGGATATAGACGGCGACGAACCCCTGTTCACACTCCTTTTTCCATATGTCTTTGGGAAATTCTTCGTTCAGATCGCATTCCCTGGCCCTTCCTGGAAACTCCTTAAGAGCGAACTCCCTTGCGACTTTTTTTATCCCTTCCTGTGGTTCGTTCAACTTGAAGTCCATGATTTCACCTTGAGATTCCGAAATATTCGTAGAACCCTCCCTTGCTCCAGGGCTTTTTCCCAAAATAACCGGATTTGACCAGTTTCTTCAATATCAACGGGGGTGCGTATCTTGGATCTCCGGTCTCCTCATGCATATACTCCAGGATGTGTAGATTGGTATCAAGGCCTATGAAATCCACCAGCTCGATGGGACCCATCGGCCAGCCGAACCCCAACTTGCACATATCGTCCATCTCTTTGATCCCGGCTGTCCCCATCTCGAATAACCTCATGGCTTCAGCGAGATAGAAGGATATGTATCTCGTGGTGAAGAACCCCGGACCATCGTTGGCGGGCACGGGCTCCTTTCCAAGCTTTATCGAGAAATCTCTGATGGTTTCATAGGTTTCGTCCGACGTCAGAGCCCCACTGACTATCTCGATGAGCTTCATCATCGGCGGAGGGTTGAACCAGTGCATCCCTACCACCTTATCTGGTCTGTTGGTGGCCGAAGCGATGTCCGTTATCATAAGGCTAGAGGTATTGGAAGCTAATATAGTGTGAGAAGGGCAAAGCTCGTCCAGCTCCTTAAACACTTTCTTCTTGAGCCCCATATCCTCAGGAACGGCTTCTACTATCAGGTCAGCATCTCCGACGGCTTCTCTAAGATCGGTCGTACCCTTTATCCTGCCGATTACCTTCTCCCTCTTCTCTTCTTCCAACTTTCCCGCTATGACAAATCTCTGGAGGCTCTTTCGGATCATCCGAAACCCACCATCAATGAATCTATCCTCGACGTCTCTCATCATCACTTCAAAACCGGCTTGCGCGCAGACCTGCGCAATGCCGCTGCCCATCAAACCCGTACCTAGAACCGCTACCTTGTTTATCTCCATGTGCTTTATAACTCATCTTCGTTATAAATAGATAACCCAAAGCGAGAACAAAACTCTTTAATTCCTCAGTGGCTTAAAGATGACCATGAATGAAGGGAACGAAGCGATAATTCTCGAGAAGAGAGATGGTATAGCAACGATTAAAATCAACAGGCCTGATGTTCTCAACGCTGTAAACATGGACATTATCGAAGGGCTTTCTCGAGCTATAGACGACATCGAGAAGGATAGCGGTATAAGGGTAGCGATAATAACTGGAGTCGGGAAATCCTTTTCGGCGGGGGCCGACATATCGATGTTTAAGGATCTAAAACCGGCTGAGGCAAGAAATTTTGGCTTCTCGGAGATCACAAGAAGGCTTGAGCTCCTGGATAAAATAGTAATCGCTGGGGTTAACGGCTACGCGCTGGGAGGTGGATGTGAAATAGCGATGGCATGCGATTTGAGGATAGCCTCAGAAAAAGCCAAGTTTGGTCAACCCGAGATAAATTTAGGCGTAATACCGGGTGCTGGTGGAACCCAGAGATTGCCCAAATTGGTAGGAAAAACAAAGGCCATGGAGCTTATCCTGACCGGCGCGATGATCGATGCCCAGGAGGCTTACAGGATAGGGCTGGTGAACGAAGTTGTTCCCGAAGAGAGGTTCGATGAAAGTCTGGAAGAAATGGCCCGTACGATATCCCAAAAGGGGGCTGTTGCTTTGGCTCTTGCAAAAAGGGCTATTAACGCATCTTTGCACACTGACATAGACACGGGACTTGAGATCGAGAAGGATCTATTCGCCGTGCTTTTCTCCACCGAAGATAAGGAAGAGGGGGTCGCGGCATTCCTCGAAAAGAGAAAGGCCGCGTTTAGGGGGAAGTAGATAGGAGAACCCGGCTTTCAATCTGCAGAAGGGGGAGATGTCACTCGAAAAATGCTTTTGCGTCGATCCCATTTATGCGGCAGTTGGGCATCCTCAGCAATATCTCTTTCAGATTATACTCGACAAGAGCACGCTCGGAGTCGGGATCGGTAAACCACTGATTGTCTATTCTGAGTGTGAGATCTTCAGGGCACATGACCATGCGCGTGACCGTGGACCACTCATCGTAAACGGGGTAGTCGGCCTTTTGCATTCTTCCCATACACTCCATGTCGATGTTGCCGTAGTTTTCTTCGAGGAGCTTCGTCCAACCGTTATATCTCCCGCGAACATCGCCTATGAACGGCAGTTTTGGAAAGCCATACTCTATGAGCCGTGCAAGTAGCTGGACTATCGGCTGCGTTTTCGCGAGTTGGGGCGTTTGATAAAGGTTGAATGAACTCCATATAGTATCGGGATATGTTTCTACCTCGGGGTTGGGGGGGATTCCAACATATTCGGGGTCCCTGACTGCCAGTCTGTGCTTCGAGGTTTCAATAACTACTGCATCATTTACCTTGCCATCCGTCACCAGAAGATTGCTCCCATAGGTCCTCTTACTCCCGGAAACGATTTCGATAGCGTCCTGAATAGATGCCGAATACTGGAGTACCTCTGTGGATATCCAGAATACAGGGTTTCCAGAGATGGCGTATCCATCCTTCGAAAGTTGAGACATCTGTGCTACCGTAATGCCGGCGGCATTCATGCCATTCAAGTTGCCGATTATACCTCTCCAGCTCGAAAGGAGGTAGGGATATCCCTTTTCCGGTATTGCCAGGATAGTTACCCCCGCTTCGCAAAGGGCCTTCCCCGCATCCCAGTCGGTGTTATGCCCGTGTATAAGTTTCCCGTCAGTGGTGGCATTACCCCAGACGGCAACGCTGCTGCAGGCGACTGCCCATCCAAGCGTGGCGTAGGTATCCACATGAGTATGGGCGATCAGAACATCATCGTAGGTAAGGCTGGATCCGATTTCCTTAACCTTATGAGCAAGAAATCT
>DACJ01000058.1 GCA_002494765.1 Euryarchaeota archaeon UBA186
CCTTCTTCTTTATAGGCTTTAGCTCGAGTTCGCCCAACCGATCAACTATGAACTCTGCAACGTGCTTTACATTTACTCCTTAGTAGTCATTCTTAAACGTTGAATAACAACCGGCACATGAGACCACCACTGTCTTATCGCCGAATATTTTCTTGTTCTTCTCTTTCAGCTCTTCCACAAGATCGGTATGTTTATAACCAGATCTCATCAGCACGCTTCCGCAGCAGACCATTCCCTCAGGGATCGCATACTTTACGCCCAATCTATCAAGAATGGCCATGGTCGACTCCATGGTCTGCTTCTGCCTGTACATGGCGGTGCATCCTGGGAAGTAGATCACATCTGCTTCCTCTTCCTTTGAGACAAATCCGCTCTCGCCGTAGGGATTTCCGTACTTCTTGATCCTCTGGTAGATCTTTTTATGCACCTCTGGGTTCAATCCAAGATCGGCTAGATGCGATCTGAGCTCCTCCATCATATCGGTAGTTTCGAAATCGTAGGGGCAGACCTCGGTGCAAAGATGGCAGGATGAGCATAGGAAGGCGTTATCGACAAGCTCTGGAGTGAGCCATTTTCCCAAGTCCTTCTCTTTACTATCCGCCATTACAGGAAGTACCGCGGATTGAGGACTCCTGATTATATAGGACTTCTCGCCTGAATCGAGATCGTAAACCCCCAAGGATTTGGCGACGAGCTCCTGAAGGTCCATAAGGCCTATCCTGGGGCCGTCGTAGTTCTCCTCGTTGAAGAGGCAGTCGAAGTGGACCCTGCATTTTAAACAGGTGATGATTAATTGCTCCGCTCCCGTCTCGATGGCCTCCTTTATCCTTTCCTCCCTTAGATTTCTCGAATCCTGGTTACAGTTGAGCCAGGCTGAGACGCCACAACATCTGGCATCTTCACCATGGTGCTCCATCTCCACGAATTCTGAGCTCTCATTCAGGAGTTTCCTGGGAGAATCATACAATTCGTTGTATCTTCCAAGCCTGCAGGGGTCGTGGTAGGTCGTCTTTATCTCGAGCTTATTAAGATCAAGGACCTTCCTCTCGACGAAATCGGAGAAGAACTCCACATCAGCTTTGTAAACGTTTTTGAGTATATGATATCCCTCGGCACAGCCCACGATGATGTGCTTTCCCTTGAGCTTGGGCTCAAGGTTTTTTCTCAGCTCTTCGAACTCATCTAGTCTACCAGAATAGTAGAGATCGTGGCCGCAGCAGCCGTAGATAACAGCTGGCTTTATCCCCAGATGGTTGAGGACCTTTATGCCCGCATATGTTGCTCCTGAGTAGTTCGAATCCCTCTCAAGAAGCACATCGTATATGGGAGCACAGCCGGCGAAGTAGGCTACATCGCTATCCTCATCGAGCTCGAGACCATCCGCCAGCCATGGGGTAGCGCCCGTCTTTGCAAGGAGCTGATCTATCAGCAAAAAAACGTCACGGTGAGCGCCAAGTGGCTCCTCTATGTATCTGAAGATTCTAACCGCTTCAGATATGTCCAATTTGGTTGGGCAGTGGCTAGAACAGAGCTTGCACGCGGAGCAATCCTTAGTGGTACCAACTTCGCAGATCATGGACACACCTCCGCTATGGCCCTAGCGCTTTCGGCGAACTTTGGACCGTCCCCAGATGACATATTAAAGAATTGTAGCCTCTCTCCCCCAATTCCAATGAGGTCTAATATCTTCTTGGCCATCATGGCTCTCTCTTTTGCCCCTATATTCCCATCTATATAGTGGCACTGATCTTCTAAACAACCAGCCACCATCACCCCCTTTGCTCCCTTTAGGAAGGGGTAGAGCATGAGCTCAAATGAAACCCTCGCAGTGCACGGTACCTTTACAATCTTCACCTTTGAGCTGTACTCCAGATTTGATATCCCTGCTAAATCGGCAGCGTTATAACCGCACTGTTCGCAGGAGTAAGCAATTATCGTATCTGGATCTGAAGATAATATCCCGCTAACCTGAACCTTCAGCTGCTCATCGCTACCAAATCTCATCTCAGATGCATTTGAAGGGCAAATAGCGGCGCACTTTCCGCAGCCAAGGCATGAAACGTCCAAAACCTCGTAAACTCCTTCTTCGTTCTCCTTTATTGCGCTGTAGTTGCAGCCCTCAACGCACTCGCCGCAATGGATGCATATTTCGGGATCTATCCTATTCGTGACTAGATCGAGTACGAGCTTATCATCCTTTAAAAAGGTGGCTACCCTGCTTGAAGCCGCACCAGCGTCAGTTATGCATTCCTGTATAGGCTTTGGAAACACTGCTGTTCCAACTATGTATTGCCCACGATTTGCCGTATCTACTGGGTTTATCTTGACATGCACTGGTGCCAAAAAGCCCTCTGGGCCATAGACAAGATGGAGAACCTCAGCCATCTTTTTGGTACCCTCAGATGGCACTAAAGAGGTGGCTAAAACTACGAGATCCGTGTTGATCTTGAGTAGCTTTTTAGTCGCGGTGTCGTAAACGTCAAATTCAAGGGTATCATTTTCGCCGCTTAAAATCTCAGAAGGCATGCCTTTAATCATGTTTATCCCAGCGCTCCTGAACCTTCTGTAGTACTCCTCAAAATTCTTGCCAGGAGTTCTGATATCTATGTAACACAGGTTGATTTCCATCTCCGGATACTCCTTTTCCACGAGCTGTGCGTTCTTTATGGTGTACATGCAACAGATCTTGGAGCAGTAAGTGTTCCTGCGTTCGTCTCTGGACCCAGCGCACTGAATGAAGGTTAGGGATTTTGGAGTTTCGCCATCGCTTGGCCTTATGATCTTCCCGGACGTTGGGCCCGATGGGTCGATCATCCGCTCCAGCTCCAATCCCGTGATCACGTTCGGATGCTCTATGTTATATTCGGTATTGCTAAGATCGTACTGGTCGTATCCAGTAGCTACCATAATCGCTCCGACTTTCAGCTCTATATGCTTCTCCTTCTGATCGAAATCTATTGCACCAGCGACGCAGTTGTCGACGCAGATGCCGCACTTGCCCGTCCTGAAATGCAAGCAATCATCGCGGTTTATCGTGTACTTTAATGGAACCATGCCGCCAGCTGGTATGTAGATAGCCTTCCTCTTGGATAGGCCGAAATCGTATTCATTCGGTCTCTTGATAGGGCACTTCTCGGCACAGGTGCCACACCCAGTACATTTTTCTTCGTCAACGTATCTGGGATGTTTTACTATTTTTACTTCATACTCACCGGGCCTTCCAGAAACCTCCTCTACCTCAGACAGGGTGTAGATGATGACATTGGGGTGAGAAGCGACCTCATTCAGCTTTGGAGATATAGTGCACATGGAGCAATCGTCCGTCGGAAATGTACGATCCAGCTTTACCATGTTTCCTCCTATTATGGGGGTTTTCTCCACCAGATGGACATGATATCCCTTATCCCCCATCTCAAGAGCCGCATGGATGCCAGCTATACCCGCCCCTATAACTAAAACCTCCTTTGAGACGGGGACAGTAAGCTGTCCAATCGGCTCGTGGAGCTTCACCTTCTCTATCGCCCCTCTAACCAGAGCGAGGGCCTTTTCGGTAGCCTTTTCATTATCGTTCTGGTGGACCCATGCGCACTGTTCCCTTATGTTGGCCATCTCCCACATGTATGGGTTTAACACCTCACCAACACAGTTTTTGAAGATGTCGCCGTGGTGTTTGGGAGAACAGGAGGCCACGACAACGCGATCTAGCCCCTTCTCTTTTACGGAATCCTTGATGAGACCCTGCCCCGCTTGAGAGCAGAGGAACGTGTCCTCGACGACGTAGAGGCCAGGGTCTTTGCTAAGCTCCTCTTTTAGCTTCTTGATGTCCACGTGGGTCGATATATTTTTGCCGCAATGGCAGAGAAATACGCCTATCATTTTGATCTCCTAAACCTCTTTATATACCATCTCCCCATTTAAGCTTTAGTACGAATATCTTCGAGTGCATTAGGGGATTTAAGATTAGCCACTACTAATCTTTATTTGATTGCTCACCCCTCCTTAAACGTAGTTCGTGGGAGATCAAAAGA
>DACJ01000115.1 GCA_002494765.1 Euryarchaeota archaeon UBA186
TCCCGTGTCTTTGTACTCTTTCCACATTTGGTTTACCCTTCTTTTTGAGATTTTAAGGTCCTCTGCTGCGGTTCTGGAAAGCATCCCTTCCTCCTTTCTCCTGATCAGATATTTCAATTTCTTAGGCGTCAGTTTCAAGTTTTTGCTGTTAGCGCCTTGGGTGGGAAATACTTTTGGGACTACACAATCCCGTGTTCCAGGTGTATTATCACAACACATAGTTTACAAGGAGAACATGATACATCCTCTTAAATCCAACAACAGGAGATGAGAAGATGTACCATGCAAGTAGAAGTAAAGGAAAAAGGGAATATAAAGGAAGCGACAGGAAGAGATACATAAGGGCCAAATCCCTGAGAGCAAAGAGCTGGAAGAACGTAAAGCTCTGGGCTGTGAAACAATACGAAAACGGTATGGCAGTGAAGAGAATAGCCGATATCTTGGGAGTATCAAAAACCTCGATATACAACTGGATTAAACTGTATAAAACACAAGGAAAGGATGCTTTCAATCCAAAGCCTAAAAGACCCCATAGTTCAAAGAAGCTCCCAAAAGAGATCGTAGAGAAAATCCTAGAGCTCAGAGAGAGCACTCACTATGGCTGTGAGAAGATAGCCATAACTCTAAGAGATGTATCTCACATGAGCGTGTATAGAGTGCTCTTATCGTTCAACAGGATAAAGAAAGGAAAGAAGAAAAGGAGGATATGGCACTACTTCGAAAGGGAGCATCCCAATAGCCTATGGCAGATGGATATAAAGCAGATAGGGGATAGATGGTCGATAAGCATCTTAGATGATCATTCCAGGCATATCGTGGGATGTGAGATCTACGATCATGTTCCCACGACTGATGACGTCTTGGATCTGGTAGAGAAGGCAATTGAGGAATATGGTGTGCCCATTCAGATACTGACCGATCATGGTACTCAATTCTATGTTAACCGTAATGATGGTCTGGGAGTGAGCACCTTTGATCTGTGGTGCTTTGAGAAGGGGATTCACCACATCTTAGCTGGAGTGAGAAAGCCCACTACGATAGGGAAAGTGGAGAGGTGGCACCGCACTATGGGAGACGAGTTTCTGAAGTATACCGACCATTCCAGAATAAAAGGGAAGCTAAAGGAGTTCCTGGACTGGTATAATAACAGGAGAATTCACTTCGGTTTTTTGGAGATAAAGAGGGAAGACAGCTCCACAAAGAGAAAGAGGATAACCTTCATTCCCGCTGAGAGATTCTTCGTGGGAGTTATATAGGGGGCGAGTGATTATGTGCAAGACGAGTAAGAGAGGATGTCAAGCATGTCCTGTGATAATACAATCATGTTTGCCATTTAGAGAACTTCTCACGCAGACCTCGACTTCTCTCCAATTTTCGCCCTCATGGGCCCGAGGGTTGGTTTTTTCGACGGTCTAGGCGTGGGTTAACCTTCTCAGTACGGATGGGATGTGATCTATGATGTCCAGAGGGGATAAGCCATAACTGTTCTCTTCAAAGGCCATGTCGCCAGCTACACCGTTTATGAAGGCTCCCAGTGAAGCGGCCCTGAATGGTTCTAGACCCCTGGCCAGCAGAGAAGCCACTATTCCGGATAGAACGTCGCCCGTCCCTCCTGCTGTCATGCCCACGTTCCCCGTATCGTTATAGGCGATTCTGACGCCGTCCGTTATCCTATCCGTCTGGGATTTCAGGAGAACCGCAAGCCCTGTCTTTTCTGACACGGCCTTGAGGCTATCTTCATCCTCCCCCTTACCGCCCAAAATGGCAAACTCTCCTCGATGAGGGGTTACCACCCCTTTGAGCTTTATCTTCATGTCAGGCAGGGCCTTTATACCGTCTCCGTCTACGACTACCGGCAATTCCATTTTTCTCGCCTCTTGCAATAGGAATTTAACCCCTTTTATGGTCTCTTTTTTATCCCCTAGCCCGGGCCCTATCAGAAGGCAATCCACCTTCGATAGAAGTGGGAGTATCTTGTCTATTCCCTCCGTTAAGTGATCTCCCTTAAACGGCCTCACTATTAAGCATGGTGAATAGCCAGCTACGACGTCCTTAATGCTTTCGGAGGTGGAGATGTAGACCAGATCTATTCCACACCCATAGGCTCCCAGAGCGGACAAAGCTGGAGCCCCGGTGTAGGGCCCTCCCCCCACGATCAGCAGCCTTCCGTTATCGCCCTTGTGCGACAGGGGATTTGGCCTGGGGAAGTACACTTCCAGATCTCCCTGTCCAACGTGAGTTTGGGCCTTTTCCGGGATGCCTATGTCAACCACCACTATATCCCCGCATTTCTCCTCATCCATCCCCTCCTTAACGTCGTGGAATGTGACCGTAATTTGGGGCCTAACTGCCTTTTTAGAACCAAAGCCAGTTGGCACATCTATCGAGGCCACCAGGCATTCGTCTTTTCTCGAACTGCACCAATCGACGAACTCTGCGCACGTTCCTCTGGGCTCTCCCCTCGAGCCAGTTCCCAGAGCCCCGTCCACAATGACGTCGAACTTCTCTTTCAAATCTTTGGTAAATAGCTCTATCCTCCTTAACTTGGAGTAGTTTAGAAATGCCTCTCTCGATTTTATGTCGTCCTCCTTCCCCAAGAGGTACACGTCAACATCATAATCCATCTCATCGAGGTACCTTGCGACCACGAAGCCATCCCCACCGTTGTTGCCTGTTCCGCAGAAGATTCCTATGTGGGCTCTTTTCTCCCCTATTCTTGAGGCTATGAGTTCTGCGGTTCCTTTACCCGCATTCTCCATAAGATCCAGGGCTGAAACCCCGAAGAACTGGGCGTTCAGATCCAGTCGTTTGGCCTCTCTGAGGGTCAACATATGCTGTAGAAATGGGAGAAAGAATTTAATCTTTAGCTTCTAAGCCCGGAGAGAGAAGATAAACGAGAACTCCTATCCCCAGGAAGAGGGTCGTACCCCCTGCCAGGATGGCTGTGTTCTTCAAGGAGAACTCTACAATAGTACACTTTATAAAGGGGAGTATGACCGCTATCACACTGCTGACCAAGCCCATAATACCCAGAACCCAGACCCCAGCTCTTCCACCAGGTATGAAGCCTTTTTCACCGCTTTTATCCTTAAGCTTTATAGCCAAGAAGGATAGGAAGAGGTACACAAATGGGATCAGGTAGATGATGAGGGTCATACTGACTAGATTTTCATAAGCAGTGGAAGTAGCTAAACTTCTAATTACCGTTTCTCCTATAAGTATATCATCTCCAGGCTCGGCCCATGTGTACGCGATAACCGTCAGGATCGAAGCTATTATCCCCTGAAAAAGGATGGACCAGTGGGGAGTTTTCCATTTAGGGTGGATGGTGCTGAAGAGCTTGGGCAATCTCTTATTCACCCCCACTTCATAGGAAATACGCGAGGTGCCAGCTAGCCAGGCCCCCACGCCAGCCATTCCTCCTATGATTATTAGGATAAAGCCTATACTGCCTAACTGAGGCGCTCCTACACTATCCCCTAGCGAATATAGGGTCTGTTGAATACCTATGTCAGTTTCTATAGCTGTCTGGGGCATAGAACCCATCACGAAAAAAGTACCTATCAGGTATATAGCCGCTATACCAACAGCAGATATCACTATGCCCTTGTACACCGTCTTCTTTGGATTTACAATTTCGCCTCCAAGAGTGGAGAGCAGCTCAAATCCAGCTAAAGCAAAGCAGAGCTCGGACCATACACTTATAGATCTCAATCCTTTTGGGAGGACATCGATGGGTTCGAAGCTATTTTGTATGCCATTTGATGATATGAATATAACTGCCAAAACCGCAATTATGATGAATGCTGCTATCGTGGTCATGCCACCTAAATTTTCCATCCACTTGGTAACCTTCAATCCCAACATGTTTATTATTACCGCTATCCAAAGGAGAGCTAAAATCGCGAACATTACGAACTTAGCATTGCTAGCAAGATCTTCTCTTCCCACTAAAAAAGCTATCGTCGGCGCGACGAATCCGAGCAGTGACGGATAGTAAATAAAATTGTTGGTCCAGTAGCACCATCCATCCATGAAGCCGTTGAAATCTCCCAGTGAGTCTTTAGCCCATACATATAGGCCACCGGTAACAGGTTTTATCCTGTTTAGCTCAGATACCGCCAGAGCCTGCGGTATAAAAAAGGTGATGATAGCTAGTACCCAGAGGAGGAGCGCAGCCCAACCAGCTTTACCAGATGCAAAGGCGAGCCACCTTAGCCCAACCATGGCTATTATGCTGAAAAAGATCAGATCTTTGAGCCCAAGGGCCCTAGTAAGTTCCATGAGCTTTGATTAGTAAAGAGAATAAAAGATTTATCTGCTGGGAGATCAGAGTGGCACTTTTCTAGGCGGTAATGTTCTGGGCCGAGGTTCCGTATTGACTGTGTGTCCGACTACGTGGATTGGTTTGCTGACGAAATGATCGCAGGCCTCAACCTGACAGGATATCGACTATCTCTTTTGCCAGCTTATCCCTGTTTGAAGGGGTGACCTCTATTACCCTTACCCCCCCTCTTTCCTTGATCTGATCGGCGAATTGGTCGGGTTTCGCCATTATGCTCCCCAGCAGTGGAGTGGGAGAGTCTAGTGCCTCTATGACCACATCTCTGAATTTATCGGAGTAGAGCTCCATCCTCCCGATTTCATCTATCACCACCAGGTCCTTTTTAAGGCCGTCAATAATGGCGGTAACCCCCATCTTGTCCAATCCGTCCAGCGACACTGAGTATCTCCCCACTCTGAAGGGAGTCCTCATATCCGTGTGCGCCAGAATTGCCTCCTCTCCGTTAAGCGTGACCAACTCGAACCCTTTTCTTATCCCACCTTCTCTTATCTCCTGGGTATAGAAGCCATTTGCCCTGATGGTGGGGAGTTCCGATAGAACCCTTCTTATTATCGTCGTTTTACCTATTCCTGGCTTTCCAGTCAGTAGTATTTTAGACATCAGAACAGAGGTATGAATATAAGCGCTACGACCGACATCAGCTTTATCAGTATGTTCAATGAAGGCCCGGCGGTATCTTTTAAGGGATCGCCTACCGTGTCGCCTATAACGCTAGCCGCGTGCGGTTCGCTGCCCTTTCCCCCCAGTTCACCAGTCTCTATGTACTTCTTTGCGTTGTCCCATGCACCTCCTGCATTGGCCATGTATATAGCCAGGAGGAAACCGCTTGCGAGAGCTCCAACCAGGAATCCTGCTAGTGCTTCTGGCCCTAACGCATAGCCCACAAGGATGGGTGCAACTACCGCGATCACTCCGGGTAAAATCATCGAGTGTATCGCCCCTGTAGTAGATATCTCCACGGCCCTGCTGTAATCCGGCTTGGCTTCACCTTCCCTTAGCCCCTTTATTTCTCTGAATTGTCTCCTTATCTCCTCAACGAGCTCGTGTGCCGCTTTACCGACTCCTCTTAAAGCCAGAGAAGAGAAGAGAAATGGTACTAGGGCTCCCAGGAATAAACCAGCTATTACAGTGCTATCCAAGAGATTGATCGTGTAGGATTCTAGCAATCCCTCCCCCACGCAGGTTGTCACGTATGAGAACAGAAGCGCCAGTGCGGCTAGAGCTGCGCTTCCGATGGCGAAGCCCTTACCTATGGCAGCCGTCGTGTTGCCAACGGCGTCGAGGTTCTCGCACCTCTCCCTCACCTCAGGGCCCACATGTGCCATCTCCGCAATGCCAGCCGCGTTGTCGGCCACAGGACCATAACAATCGGTGGATAGGGTCATTCCCAGGGTGGAGAGCATGCCAACCGCGGCAAGAGCTATGCCATATATGCCACTGAACTCGGGTTCAAAGGCCCACTCCATCAGCGAGTATGAGGATATGATCGCTATGGCCACCACCACTATGGGTATCACAGTGCTCATCATTCCTAAAGACATGCCACTGATGATTACCGTAGCTGGACCGGTCTTCGCATCTTCCGCCAAGGATTTGACTGGTTTGAAATCGTATGAGGTGAAGTACTGTGTTGTTAAACCGATGATCAGGCCAGCAACCAATCCGATTATCACTGCGTAAAATGGTTCAAAGGCATCCAGCATATAATATGAGGCCAAAAGGGAGAGAACCATCACTAAACCAGCGCTTATGAAGGTGCCCACATTCATGGCTGTAGAGGGTTTTTTGCCCCTGACTATCAGAACGCCGACTATGCTGGAGAGAATGCCGAGACCTGCTATGACCATTGGGAAAGATACGAAAGATTCATCTAATCCCCCGAGGACCACGAATCCTATCAGCATGGCGGAGATTATCGCTTCAACATAGCTTTCGAATAGGTCAGCGCCCATTCCAGCGACATCCCCCACGTTGTCCCCAACGTTATCCGCTATAACTCCTGGATTGCGTGGATCGTCCTCGGGTATGTTCTCCTCTACCTTACCCACGATGTCCGCTCCCACATCCGCGCCCTTTGTGTATATTCCGCCACCCACCCTTGCAAATAGCGCAATAGAGCTAGCTCCGAACCCATAGCCGAAGAGAACGCTCACATCTCCCAAAAGCTCGTAAAGGACGAATACGCCGAGCAGTCCCAGCCCCACTACGCACAAACCCATGACGCTTCCGGCCCTCACGGCAACTCTCAACCCGCTGTTAAGATCTTTTCTGCAGGCCTGTGTGGTCCTTGAATTAGCGACGGTAGCTATCCTCATGCCCATGTTCCCGGCAAGAGCCGAGAGTATAGCTCCTATGAGGAAAGTGAGAGCCATCTTACCGCCTTGCGACCAACTTCCCCCTTCCATCAAGGAGTAGACGAGGAATAGGACCACAAGCATGAGCGCTATGAATAGTGATAGGTACCTGTACTCCTGATTAAGAAAAGTCATGGCGCCCTCATGAATGGCATCGGAGAACTCCTTCATCTGGGGGGAGCCTCTGCTCTGTTTCGAGATCCAAAAGGCGAAAAGAGCCGCGACGATCAGGGCCAAGATCGACGATACAAGCACTAAGATCAGCACTGATGTCTCCATTTCCAGCATAAGCGGTAAAATAGAGACCCATTTATAACTATATCCTTTCGATTATAAGCGCCAAACCCTCTGATCGTCAATCAAAATTTAAATGTCATGCCCATTTAGGGTTGTGGATCAGGGCCAAAAAGCTTTGCTTAGAAAACAGGGTTACTACATAGTGGGGGAACACGGCGCGGTGAAGCTGTGCCATTGGCTAGGGGAGAGTTTGCTCAGATCCAGGAGCTGTTATAAGCAAAAATTTTACGGGATCGAATCCCATAGATGCATGCAGGTTGCTCCCGGGGTTGATGTATGCAATCAACGTTGTCTATTCTGCTGGCGCTATTATGACCGAGAATCCAACCTTGAGAGAGGTTGGGACGATCCACACAACCTCCTCGACGGTTTCGTGAAAGGACAGATGCAACTGGTCTCGGGGTTCAAGGGCGATGATAGATGCGATATAGACAGGTGGAAGGAGGCCAGGGATCCCAGACACGTTGCGATATCCCTTTCCGGAGAGCCTGCTCTCTACCCATATCTAAACGAGATGTTGGAAGAGATATCTAAACGAGATATGACCTCCTTTTTGGTAACGAATGGAACGGTGCCCACAGCTTTGTCGAATCTAACTACATTGCCCACTCAGCTCTATATAACCATAGCAACACCTGATGAGAAGATCTATCTGGAGCTCTGCAGACCAAAAGCCAACTACTGGCGGAGAATAAGAGAATCGCTAGAAGCGATTTCGGCCTTAAAAACCAGAAGGACTATAAGGCACACGCTCGTCAGGGGTTATAACATGGATCCTGAGATGGTTGATGGGTACGCCGAACTAGACTCTATAGCAATGCCCGAGTTCATAGAGGCCAAGGGATACGTGTTCGTGGGCGGGTCTAGATATAGGCTCAGCATGAACGAAATGCCCTCCCACCAGGAGGTTTCGGCGTTTGCGGAAAGTTTAGCGGATAATCTAGGCTATCGAATAGCCGATGAGGACCCAAAAAGCAGAGTCGTGCTCTTGATGAGGAAGGATGTCAGCTCTCCAAAGCTCTAAGCTTTTGGAACAATTTCTTCTCATCCCCGGATAACTTTTTTGGGATGTCAATCAGGACTCTCACGTACAGATCTCCATTTCTTCCAAAACCGGAGGGAAGCCCTTTCCCTTTTACCCTGATGATCGAGCCGCTTTGCGTGCCTGGGGGGATATCCACCTTCACACCTGCCCCCTCGACATCTTCTATTGCCACCTTATTTCCCAAAACCGCCTGGGGTATTGATACCCTAAGAACGGTGTGAAGATCGTCCCCCTCCTTTCTGAAGTGCGGATGGGGCTCAATGTGTATAACGCCGTATTTACCATCCAGATCTATGACGCTCCCCTCTGATGCTCCGTAGGGGATCTTCACTTCGATTTTCTTCTCGATTTCAACGTAACCACTGCCGCCGCAGTTTTTACATTTGATCTTTATTATTTTGCCTCTCCCGTTGCAGGAGGGGCATGTGCTTACCGTTCTGAAAAAACCAAATGGAGTGTTCTTCGTGACCTCCATCCTTCCCGAACCGTTGCAACGAGGGCAGGTCTCCAAACCCCCCTCTTCAGCACCTGACCCCCTGCACCTGGGGCAGGTTTCCGGGGTGCTGTACTTTATCTTCTTCTTTCTTTCGCTAGCGAGATCCTTTAGAGTTAGGTTGATTTGGATTACCTCTTCTCTAGCCCTCCTGCTTCGACGCCTGCCTCCGAAGAAAAGGTCAAATATCTTATCCAAATCGAGCCCAAAACCGTTAAAAATGTCAAAATCGAATCCCCTGAATATATCCTCTGGCTCGTATCTCCCCCTGAACCCTTCATATCCAAACTGGTCGTATTGCCTTTTCTTATTAGGGTCGGAGAGAACCGCGTACGCTTCCGAGATCTCCTTGAACTTCTCTTCCGATCCCGGCTCCCTGTTCACGTCCGGATGGTACTGCCTGGCCAATCTGCGGTAGGCCTTTTTTATCTCCTCCTGTGAGGCGGTTTTTTGAATTCCCAGTATGTCGTAGTAGTCCCTGTTCATTCTCTATTTTATCCCCTAACTCATGAACCGTTCTCAGGCCCTGGTCCCGCATCTGCGCCCATGTCCGGGCCTGGTCCTGGGCCTTGACCCGCGAATCCTTGGGGCCCCGGCTCAGCCCCAGATCCGTACAATTTGGCTGATATCCTTGAAAGCTCATTCTTGAGCGCATCGAGGTCGCTTCTTACCCTGGCTACATCCTTATCTTTCAACGCTTCTTTCAGATCATTGACCTTGCTGGCCAGCGAGTTCTTGTCCTCATCGCTTATCTTGTCGCCCAACTCGGCGATCATCTTCTCGCTGTTGTAGATGAACTGATCCGCCTCGTTTAATAGCTCAGCTTCTTCCCTCTTTTTCTTATCCTGTCCCTCGAACTCCCTCGCCTCGCGCATCATGCGATCCACATCCTCATCCGATAGCCTGTTGGGGTTCTGTATGGTTACTCTCTGCTCTTTGCCCGTGGCCATGTCCTTGGCCGAAACGTTGAGAATGCCGTTGGCATCTATGTCGAATGTCACCTCTATCTGGGGGATGCCTCTCGGAGCTGGAGGGAGGCCCTCCAGGTTAAAAGTACCGAGGCTAACGTTGTCCTGAACCATCTCCCTCTCACCCTGCAGTACATGTATAGTCACGGCGGTCTGGTAGTCAGCAGCCGTTGTGAACACCCTACTCTTTTTGGCGGGTATGGTAGTATCTCTCTCCATCAATCTGGTGAATACTCTCCCCAAAGTTTCTATGCCCAGGGAAAGGGGCGTAACGTCCAATAGCAAGAGGTCTTTGACCTCGCCAGCCAAAACGCCAGCCTGTATAGCTGCTCCCTGAGCCACGCACTCCATCGGATCCACTCCCCTTTCAGGAGGTTTTCCTACAACGGACTCGACGAACCGCTGGACGATTGGCATGCGCGTCGGCCCTCCGACGAGGATCGCTTTGCCTATGTCTCCCTTACTGTAGTTAGCGTCAGCTATCGCTCGCTCTATCGGGCCTCTACACCTCTCCACTATGGGGTTTACCAGCTCTTCGAGCTTAGCTCTGTTAACGCTCATCTCCAGATGGACGGGCTCGTTTCCCTTCACCGTTATGAATGGTAAGGATATGTCCGTGGTGAGCAGACCGCTGAGCTCTATCTTCGCTCTCTCTGCTGCCTCTTTAACCCTTTGTATCGCTTTCTTGTCATCTGTTAGATCTATGCCCTTGTCTTTTTTGAACTCCTCAACCAGGTAGTGAGTAAGCCTCTCGTCCATATCCGTGCCCCCAAGTTGTGTATCGCCACTGGTGCTCTTCACCTCAAAGACTCCCTCTCCGAACTCAAGTAGAGTGACGTCCAGGGTGCCTCCTCCGAAGTCGAAGACCAAAATTTTCAGCTCCTGATCCGCCTTATCAAGACCGTAAGCTAAGGAAGCGGCCGTAGGCTCGTTGATTATCCTCACCACGTCGAGTCCAGCGATTCTGCCCGCGTCTTTGGTCGCCTGCCTCTGATTGTCGTTGAAATACGCGGGAACGGTGATGACCGCCTTCTTTACTTCCTCGCCGAGAAACGCTTCCGCATCTCTCTTAATCTTTTGTAAAAGGAAGGCGGAGAGCTGCTGGGGCGTGTAATCCCTTTTGCCTAAGTGATATTTGTAGTCCGTGCCCATCTTCCTCTTGAAGGCCGTCGTTGTACCCTCTGGGTTGATGGCTGCCTGCCTTCTCGCCGGTTCTCCAACCAGGAGATCACCCCCCTCGGTCATCGCCACATATGATGGAAAGGCCTTCCCTCCTACGGTTGTGCCCTCGGCGCTGGGTATCACCACCGGTCTTCCCCCCATTATCGCTGCAGCGGCGCTGTTGCTCGTCCCAAGGTCTATGCCTATTATTCGCTCTCGCTTCTTTTTCTCTTCATCCTCATCAGTCACCTTTATCACCTCTATTCTTAGCTTTACTTATCTTAACCAGGGGGTGCCTCAAAATCTTTCCCCTGAATTTATAACCTTTACGGATCTCTTCGATCACGATGCCATCCTCATCGCTCTCGACGACATCGATGGCCTCCTCTATCCCGGGGTCAAAGAGCTTGCCAACCCTCGATAAGGGTTCAAGTCCCTGATCGGAAAGCGCCTTTAACATGGATTTTCGTATGGCCTCTACACCCTTGAGCAGGGATTCATCAAGGTCCATCTTGATGAGCTCCTCCATGCTATCCAAAACGGGGAGAAGTTCGTAAACGAGCTTTTCCTCTCCACGCTCGATGGCCCTATCTACGCTCTTTTGGACCCCTTTTTTGTAGTTCTCGTATTCAGCCTGGAGCCACTTTAGGGTATCCTCCAGATCTTTGTACCTCTGCTCCAGCTCACCGTATTCCCTTTTAAGCCCTCGCGATCTATCCTCATCTAGCTCCTCGTTCGGCTCTTTTGCATCTTCACGCTCATCCGTCGAAAGCCCTGGCCCGCGCATAATCATCTACCCTATGGAAAAATAGGATTTAAACCTATTGGGGGTTGGATCTGTGCTCTATTCGCCCTCTAACCCTGCAATGGATGAGGAGATGGACCTCTTAATCTTGTTTAGATAGCCTCTCTCGTAAATTCTCGAATGTCAACTCAGTTATGTCATGGGTTAAACATTTATATGGATAACGACATAGTCGGGGATAAAAATAGGAGATGGGAATGAGAAAAATTGACCTGAGAAGTGACACAGTTACACTGCCTACTGAAGAAATGTTCGAAGCGATCAAAAATGTTGAGCTCGGTGATGACGTTTATGGAGAAGATCCTACAGTAAACAGACTACAGAAACTTGGAGCAGAAAAGGTTGGTAAGGAAGATTCCTTACTAGTTGCGAGTGGTACGCAGGCAAATCTTGTCTCGCTGCTCTCTTTAACCAGAAGGGGAGATGAAGTGATACTGGAGAGTGACTGTCACATATATTACTACGAAGTGGGGGGTATTTCAGCTGTGGCAGGTCTTGTCCCAAGACCCATAAGGGGGGATATGGGTTATATAGGGCCAGATGAGATTGAAAAAGAGTTGAGAGGGGAGGATATACACTTTCCAAATACTGGCCTTATATCCCTTGAAGATACACATAACAGAGCGGGTGGAATCATAATAACTCCAAAACAGATGAGGGAGGTTTATGACTTCGCAAAGAGCTACGATTTACCTGTGTATGTAGATGGAGCGAGAATATTTAATGCCGCTGTGGCTCTGAAAACGAGTGTGAAAAATTTTCCATGTGATGCGATGATGTTCTGTCTATCAAAGGGACTGAGCGCGCCCGTAGGTTCGATGATCTGTGGAAGTAGAGAATTTGTAGAAAAAGCAAGAAAGTTCAGAAAGATGGTCGGTGGCGGAATGAGGCAAGCAGGTATTCTAGCTGCTTGTGGCATAGTGGCGCTAGAAAAGATGGTGGACAGACTTGAAGAAGATCACAAAAATGGTAGACTCCTTGCAGAGGGGCTAAGTGAGATAAGTGGAATAGACATAGACCCAGAAATCGTTCAGACGAACATACTCTATTTTGATGTGGTCGGCCTAGATATGGATGGAAATGAGTTCATAGAAAAGATGAGAAAAAGAGGGGTTCTTTTCTCGGATAGAGAGGGGAGCTATGTAAGAGCCGTAACCCATAGAGGGATAGAAAAAGAGGACATAGAAGAGACTATTGAAAAGATCAGGTCTTTGTGAAAAGCGCTGCGATCTCTTTTTGCAGATCGTCGATCGATCGGTTATGCTCTATGTTGCCCAAACTTGAGGTGTTAGCTACATGAAAAAAGGAGAAGGATAGCCCATCTGGATAGACCCTTATCCTTCTTTATTCATAGTGTAATCTCCAATCTTCATAAATCTTTCTCTAGATCTAATCTCTAAGCGTTAGATTATAGATCGGCCTCTTGAACACGTAAAGAGTAAAAAGGTCTCTAGTCTATAGGTAGAAGGATGGTCGAAAGAGAGCTCATCTCTGAATTCATGGTCAACGGCATTCTTCTGGAGCCGGCTGCTCTAGATTACCTGGAGGATAGAGAAAATCTCTGCTCGACCCTGCTGGGTGAGGCCAGAAACAACAGACTTCCCACATTCCTCTCCCTAAGCGGGGTCAAATCGATGGAAATGAAACTCATATCAGTGCCGATGCAGGAAACGGAGTTGGAGCCCGCGAGGGCAGAGTTTCCAAAAGTGGAGGTTACCTGCCCCAAATCCGATCTGAGCTTTTACGTGGATGGGGAGCGTGACATCACGGGAAAATCCATCTCCGAGGGCGGGATGAAGGATTTCCTGACCTATTTCCGAGCCCGCTACAACGCTATGCGAAGGCTCTTCAGACGGAGAAGAGAGCTCACAGGATCCTTGCCGATAGCAAAGGCTGGAAGAATGGATGAGGTCAAGATAATAGGCATGGTCAGGGATATAAGAAAGGGGCCCAGAGCTCTCTCGGTAACCCTGGAAGATGAGAGCTCCGAGATAGGCGTGACCATATTTCTGGACAAAAAAGTTAAGCTCGTAGGAGATGAGGTCATAGGCGTAGTTGGCAAACTCAGGGGGAAAAGGCTGATCGCCGAGGATATCGTGTTCCCCGGTCTGCCCATAGTCCAGAAGAACAGGAGCTCGAAGGAGGTCAACTTTCTCATGATATCGGACACACACTTCGGCAGCTCCAATTTCATGTGGGACTCCTGGCACTCCTTTATCACGAAATTGAGTGAGATCGAGCCCAAGATCGATTGCATGCTCATAGCCGGAGATCTCGTAGATGGCATAGGCGTTTATCCGGGGCAAATTGAGGATCTGGACGTGAAAGACGTGTATGACCAATATGAGCTTGCGGCGAGCGAACTCGATAAGCTGCCTCACGAGATGAAAATCTTTTTGCAGCCCGGCAACCACGATTATGTGAGGCTGGCGGAGCCGCAACCCGCTTTACCGGAGGAGATTGGATCCCTCTTCTCGAACAACGTGGTTTTGATCGGAAATCCCTCCTATATAAATATAGAGGGCGTCGACGTTTTATCCTATCACGGTGCGGGATTGGACGACTATCTCCCCGCTCTGAACATCCCATACACGAAACCGCTGGAAGGGATGAAGGCCATGCTGATAAGGAGGCATCTGGCCACCCTATACGGTGGCAAGACCCCCATCGCACCTGAGAGCAGGGATTATCTTGTCATCGATAAGATTCCAGATATATTCGTGACGGGTCACGTCCATGGAAGCGGAGCGGCGGTTTATAGAGGAGTGGTGATAGTTAACGCCTCCACCTTCCAATCTCAGACATCTTACCAGAAGATGATGAACTTCGTCCCAGATCCGGGAAATTTTTTGGTTCTTAATCTAAAAGACATGTCGAGCGGGAGGGTCGTGGTTTGATAGCAGAGGACATCTCGAAAAAGGTCGATCTGCTATACTCGATAGCCAACGGAGTTAGAGCCAGGGGCTATGATCCCTCTCCAGAGGTGGAGATTAAAAGGGCAAAAAATCTCGCATACAGGGTCGAGGAGCTCGCCGGTCCAAGGGGGATCGCGAAGGAGTTGATCTCGCTTTTCAAAGAGCATGACCGAGAGGAGAGTTCGATAATCGTGGCGAGGAAGATCGTGAACGGCGAGTTCAGCGAAGGCAAAGTGGACAAGACCAAACTCATTCATCAGGCCTTGAAGACGAGCCTGGGCGTTCTGACCGAAGGGGTGTTGGTGGCGCCGATCGAGGGAATCCCTGGCGTAATGATAGGAAGAAATTCTAGCGGGAGCGAATATCTCGCCATAATCTATGCCGGCCCGATAAGGAGCGCTGGCGGCACGGCCGAAGCGCTCTCCGTTTTGATCGGCGATGTGGTAAGGAGGGAAGTGGGCCTGGCCCCTTACATGGCCACTGAGCAGGAGATCGAGCGTTGGAAGGAGGAAATCCCCCTGTACAAGCGGGCACAACACCTTCAGTACACACCCCGCAGTAAGGAGATCGAGTCTATAGCGAAAAACTGCCCGGTCTGCATAGATGGGGAAGGCACTGAAGAGGCCGAGGTCTCGGGCTATAGGGATCTTCCCAGGATAAAGTCAAACAGGTTGAGGGGGGGGGCCTGCTTGGTGATTGCCGAGGGGCTCTGTTTAAAAGCTCCAAAAATAGTTAAGCACGTCAAAAGATTGGGCATAAACGGATGGGATTTCATAAGCGAGTTGACCCATGAGAACGGGGGCAATGAGGAAGAGGATAAATATCTCAAAGAGATGGCGGCCGGCAGACCCATCTTCTCGTACCCGGGAGCAAAAGGTGGTTTCAGGCTGAGGTATGGGAGATGTAGAGACAGCGGCCTGGCTGGCCTTTCTGTAAATCCCGCCACGATGAAGGTACTGGGCTCTTTTTTGGCCATAGGAACGCAGATGAAGATAGAGGGGCCGGGTAAGGCATGTGTTGTAACGCCCTGCGATGAGATAGAGGGGCCCACGGTCCAGATAAAAAGCGGAAATCTTCTGAGGATAGACACCATAGAGAAGGCCACTGAGCTGGCGAATGAGATAGACAGGATAGTGGATATAGGGGAGATTTTAGTACCGTTTGGGGAGTTTCTGGAGAACAACAAGTCCCTGCTGCCCACCCCATGGGTCAAAGAGATATGGGAGCTTGAGGCGAGGGAGAAAGGAGTTGAGGTAGAGGAGCCAGGAAATTCCAGAGAAGCTGTTGCGATTGCTCGAGATTTTCCCCTACCGCTCTATCCCGACTATACCTACCTCTGGCACGATCTCAGCGTTGACGAGGTTCTGAGATTGAGGGAGATCGCCTCCGATGGTGAGATCGAAGGGGGAAAGTTACGGTTGAACCTGGAGGCAAAGGAACTGCTGAATGGACTTCTGGTGCAGCACGAGCTCTCAGGAGGTTGGATCCAGGTTGGCGATTACCACGCGCTTTTGGCATGCCTGGGTCTGGAAGAGAGGGGGGGCAGAATAGAGAAGGCCAGAACCACCACCAGCGGTGAAACTGACCCGGTCAGGCTGGTCTCTGGGCTAGCGGGGTTTGAGGTGAGGGCAAAAGCTCCCTCAAGAATAGGGGCCAGGATGGGAAGGCCGGAAAAGGCGAAAGAACGCAGGATGACTCCTCCGCCCCACGTCCTGTTCCCGGTGGGATTGGCTGGGGGGAGTCAGAGGCTCCTGAATGATGTGGGGAGCATATCAGTCGAGATGGGATACAGGGTTTGTGAAAGTTGTGGAAAAGAGTCATTTAGCTCAATTTGCCCCTACTGCTCCTCAAAGACAAGGATAAGGGATCCAAAGCTACACTCCGTGAATATAAAGGGGATGCTGAACGAGGCGTCAAACAGGCTCGGGATAAAGCCGGGAAAGATGAAAGGGGTTAGAGGGCTGACGTCCGCGCACAAGGTCGCCGAACGCCTCGATAAAGGAGTGATCAGAAGTTACTACGACCTGCACGTCTACAAGGATGGCACCTGCAGATACGACATGACGGACCTTCCGTTGACCCACTTCAAACCCGCAGAGATTGGCATAAGCCTCCAGCGTTTAGGGGAGCTGGGATATGCAAAGGATGTGGATGGCGAGGAGCTGACCGAAGAAAATCAGGTCGTTTCGCTCCATCCCCAGGATGTGATACTCACGGAGAGCTGTCTGGATCATTTATTAAAGGTCTCAAAGTTCGTCGATGATGAGCTATCCAGGATATATGGCGGCAAAACCTTTTACGGTTGCTCTTCGATAGAGGACCTCTATGGGCACCTGGTCATCGCTCTAGCGCCCCACACATCCGCTGGCACAGTGGGCAGGATTCTGGGATACACCAAAGTCAAGGGGGCTTATCAGCACCCATTTTTCCATGCCGCTAAAAGGAGAAACTGTCTAACTCCAGAGACAGACATAGTAATCCAAAATTCCGATGATTTCAGTATCTTAAGGATAAAAGAGGTTTATGAAACCCTTAACGCCGAAGAGAGCATAGTAGATGATTTTGGAACCGTGGAGAAGAGAGTAAACGGCCTGAAAACGCTCTCCTTTAACCATGGAATGGGGACATTTGAAGAGAGAAAGATAAAATCGGTGATAAAGATACCCTCCCCCGGCCGTCTTATAGAATTGAAAACCAGATCTGGGAGGAGTTTTTCATCTTCTGGGGAGCATAGAATCCCCGTATATTCGAATGGCCGAATTGAGGTTAAAAAGGTTAAGGAGCTCGATGGGAGCGATGCTCTCCTTGTCCCGGAGGCTCTCGATATAGAGGAGAGGGATCTAGAAGAGATCGATCTCCTCCGGGAATTTATGGATTCCTCCCTGAGCGATGCGATAATGGTTAGGGGTTCAGGCCTCAAAGATCTCTTAGAACGGAACGGATTTTCCGGACTCAGCATAGCCAGGAGGTTGGGGATCAGCGCGAAAAGGTTGTCCAATTATGTCTATAGAGACAGCGTACCGTTGCTTTTATTGAGAGATATCCTGGATCTTTGTGATGGGGGGAACGAGCTCGTAACCAAAAATTGCATGTTGGGGATAAAGAGGAATAGAGTTTCGATTCCGAGGATCATAAAGGTAAACCAAGAGTTCATGAGGATCCTAGGGTATTACCTCTCAGAGGGACACGTGAGGGAAGGAGATAGATATTATCAGGTCAGTCTAGCTTTCTCAGAGGAAGAGATGCTAAAAGATTGTGTCTCCTGCATTGAAAAGATATTTTGGGTGCATCCACATATAGGCAAAAACGCAGTAACCATCTCAAATCGGTTGGTCTATCATCTGTTTTGTGACATCCTTCGAACAGGGGTGAATGCCCATAACAAAAGGGTTCCCACCCGATTCTTCTCGCTTCCGAAGAAAAAGATCAGGGAATTGCTCAGGGCTTATTTCTCTGGAGACGGATCAGTGGAAAAAGGTCTGCACGTAACCTGTTCATCTGTGAGTGAAAAGTTGCTCCGGGATCTGGGATTATTGCTCTTAAGGTTCGGTATTTTCTTCAGATTGAAACGGGAGAAGAGAAAGGCGTGCGGGGCAGTCAGGGATTTTTATTTAAGAAAAGGGATATTGGAAACCGTCCCTGAGTTTAAGTTATACTATCTCTCGATAAGATCCGAATATGCACGTAAATTTTTTGAAGAGATCGGTTTCTTCCTGGCCAGGAAGGAAGAAAGTCTCAGATCCGCTTTGCCGAAGGAGAGAAAAGCAACGGTGAAGAAATTTAAAAATTTTATATTGGATGAGATCGCCCAGATAGACGTGTTGAACAGCTCATCGGAGCATCTCTATGATATTGAGGTGGAGCACAATCACAATTTCTTGATGAACGATTTTATGCTCTCATCTAATTGCGACGGTGATGAGGATTGTGTAATGTTGATGCTTGACGGTCTCATAAACTTCTCGAGAGAATATCTTCCGTCCAGTAGAGGTGGGATGATGGACGCTCCTCTGGTGCTTACCACCGCGATAGATCCCGCGGAGATAGATAAAGAGGCTCACAACATCGATCTGGGCTCCTATCCCCTGTCGTTCTACAGGGCTACGTTGGAGAGGGAAAACCCGAAGAATCTTTTGGGCGAGATCAGGGTCGTGGGGGATCTCATCGGTGATGAAAACATAGAGATCGGGTTCACCCACAATACAGGCTCGATATCCGAGGGGATCCTGACATCGGCCTACAAAACGCTGGGGAGCATGGCGGAGAAGATACAAGCTCAACTTGACCTGGCCAAGATGATAAGGGCGGTCAACGAGGCGGACATGGCTTCGAAAGTCATAGAGGGCCACCTTCTCCCGGATCTGGTGGGGAATCTAAGGGCTTTTTCGACGCAAAAGTTCAGATGCACCAGGTGCAACACCAAGTACAGGAGATTGCCCTTACAGGGAAATTGCCCCAGATGCGGTGGGAATCTCACGCTAACGGTTCATGAAGCGTCCATCAAGAAGTATCTGAATATAGCCTCAAACATGGCCGAAAGCTACGGCCTCTCCGATTACCTGAAACAGAGGATAAACCTCGTAGAGATCTCGATTAACTCTATTTTCGAGAACGAGAAGATGAAAAAGGCGACTCTTGAAGACTTCCTCTAGTTTAGAACCCCGTTAGCTTTGCTTGCCCAGATTTTTTGAGCAACTCCCGTATCTTTCTGAAGTCCGCTTTCAAGACATCTTTCAGATCGTTTTTGTATATGGCTGCCGCTGGGTGATAGGAGGGTACTATCTTCACGTAATTGGCTTCTATCACCCATCCATGAATTTTGGATATGGAGCTGGTGTTTAGCTCGATATTGTATCTCCATAATAACTCGAAGGTGGATATCCTGCCGAGGGTTATGATCACTTTTGGGGATAAGAGCTCGATCTGCTTAGCTAGGTAGATAGAACAGGCGTCCATCTCCTCCCTTTCGGGATCCCTGTTGCCCGGAGGCCTGCACTTGACCACGTTGGTTATGTAGACTTCTTCTCTATTTAGACCAGCTTCCAGAAGGAGTTCATCCAGGAATTTGCCAGCGCTCCCAACGAATGGTTTTCCTTGAGAGTCTTCGTTGAAGCCGGGTGCCTCTCCGACCAGCATTACTTGTGGGTTTAGAGGCCCTGAGCCGAAAACGACGTTCTTCCGGTCGAGCCAGAGTTTGCATTTTTTGCAACCCATAGCCTGAGCTTTTATTTCCCCTAGGGCCATGTTATCTATCCTATTCACTTTCTATATTTAAGTTTAGCTTGAATTATCTATTCACTCTTCACCTCTTTTCTTTTCCGGTTTTTCCTTGACCTCAGCTTTGGGTTTCTCGGCTTCCCCCGGTTCCACGGGAATTATAAGTTTCAAACGCTTCTTTCTATATCCTTTTTCCCAAAGAGCGATGAGGCAATCGAAAAACTTATCAGTTCAAGGATCAACATAGGGACGTGAAACTCATAGCTTTCTCGGACACCCACGACAATATGGGTGCAGTAAGGGATCTTTTAAAGGAAATATCGAAGGAAGAGGTGGAATTTTACGTTCATGCAGGCGACGTGGTGTCCCCCTTCTGCTTGAAGGAGTTCGAGGCTCTTGGCAAGAAGCTGTACATATCGTTTGGCAACAACGATGGGGAAAGGAACATGCTCCTCGAGATCGCGGTCCGTAACGGATGGGTCGCGGGAGATCTCGTGGAACTTGGGGATCTGGTTATTTATCACGGCGCGAACGCTGAAATCTTAAAGATCCTGTGTAAAAGATATAAAGTGGTGATCACAGGGCATACCCACGGGGTCAGAATCGAAAATAATAATGCGCTCGTAATAAATCCCGGAGAGGCCTGTGGCTACCTCACAGGGAAGAGAACTTACGCGTTATACGAGGATGGTGAGGTCAGCATTCAGGAGTTTTGAAGATAGATAAAAACAAACCATGCGAACCTCGAGAAACCAAGATTTTAAGCTTAATTCGGTCTACTACCCAACATGCGCTCGAGGTCCGATGACATCAGAGACAGGTGGGAGAAAATAAGGGAAAAGGCCGATGTCTATATATCAATGCTCTCCGGCAACATAAGGTACATCTCTTCCCCCACGCTTCAAGACCCGCCCTTGAACGCTGTAGTCGTATCGGAAAGGGAAGTGGTAGGTTTTGCATCTATAATGGAGGAGGATAGATCAAGAGAACTAACGTATGTGGAAGATGTTAGGGCATTTTCAGCAAGTTTGCCCAGCTATTCGAAGAGCCTAAAAAGCGGACTGAGAGAGTATCTCCGTTCTCTGGGAAAGGGGGAGATAGTCAGCGATAGGGGACTGGATCTCAGACCGATTAAGGTGAACAAGAAGAGTATAGTAGAGGACCTCAGAAGGGTCAAATCCGCGGAAGAGATCAGAAGGATAAAAAAATCCATAGCTATAGCGAGATCAGTAGGTGAGAAATTGGTAGATCTAAGTTCCAAAACTCAAAGCGAACTGGCTTTATCGGTGGAGATCAATTATGAGCTAATGAAGGAGGCACATGGGTTGCCCTTCAGAACCATAGTGGCATCCGGAAAAAACTCGAAATATCCCCACCATTCGCCCACTTCCCGTAAATTGGAGGGGGCAGTAGTATGCGATTTCGGAGCTTTCTATGATGGGTACTGCTCCGACTTGACCCGGACTTTTTTCATCGGAAATGAAAAAGAGAGAGAAAAATTCGAAGAGATCTATGACATAGTGGTGAAGAGCCAAAAATCTGCCATAAATGAGATAAGGGAGGGGGTCAGGTGCGGTGAATTGGACTCTGCAGCGAGAGGGATAATAGAAATGGAAGGATATGGCGATCGCTTTCTGCATTCAACCGGTCATGGCCTGGGATTAGAGGTCCATGAAGATCCTGCCATCACTCCCAAAAGCGATGAGCGGTTAAATAAAAATGAGGTGATAACCATCGAACCCGGGATCTACCTGAGCGAATTTGGGATAAGGATAGAGGATGATTTCATAGTTTAATCTTTTGTCTACCTGGCTCTCCTGCCATACAACTGCTTACTGCGCGTTCCCACTTATCCATCACTCAAAAGATTTGAGGTACTTGCTTTGCTCTTCCGTCAGCTTGTCTATCTCTATACCCTCAGCCGCTAGCTTGCCCCTCGCCACTCTCTCATCCAGTTCCCTGGGCACCGGCAGCACCTTTTTCTCCAGTTTTTTGCCACTATTCAGATATTGCACGGAAAGCGCCTGGACTGCAAAGGACATATCCATCACCTCAGGTGGATGCCCCTCGGCTAGAGCTAGATTCACCAACCTGCCCTCTCCAAGCAGGTTTATCCTTCTCCCATTTATGAGATAGGTCTCGATGCCATTCCTCTTTCTGACCAGTTCTCCATTTTCTATCAGGTGTCTCACATCCACCTCAACGTTGAAGTGGCCCGAATTGGCGAGAAAGACGTTATCTTTCATTCTTTCCATACCCTCGCCTGAAATCACATTCTTGTCACCAGTGGCGGTGATGAATATGTCTCCCATCTCGGCCGCTTTTAAGATGGGCATCACCTCAAACCCATCCATGTGTGCTTCCAGAGCCTTTATGGGGTCGACTTCAGTTACGATCACGTGGGAGCCCATCCCCCTGGCGCGCATCGCGATTCCCCTTCCAACCCAGCCGTATCCGCAAACGACAAATCTTTTTCCGGCAAGCAAGATGGAAGTTCCTCTCAATATGCCATCAATGCTGGATTGTCCAGTGCCGTACCTGTTATCGAACAAGTATTTCATATAGGCATCGTTTACAGGCATGATCGGATATAGCAGGCCCTTTTGAGACGAGAGAGCTTTTATCCTTATAACCCCAGTGGTGGTCTCCTCCGTGCCCCCTCTGGCCCTTATTCCCAACTCGTGTGCTCTAACGGTCAAGTCCCCACCATCGTCCATCGTTATGTCGGGCTTTTTTCCTAGAACGGCGTCGACACACTTTCGGTAATCCTCTTCGCTCTGCCCCCTCCATGCATAGACGTCAATACCATTTTCGACAAGAGCCAGTGCCACATCATCCTGGGTGCTTAACGGATTGGAACCGCACAGAGCTACGCGAGCTCCCGCGGACTTAAGCGCGAGCATCAATACTGCGGTCTCTTTGGTGACGTGAAGGCAGGCCCCTATCTGCATTCCTTCTATCCCCTTTAACTCTTCTCTTAGAGAGAAGAGGACGGGCATCCTCTCTCCAGCCCAATCTATCCTCTCCCTTCCCAATTTGATCAATTCCTCTTTCTTGTCGTCCTTTAGTTCCACAACTTGAGGCATGATCCTGAAAGGTTAAAAGGCCTTATATCTTTGACCCCTATATTTCCCTAGGCAGGGGTGGCTGAGCGGACTAAAGCGCCGGCCTTGAGACCTTTTCGGGAAAGCCGGTGTCCCTTTGGGACGCGGGGGTTCAAATCCCTCCCCCTGCGCTTGCGGTGGCAATTCTTGTCTGAACTGTAAGCTCACAAAGACAAAGGATGGAATTCCGCAATCGTCCCCCTTTCAAATATATTTTTCCTTCAGCATCCCCCTGAAAGGATGCCAGATTATCGGTTTTATTGTTCAAATCCCATCAAAAACTCGCTAGTCTCAGCGAGGGCCTGGGTAAATTTTAAATATTAGAATTTACTATCAAAACAATAGTATATCTAATATTAAAAGATTTATATTGGTTCTGTTGATTAACCGGGAAGCTCGATTGAGTTTTCTCTGTGGGGGAATTTTTCTCCCCTTTTCCGAAACTTTTTCGAAACCTTTTTATAGACTCAACTTCTCCGAGATACAGGTGAGATAAATGGAACATAAAATGAAAACTTTTGCAAGTCTCCTGAGTGCTGTCCTGCTGGCGCTCGCTTTTTTGCCGGCGGTGCAGGCTCAGGGGTTGGGAAATGAAGAGACGACGGAGGTGACAGGAGAAATCGAACAGTTTGGTCTGGAAGAGCTCACTTCGATGGTGGAGAGCTCAGCAACTAAGACCGGAGAGTCGAGTTGGACCATTTTTTGGTATCTAGACCATGACAACGACATTGCTCTCATGCCATTCTACATTACTTTCGAATTGCTGGGTTTGATCTCCCTCCTGGAGGTTTTCCTCGCACTAATCCCTACCGATCTGAAAGTGGTGGTCCTCTTCGACGGCGTTCTCTCTGGGTTGCACCGACTGTTGATGTACATGATAGATAGTATTATTCCCATTCCTAAGTGGATTAGAGACCTGATAGAACCTCTAATGGAGGGAATAGATGACATCCTCCCCGGGGACTCGTTTCTCCTAGAGTTCTCATCCCTATCTATAAGGCTCCTCGATGACCATGGAGCAGTGATACCGAAATCCAGAGAAGTGAACATGGGAGACTCTCAAACCCTGGCGAACTTCGTCACGTGGGGAATGGAGGAATATCCCTCGGAGCATGTAGGGGTAATCTTGATGGACCACGGCGGAGGATGGAAGGGTGCCTGCCTGGACGTGACTGAAGAACCTGATTCCCGATTTGCTACAGATACTGGTACTGCAGATCTCCTGACCACCCCAGAACTTGGTCAGGCCTTCAAAACCGTCTACGAAGAGACGGGTAGGAAAGTCGATCTGCTAGCCTATGAAGCCTGTCTGATGGGGGAGCTTGCGGTCGCTTATGAAGTGGGAGACTACGTCGATTACATCGCGGCCTCCGAAGAGGTAATGCTGGCATTCCCCCCCGTTCAGTTCCTGTACCTGCCGATTCTACTGGGGCTGGGATTGAACCCCGACATGGGGCCAAAAGAACTTGGAGAATGGATGGGGGACTGCAACCTACCCGGCATTCTATTTGGATCGATCATGGGGTACCCATTAACGTATTCCACTACAGATACAGCTGAGCTAGATGGCCTGGCTACGTCGGTGGACTCTTTGGCCCAGGCCCTTCAGGAGAAGATGGACAAATACAAACAGGAGATATGGGATGCCCGGCTCAAGACGAAGAACTATTATCGAGCTCCAGTCTACCATATAGTAGACCTGTATGATCTGGCAAGTAACCTGTACGACGAGATAGAGGACAAGGAGATCAGAAGTCTTTGCGTTGAGGTGATGGAGGGCGTGGAGAAGACCGTATTAACGGATAGGGCGCTAATTGGCGACAGATCGCACGGCATTTCGATATTCTTCCCGCTTGACTACGACGAGATGACCCAGGAGCTTCTCGAGAAATATTCGTCCACATCCTTTGCTCAGAGCACCCAGTGGGACGAGTTTCTGGATATGGCGATGGAGTTCTGCCCGTACCCAGAGCCGCTCGTGCATGATCTTGCCTTGCAGTTAGTTCCCTTGGTGTTTATCCCAGTGTTGGCAGTCTTAGTGTTCTCCGGAGCGATCGGGGGCGGGATCTTTGGAGTGATAAAGTCGATTTTCTCTCAGGAACTCCTGATAAGAGATGAGGCCAACGATGGAGCCGAGATGGCATGGACGTCCCTTGAGCAGTTTGCATTCACAATATTGGTACCTATTTGCGGAATCATTTACCTCATACTAAATCCGATCGCGTGGGCAGCTCAGTGGGCGTTCGGCTGGGTGCCCATAATAGGGGACCTTATAGGGCCACTAATAATGTTTCTTGCGATCATCGTACTCTCACTGATCATCATGCTTCTTTCAACGTATACTATGTACATTTTCCTCATCTTGAACCTGGTCTTTGGCTTGCTCTTCGGTTTCTTGAACGACTTTATAGGCATCATCGTCGGGTACCCGATCTTGCTCCTGTTGCTTAAGGTACTGCTGTTCATCCCGAACAAAATCATTGATCTGTCGCTTGGGATAGAGAGCAAAATCTTCGAAGAACTGCTGCCGCCGCCCTGGTAACTAACCCCAATTTATTTTTTTTTATTTTTTCTCTTGTTAGCGTTGAAAAAGGAAAATTAACTGAAGAAAAAGAGGGAAAAGTTCTCAGAAAGTGGAAGGGATAAGCGAAGCTTCTACTTTGATTCGGAAATTCGGACTCTTTAAATATCACTATACCCTTCTTGAACTATGAAACCCGATCCAAAGATGGTGCCTTACTGGCACCTATGGTTGGCCTTCTGGATCGTTGTCGTCGTGTTATCCTGGTCCGTACCCATTGCGATATTCGGGGAACTTGGTGAGTGGCTTCTCATCTATCTTCTATCGGTTTACGTCCCTACAATCATCGCTTTGGGTTACATCATCTGGTGGATTTCCAAATTCTATAAGACGATAGAATACGAATTGAGAGAGGGGGCAGTGCACAGTAAATTTGGGGTGTTCTTCAAGAGAGAAAAGGAGATCGGCTATGGGAGGATCACGATGGCGGGGCTAAGCCAGGGGCCATTAAAGAGGCACTTCGGCATCTATAATGTACCCATCTTTACAGCCGCAAGGGGAGGGACGAACATGCCGGAGATGTGCTTCATGAACGTCAAAAACGGCCCAGAGATAAGGGACCACATATCCGCAAAGATAGGAAAGTTAACGGAAGAGACTCAAAAAACGATCGAACAGGAGACCCTGGACGAAATAAAGAAGATAAGGGAAATATTGGATAAATCCCAAAAGGGCTAAAACTTCACTTTCCACCGCTTCCTGGCGCATTCTGGTAGGCAACCATTCTCTTTTACATACCCTCTCAAAAAATTGATGGTTCTCTTATCAGCGGGATAGCCACTTCCGATCTCACCGTATTTTTCGGCCAGTCCGTCAACGGCCCAGTCCCTTTGCACTTTGGCGACTATCGAGGCCGCCGATACGACAGGGTAGAGAACATCGGCCTTATGCGAAACGACAAGCATCATGTCCCCTATCACATCGTTTAGAAGAGAGGAAAAGGATAAAGCTCCCACGCAATCTACGTAGGTTAAATCCCCATTCAATTCACGAGCCAGTTGGACGATTTTCTCCGCCTCGATCTCGGTTAGCGATCTAGAATCTATCTCTTCTGGATCGACCCTTATGGTTTTGACCTCCCCCATCTTAAGTATTAACGGATAGAGTTTTTCCCTTCTCTTTCTAGTTAGCTTTTTTGAATCTTTTACCCCGATTTCCCTTAATTTTATTTCCAGCTCTTTGTCTATTTTCACACCAGCTATTACCATTGGGCCCAGTATTGGCCCCCTTCCGGCCTCGTCGATTCCCGAGATGTGCATTACTCACCTATCAGATAGCTACTCGTGAAATCCGTTATTTTCGTCTCCACCCATGATCCCAGATTTCCATTGGCGTTTAGGACGACTGGCTTGTAGTTAGCCATCCTTCCCATCCATTTTTTCTTTTTATCTTCTTTTCTTTCAGTTATCAGCACTTTTACTCTCTTGCCGACCCATTCTTTATTTATCTCCGATCCGATCTTTTTCGCAAGATGGGTCAGCACTCGTGACCTCTCTTTTGAGATTCTTCCATGTATCTTCTCCCCCATACTGCTTGCTCTCGTGCCGGGCCTCGGGGAAAACCGGGTTATGTTTAGCACGTCCGGCTTTATCGCCTCTATCGCTTTTACGCTTGCTTGAAAATCGTTATCGGTTTCGCCGGGGAAGCCCACTATCACGTCGGTCGAGAAAACTCCTCCAGATCCTTTATACCCATCCACGATGGAGTTGAACTCTTCCGCCGTGTAACGCCTGCCCATCCTTTTTAACACTTGGTTAGACCCTGACTGCAGAGGCAGATGCAAAAACTTGAAGACATGGTCATGACCGAATAGCCCCTTTATGGATAGGCCGTTGATAGACGAAGGATTCATCATCCCAATCCTCATCATGAAATTTCCGTCTAAACTGGAAATCCTGTCTACAAGGCCCACTATGCTCTCTCCTCTATCCAACCCATAGGAGCCGCAATCCTGCGATGTCAACAGTATCTCCCTAGCTCCGTTTTTTAGACAGTACTCCACGTCTCCAACGATTGAGTCTACGGGATAGCTCTTAAGTCGGCCCCTAGCCAGCTTCGTCATACAATATGAGCAGTTAAAGAGGCATCCCGTGGAGATCGGCACTATCGCCGTTGTCCCGTTTATGACTCTGTGTGATCCAGTTATCCTCTTTAGCTCTATTCCGCTAACATCGCATTTAGAAAGCGCTGGGTAGATCTTCTCGCCCTCGTAAAATGGGGCAAGACAACCCCCCACGACGACCCTCTTGCCTTCTGCTTGCAACTGTTTTATCCTCTTCCTCACCTTTCTCTCTGTCTTGTCTATGACTATGCAGGTAAAAATAAGGCAAAGGTCCGCTTTTTCCAGATCATCGGTGATTTCCCATCCCTGCTCTTCGAGTTCTCCTAAGACGACGTTGAACTCTCCCCTGTTCAGGGTGCACCCGTAAAAATCCCCGTAGACTCTCTTTACCATTTCCCGCCACCAGCTAAACGAAATCTCCAATCTTGCTCTGCCCCATTCCCACCAGATCGATGGTGGACATCTTCTCCCTTAGCCTCTCTATTTCCCACCACATTCTCCTCTCCTTCCTGAGCTCTGACCAGTAGTACGCCTCATCCTGCGTGCCTTCTGTTATCAGCACCGTTACTTTGCCCTCTCTCTTTCTTCCGGTGCGCCCTCTTCTCTGTATGGCCCTTATCTCTGATGGAACTGGTTCGTAGAATATGACGTAATCCGTACTGGGAATGTCCAGCCCCTCTTCCCCAACGGACGTAGCTACCAGAAGGTTTATTTTCCCCTTTTTGAAAGATTCGATCACCGAGTTCTGCTCCTTCTGGCTTAACCCCTTCTCCCTACCTTTTTTGGCCTGGCCCACGAATTTCGTGGCGTGTATCCCGTTTACCTTATTAAGTTTCCCCACAAGCTCGCTTGCCGTGTCCCTATAATGGGCAAAGACTATGACCCGGCTGTCGGGATTGCTGGAAAACCATTCCTCGACTATCTCCAAAAGTTTGTCCATCTTGGGGTGTTCTTTCTGCAGTTCATAGCCCTTCATCAGGGCGCTCTTGACCCTTTTATCTTTGACCAGTGATCTGGCAGCCCTGGTGCCCTTTTTCGAATTGCCCTCATCCCAGAGCTTCTCCATGTATTTTATGAACGGTTTGACGCCCTGAGTTTCTATCAAGGATCTTCCATGTGATATCTTTAGAATAGACGCCTGCGCCGACGCGAGGGGATATGCCTTTACATCGCCCTCCTCTATTCTCTTCCTTATCTCGTTACCGGCCTCGAGCACCTCTTTTTTGGTGGCATAGCTCCTCTGGGGAAGCAAAGAAGCGTCTCTCAACTTTTTCTCCATATCGTTCTCCACCCCCTTTAATAGACGAGAAATCTCCTTTATCTCGTCAGGTGGCTTCACCTTCACCCATCTGCTCTTTATCTCGTGTACATAAGGTTTTACATCGGGATCGTCCAGACTCCTTATCTCTATGTTCTCTGTGCCAAGAATGGAACATATGGACATTATGTTCTCGCTCGTGCTCCCGGGTGAGGCAGTTATGCCAAGGGTGAGAGCATCTGGATTCTGAGTGGGATACATCTCGGCTATGGGCACGTAAGCATAGTCGCCCACGGCTCTATGAGCCTCATCGAATATCACCAGAGAGAAGTCACCGAGGGAAGCGAATCGCTCCAGGTCGTTTTTAACCGTCTGGGGGGTCGATACGATGATTCTGGATCTATCCCAGATCTCCTTCCTGGTCAGCGGGGGTATCTCACCGGTGAGCAGGTTTATACGATCCGATGGAACGGTGAGATTGTCGACCAAAAAATTTGCGTGCTGGTTGACAAGTGGTTTGGTGGGCGCCAGGAAGAGTATTTTGCCCTTATCCAGCCTGTTAATTAAAATTAGAAGTGCTATGACCGTCTTGCCCATTCCAGTCGGTAAAACTACCAGAGTGGATCTATCAAGGGCGGAGGCAGCTATGTTGATCTGATAGTCCCTAACCTCTATCGAATCTTTCTTTACCAACGGATGGGAGATGTACATCACAATCGTTCAGAGGGTTGGAGCACTTTACCTTTTCCCTCTTTTGAAAAATATTTTTCCGTTCCTTTTGATCCTTTCCACCTCTCCTTTCTCTTCCAAAATTTTTAGGTGCTTTAGAACCATCTCGCCCTCCCAATATCTGGATATTTCTTTCGGATATGGGTAGCCACCGTAAATCAGAGATCTCTTTACAAAATCCTCAAGCGACTTCTCCCCGCGCAAAAAATCGAGTATGCGCTTTTCCCTCTCTTCGAATATCCCCAAATATTTTTCAAACTCCTCGTCTATGTTCTCTTTTACAGCGCTTCGGTGGCTCGAGAGGATCATTCTGGGCTTTAGGTCCCGTACCTTTTTGATAGATGCTATGAAGAGGGGTATATCGGATTCCTCATGTCCGTACCATGGTCCGAAATCGGTGAGATCGATGTCCGAAGAGAAAAGGATCTTTTCCTCATCGATGAAGAAGCAAAAGTGATCTTTCACGTGCCCTGGGATATGAACTGCCCTCAATTTGATTGGCTCTAAATCGAATACGTGGTTATCATCGAAAAAGTTGGTCGGCGTGTAATCCCTGAAACCCATCGATCCGACCACGAACTTTTTCCATTTCACCGCGTTCTTCTCACCTACAAATCTTTTAGCGAGCTTATCCAACCTTCCAGCGGCGTCTTTGGTTTGAATTGGACTCCATAAATCGTATCCGTTAAAAATCCAGTTCCCGGAGACATGATCTGGGTGGGTATGGGAATTTATTACAAAATCGACATGGTTTTTCTCCCTCAGCGCTTTTAAAGGCCCAGCCCCGCAACCCGTGTCGATCAATGCACATTTTTCACCCCGAATCAGGAACGAGTGGGAATGCGGAAATCTTGCATCGTTCAAGCCCCTTATGAGGGCTACGTTCTCCGTTATCCAATCCGACTCGATCCCCATACTATACACATTTCATAGGCAATAGATAAAGCTATTCTAACTACCGCCCCCACTGGTGGGAGGATCGCTATCCCTTCCGTTAAGGCAGGATAGCTATAACTCGTGCGGGGAAACCAGATCCGTTGAGGGGTTTTGGAAATGTGCATATGCACAGCGCCCCTGATTCTGGGACTTTATATAGATCGGCCATTAACTCGATCTGATAATGGTCCTGCGAAAGCCAGAAATATTCGCACTCATAAATATCCTGGGTTATCTTGATCCCTGGATCAGTATCAACGGTTTCATGACCTATGGCAGTGACGCCTTTGTCTGCTAGATATTCGAGCACTTCAAGACTCCAGCCTGGGTAGTGAGCTGTACCATTTTCGTCTTTATTCTCCATAGTCATTGCGTTTGGCCATCTCATGCTCCAATCGGTCCTCATAGCTACGAATGCCCCTTCAGGTATTTTCCCGTTCCTCATTTCCCACGACTTTATATCGTCCAAAGAAAGAACATAATCTGGATTATCTTCAACTTTTTCATGTACATCTATCACACATAGGGGACATATGAACTCTTTAGCCTCTATCTCATCGATCGTCCTCAGTCCTTCGCAGAAATGAGCCGGGGCATCACAGTGAGTCCCATATTGGCCTACATGGGTGTAAACTTCAGCCCTGAATCCGTCGCTGTAGTCATAAATTATCTCCACTTCTTCGTCGGGGAAGCCTTTCCATCTGGGCACACCAGGGTAAAACGCATGAGTTAGATCAACGAAGTCCTTTGTTTTTATAAACGCGTAAACTGAATTTAGATCTCCATGTAAATCGGAATTGCTCTCCTCTACTTGTCCAAGTTTTTCGAAGAGAATCAGGGCCGAAGGGCCGATTACAGCCAGGATTAAGACGAAAATCACCCATTTTTTCATCATCGTTTTCATCTATCCGGATCATTTAAGTCTTTAGCTAGAGGAGAAAGCTCCTTTGATAGTTACAACTATAGGGGTTCTCCGTAAGGTCGATTTGATGCGGCCCTCCCGCATAAATAGATCACTCGTTCTGATGAAGTACAAACTTCAAGTATAGCTAGGAGAGGAATCTACCAAAGGCTTTAACACTCCACTAGATCTTATCTCACATCTTTGGCACCTTAGCCAGAGATTTCTCAATCAGACTTTTTGGGTATTCATAGTCCGTGAGCTTCCCGTTCAGGTAAGCGTCATAAGAAGCCAGATCAAAGTGACCGTGGCCGCTGTTGTTGAAGAGTATCACCTCTTCTTTTCCGTCTTTTTTGCATCTTAGAGCTTCGTCTATAACGCCTTTGATCCCATGCGCGGATTCGGGAGCTGGTATTATCCCTTCCGTCTCGGCGAACAATTTTGCAGCTGCGAATGCATCATTTTGATGGTATGCGACCGCTTCGATATACCCCTCTTTAACCAGTTTCGATAGCAAGGGCGCATTACCATGGTATCTCAACCCTCCAGCGTGAATGGCGGGAGGGACGAAATCGTGCCCTAGTGTGAACATCTTCAAAAGAGGAGTCAATCCAGCACAATCCCCATAATCATAGAGATATGGCCCTTTAGTGAGAGTCGGGCACGCGGTGGGCTCGCATGCGACCACCTTAAGGTCTGGCCTTTTCCCACTCAACTTATCAGTGATAAATGGGAAGCTCAGACCCGAGAAGTTGCTGCCTCCCCCCACACACCCATAGATTGCGTCAGGGCGCTCATCTATGGATTCCAACGCTCTTTCGGCTTCCAACCCCACGACCGTTTGGTGCAGTAGGACGTGGTTCAAAACCGATCCCAGTGCATAGTGTGAATCTTCGTGAGTTGCGGCATCTTCAACCGCCTCGGAGATGGAGATCCCCAGAGAACCTGAAGTGGCAGGGTCATTCTTGAGATAAGCTTTTCCGAATTGAGTGTTTTCGCTGGGGCTCCTGTAAACCTCAGCTCCCCAGGTCTGCATCATTATCCTTCGATAGGGCTTTTGATCATAGCTGGCAGAGACCATGTATACTGTGCATTTCAGCCCAAACTGTACACAACCAAAAGCGAGCGCGGACCCCCATTGGCCCGCCCCTGTCTCAGTTGTTATCCTCTCTATCCCCTCCTTCATGTTGTAGTAAGCCTGCGCGACCGCCGTGTTCGGCTTGTGGCTCCCAGGAGGAGAGACGCCTTCCCATTTGTAGTAGATCCTGGCAGGGGTATTCAGCTTTTCTTCCAACCTCTTTGCCCGATAAAGAGGAGAAGGTCTCCAGAGCCTGTAGATCTCCCTTATCTCATCAGGTATGGGAATCCACCTCTCTGCGCTCACCTCTTGCTTTATCAGTTCCATCGGGAAGATCGGAGCTAAATCCTCGGGCTTTAACGGTTCCTTAGTCTGCGGATGCCTTGGAGGATCCAACGGCGTGGGTAGATCGGCCTGTATGTTGTACCACTTTTTCGGAATCTCATCTTCGCTCAGTATGATCTTTATCTCATTCATCCCCAGCGCAATACTTGTGCTCTATATAATATTTTCGTTCGTTAATGTATATATCTGTACTTCAAACCGGAATATTCATATCCGTTGTCTGCGATTAGACCCTGAAGCATGTGGAGTAGAATGCTCGAAAAGTTTGGGAATTATCCCGCCCAACTTAAGGTCGTAAAGACGATGGTGGAGTTGGGGTTAAGGGTAAAAGAGGGCAAGATGTATTGCGCCGATGTAGAACTCTCCAGCTCCTCGATCGCGAGAGCGATAGGGGCGGATAGAAGGGCCGTAACCTCGACAATAGAGGCCATCGAGGAGGATGATGAGCTGAATGAGATTTTTTCAGCGCTCATGCCGACGGCCAGCTTTAAAAGCGTCGCTCCAGCTCTGGGGTGGGGGGTGATAGAGATCGTCCCTACTGATCCCCATTTGCCGGGAATACTGGCCAAGGTGAGCGATCTGATAGCCAGGAAGAAGATAAGCATAAGGCAGGCTATAGCCGACGATCCCGAACTAAAAGAAGACCCCAGGCTCTTCATAATCACCGAAGATCCCATCCCCTTCGAGATGATTTCCGAGATAAAGAATATAGAGGGTGTAAAGAGCATAGTGATCTATTGAATGGATGTGAAAAGTTCTGAAAACGGATTCAGGGCGATGAATAGGGTAGAATCGGAGTTAAAGGAGTTGTTGAGGAAAGGCGCTTCTCTCATAGGTTTTGCGGATTTGGGTCAAATCCCGGAAAGACCTCGCGGTTTGTTTAAATACGCTGTATCAATAGCGGTCGCTCTGAATCCCAAAATAGTCTCTGCCATTTACAACGGTCCAACTCTGGGATATTATAAAGAGTATAAGAGAGCCAACGAGTTGCTATCCGTTTTGGGAACGCGTGCTGAGGACATTTTGAAAGATAGAGGATATGGGGCGATCGCGCTGGACCCGACGACTGAGGATTTCGATGCCGATACCTTACGGACGGATTTGCCGCACAAAACCGCAGCCACCAGAGCTGGGTTGGGGTGGATAGGAAAGAACGCTCTTTTGATAACCAAGGAGTATGGTTCGGCCCTTCGCCTGACGACCGTTTTGACCGATGCCCGACTCAAAACCTCGAATCCGATTAATTCCTCAAATTGTGGCAGGTGCAGGATCTGTGTCGATGTGTGCCCCGGGAGAGCGCCCCACGGCGATAACTGGAGCGTCGGTATGGACCGAGATCTCTTTTTCAGCGCCCATTCCTGTTATAAAGCCGCTGGAGAGTATTCTAAAAAATTGGGCGTCGAATCGGCCATATGTGGAATCTGCATTTCAGCATGTCCCTGGACGAAGAGGTATGTAGGGCGTAAAATCTACTGACATGGCAGGTGTAGAACTATAGCTACCTATATTATGTGGATTTATACCACCTGTGTGAACTCCTCTCGGAGGATGAGAACCTGGGCAACTGTTGTTCCGAATTGATGGTAGAGATAGGGAGGAGCGTGATAGCCGAGAGACACAACGATTCCGTCTGGGTTGAAGGATGGGGCGTTATAAACTCTCATGGCC
>DACJ01000069.1 GCA_002494765.1 Euryarchaeota archaeon UBA186
TTCTTCTTTTTGTGAATTTAAGGGGGGGGATTAGAAAGTCGTTTCTTCTTCGAAGGCGACTCCATGAAGAACGGGCACAGTCATTGTGGAGGGGTGCTCGCGGTTCCCATACAGCGAGAATGCAGGCTGGCTCAGGGAAGGTAAAACTGCCAACTCGAGCCCCTTCAGCGTGGATATAGGATGTAAAACCCAACTGAGGTCATCTCCAGTTATTATGAGGCCAATTCTGTGATCGGCCCCGAAACTGACGTCATAGGGGTACATCTCAAATGATACATGCGTAATTTCTCCTGGAGTCATCAGTTCGCCACTATCTCTTGAATCTCTATGCTCCAGGTCTATCACGACCTTATTGACTTGGGTCCAATCTCCAGAAGGGCTTATGTCATAAAGGATCGCAACGAGATGCCCCCTCGACCTGTCTATCGAGAGATTTAAGTCAAAACTGGGTGCCCCCGATGAGAGTATCTCTTCTTTCAGCGGGTCTGAAACGAAGACGGCCTGATACCTATCACTCCCTCCGGGGCCGGGGCGATGGAACAAACTAGCGGAAAAGGTCGCGAGTTCACCTGATATGACCTCATTAGAGAGTTTACCCGAAGCCATGGTGAATTTTATTTTTTGCGCTCTGCCTGGTGGCCAATCCTCCTCGAAATGCCACCTCCCCAGGTTATCCTGAACAATTACTGGTGGCTCATCCATGATACCATTATCCAGCCCCAGGAGCCAGTAATCCATCCATGCGTTAATCATCTCACCAAAATCTGGGCGACTCCACTCATTGAGTACACTCTTCTCATAGGGCATGATGTGCTCCCATTGTCCAAGCCAGAGTTTCTTTGGTACTTTGAGTTTATTATACATTACAACAAAGTTGTCTGGTTTTACATTCCAATCCTGCAGGCCATGAACAATGAAGACGCTGGCGGTTATATTCTCAACGTGCGCGGAGTAATCCCTTTCGTTCCAGAACGCGTCGTGGTCACCGTCAACCCAGGTCCTATACCCTTCTAGAATGTTGTCAATTACATCGGGCGAGATGGCGCCTAAAAGGTTCATCATCTTTTGTATGGTAATATCGGTAGTGGGCCTAACTAGCCAGTCCACCTCAGCCGTGTAATAAGTATTGAAGAAAGGTCCGGAGCAATATGCTGCCCCATCGTAAAACATGTAGCGGTACATATCGCTTATCCCAGCAATAGGCACGATAGTTTTCAGGTGGGGCGGGGCCATTATTGCAGCTTCCCATGGCGTTGTGCCATCGTACGATTTTCCGGCCATTGCAACATTGCCATTGCACCAGGGCTTAGCGGCGATGGCTTCTACCAGTTCATAGAGGTCGCGCTGCTCTTTTTTACCACCGAGATCAAAAGAGCCGCCGGAGTATCCCGTACCTCTCACGCTTGCCTGGATCACTGCGTATCCCCTGGGTACAAAATATCTCACCCAATACTTATGGGGGCCAGTTCCGATCTTATCGACGCACGGGCGTGCATTCCCATAGTATGGACCTGCATCGATTATCGCCGGAACTTTCACGCCCTCAGCCGCAATGTCCGGCAGAAAAGTACCGACATGAAGTTTGGTGCCGTCAAAACTGGGGATCATCTCTTCTATGGCAGGCATGATGGTGTAGATGGGTTTGGTCAGTTCCGCCTTCGTTTCACTTATACTCTCTGTATCTAGCTTTTCCCGTCTAATGCATTCAAAAGATATAGGTGCTGTCAGTAGCACCACTATCAGTATTGCTAATATCGACCTCTTCATCATTTTCTCATCTCATTATTTCATTCCAGTATCTGCAGTTTACCAGCGCGTTTTCACTCTTTATACTTTTCTGCATATTTTTCGATCATGGGCGATCGATCCAATTAGGGTATGGATACTTTACCCCGGTTAAGGCAGGAGTCGACTGTCTAATCCGGAGAACGGGTGAGCTAAATGGTACTAATATTTAAAAGCTCAAAAAATATGACGCCCATGGGATATTGGGCTCTGTCCTCAGGTGGAAAGGATTCGGTACTCGCCATGTATACGGCAATGCAAAAAGTTGAGATAAGCGGGATCATATCGATTATGCCTAAGAAGGATTCCTACCTTTTCCACTACCCAAACGTTAAATGGGTCTCGCTGCAGGCCCAATCGATGAATATTCCCATCAGATTAATAGATGGTACGAGATGGATAAACCTGGATGAGGAGAGAAAAAGATTTAAAACGGTGAAAGAGGTTTTGAGGGAGGAGAGTGCCGAAGGGTTGATATCGGGTTTAATCGCTTCAAACTTTCAGAGAAAGATCCTGGAAGATCTCGGCGTAGAGCTTTTCTTGCCGTTGTGGGGATATGACCAGGAGGAGGTGCTGAAGCTCTTCATAAAGGAAAAGTTTGAAGGCGTTATCACGGGGGTAGCTGCTGAAGGGCTGGATGAATCCTTTTTGGGCAGGGGGATAGACGAAAAACTGATTGAGGATCTGAGGGGAAAAAGAATTAATATAGCGGGCGAGGGCGGAGAGATCGAGACCTTCGTTCTGGATGGGCCGATATTCTCAAAAAGGTTAAAAATAAAAAAGGCCAAAAAGGTGTGGGAAGGGGACAGGGGCTTCCTGTTCATAGAGGAAATAGAGTGATAATCTCTCTTAATTTACCCGCCATAGACCTGTATTATCACAGGACATGCTTGACATCCTCTCTTACTCATCTTGCACATAATCACTCGCCCCCTATATAACTCCCACGAAGAATCTCTCAGCGGGAATGAAGGTTATCCTCTTTCTCTTT
>DACJ01000001.1:0-19040 GCA_002494765.1 Euryarchaeota archaeon UBA186
TGTGGAAAGTGCTGTAGATGACGAAATAGAAGATGAGTTGGTTAGGGTTTTAGAGGCAGTGAAGGCCAAGGTCAAGCCGGATCAACTAGACCTAGAGGAAATAGAAGCTGAGTTGGTTAGGGTTTTGGAACAGATAGATCTACGGATAATGGTCTCGCTTATCGCTGCTATGGCAGGCGCGATCCTCGGCGCAATCATCTTCACGATTGTCGGCATTATTATCGGCGGACTGATCGGCGCGACCGTCGGCGGAATCCTCGGCTGGTATATCGGAATGGCCATCGGAGTGCCTATTGGCATGCTCTTCGGCGGGCTCGTCGGCGCGATCGTCGGATTTCCCGTTGGATTCTTGGGAGCATCTTATACGACATACATCTTCTATCCCACTATACTCAAACACCTCGGTGTCCCCACCGATGTAATCATACCTGAGCTCATGGAATACGCTCTCAAAGCGCTAAAGGCGCCCGAGCGCCCGGAATATGAGGGTACTCCTTCAGCGTCCAGTAAACCATCTTTCTAGCCGTAGCCACTAACCTTTTCCCCTTTCTTTCCGGCTAACCTGTTATAGGAGAAATCAAATCTTCAGTTCTGATCTTTGGCATCATCGCCCGCGATGTAAACGGAAAAAGGTTTTGTTTTCATTCGTTTACCTTTATTGCCTATACTCTCTCTTAAACTAAGCATCCTCTTCGTAATCGTTTGCATGGAAAATCCTGAAGAGTCTATCATTATCCACTTTCTATCGAGCTTTTCTGCCACCGCCCCGGTGGTTCCAGATCCGGCAAAACAGTCCAATACCATGTCGCCGGGGTTTGACGAAGCCTTGATTATGCGTTCCAGGAGCTGTTCGGAGTTCTCGGTCGGGTAATCCCATTTGAAGCTGTAGCCCGGTATGTCGGTCCAGTTTGAATCCACTATCTCCTGTGGGCCCGTCTGGTATTCGAGCATCTCCCCGTTTAGCCTTATCCTTCCCTCCGCAGCATATCTGTTGAGCCTCTCCTGAGTGAAGGTCCAGTGCCTTCTGGGTGGTGGCAGATATTCCTTTCCCTTGAATATTCGAGCCCTGGTGTAGTATCTTCCGCCCCTCTCCTCAGTGTTTTTAAACAGGTTAAGGTCGCTATCCTCGATCTTTGTCCATCTCACCCCCGGAGAATGCATTGGTATCCATTTTCTCTTCTCCTCGCTCCTTTCCTTTTTATAACCATTGAATATATACTCTTCAGTCTTCGTGTAAAAGAAGACTGAATCGGTGGCGGTGTTGAACCTCTTCGTACCGTCGAATATCTTCTTAGTGCGGTTCACGATAAGCTCATTTCTGGAGTTTTCTTTACCGAAAATCTCGTCCAGAAGCACCTTCATGTAGTGCCCATAGTGATAATCAATTCTCATGTATAGGCTCCCATCGTTCGCAAGTAAGTGCCTCAAAAGGATTATTCGCCTCCTGAGCCATTCGAGATATTCCGTGCCGCCCTTGGATGAATAGACGTCGATACCGTTCCTTTTATAGGTATTGCCAGTTCCGAATGGAGGGTCTATGTATACGAGTTTCACTTCTCCCCTTAACCCCATATCGATCAGGATTCGCAACACCGGAAGGTTATCTCCAGAGATTAACATATTTTGACGCGCATCGCCATTACCAAAAACTCTCTCTTCTCTAAGAGCAGCGGGCCTTGCCCCCTCTAGCACCTCACTTTCTTCGGCTTTTCCGTCGTAATGTAGCTCTACTTTTTTCATTTCAGCACACCTTTATCTTTAACCCCCAGTGATTAAACCTTCTAGAAGAGGACCCCAGGTCTTTATATGTATGATATCCACCAATAGCATACCATCTAGATTAGTGCCGATTTGATACGTATCAGGTTATGATAGATCCATCAGGGAAACTTAAAACCTGCGCTTAACCAAAAATTTTTAAAATCGATAGGTCCACATCCAGAGAGAAAAACTTTAGAACTATACTCGTTCTTCATTCTTATATGGGAAGAAGGACAGCTAAGGTATTTACCTCAGGATTCTTTTTGGTATTTCTTCTCCAGAGTTTCGTTTTGGCCGGGGTTGTCGAGGATCGAAATGAAAGAGCCTGGACCGTTATGGTCTATTTGGGCGCCGACAACAGCATAGCTGGCTCACCTCATCTCTGCCTCAACTGGTATGATCCAGTTGTTGAGGGGCTAGAGGCCGTTGGCTCCTCCCAGGATCTAGCAATACTGGTTCTTTGGGACCTGAATGATTATGGCGATTCTAAACTGTATTATGTAGACGAATACGGAGATTACATCGAACAGGAGGATGATGGAGCTGTCATCCCGACTAGCGGAGAGGTTAGTATGGGAGATCCTCGAACTCTGATAGACTTCGGCCTTTGGTCCATGAGCAACTATCCATCCCGGTACACCGCCCTAATTATGACGGATCACGGCGGGTCTTGGAGAAAGTCGATGCTCGATGACACGAACGGCGGCGACTCATTAACCACCCCGGAACTGGGTGAAGCTATCAGTGTACTGCAACCTGACATACTGGCCTTTGACGCGTGCACGATGGCGAGCACCGAGGTCGTGTACGAAATAAGGGATTACGTGGACTACTACTGTGGTTCTGAAGAGGTCGCGATGATGACCGTGCTGTTCAATGTGACCGCCCCATTTGATTACGAAGAACCTTTAACTGCCCTGAAAAACGACCCGTCCACGAGCCCTAAAAAGCTTTCCATGCTGTTCGTGGAGAGCTACGACCCTTACAGCGCTACCGATCATGCGAATCAGACCTTTTCTGCAGTAGATACGAGTAAGATGGACGATCTTGAAGAGGCGATAAATCAGTTGGCTGACCTCTTGCTCGCGGATTTGGACTCGTTCGAATACGCGATATCTCAAGCTCGTAGTGATGTAAGGGAGTACGAACCAGCCCCCGAATCGGGAATGGATGTTTACATTTACGTAGATCTCTACGATCTGGTCGATCTGATAGCCTACTACGCGTATAATGCAAGCGTTGATGATGCTTGTCAAGCCGTAAAGACCGCCATCGATAACGCAGTCGTAGCAAGTACCTGCGTGGAAGGAGATAATTCTTATGGTTTGACCATATTCCTACCCGATACGGATTACGGGTGGATCTTCGATGATCTACTTTGGAGATACCGTCAGACCCAGTTCGGGATCCACTCCAGCTGGGACGAGATACTGGACGAGCTCTTTTGATCTCTCTTTTTTAAAGATCGCGCTCCGTTTAATACGTATCAAAGAGTGATGATCCTCAACGAATCGGTCCCTCCAGCCTGAGGGGAGACCCCAGCGGTGAGGATCACCTTATCGCCTTTCTTGGCCAATCCCGACTCTTTCACCAGCGCGATTATCTTATCGTGATCCTTCTCATCATTTACCAAAAATGGGTAAACGCCATAAGATAAAGCTAGGAAGTTTCTAACCCTCTCATTTTCACTGAACGAGAGAACCCAACAATCTGGTTTGAAACGGGATACGCGGCGAGGCGTGCTGCCGCTGTGGGTAGGCGTGAGGATAAAGCGTACTCTCAACGTGCGCGAATCTTCCACCGCGTTCAGGGAGATCGCGTCCTCTACCGTCGCTCCTTCACCGCCTTTTGACCATTGCTCTTTTAGATCCCACCTTGGCCCTAGAGTGTGGCGTTGTCTCTCGATCGATTTAGCTATCTTTGCAACCATTTCCACCGACTCGACTGGGTATCTCCCAAGAGCCGTCTCTTCGGAGAGCATTACCGCGTCAGATCCATCCAAAATGGCGTTTGCGACGTCGGTCACCTCCGCTCGTGTCGGTCTAATATTCTGCAACATGGATTCAAGCATCTGAGTGGCAGTTATAACTGGCTTGCTGAAGAGATTTGCTCTTCGGATTAGCTTTTTCTGGACGCCAGGCACTTCCTCTATCGGAATCTCGGTTCCCAAATCCCCACGAGCTACCATCAAACCATCCGCTGCCTTTAATATCTCGTCGATGTTCTCTACAGCGGTTTCCCGTTCGACCTTCGCGACCACGAAAGCGGATTTTCCCATTTTCTCGGCGAAGTCTTTGACTTTGATTATGTCCCCAGCCTTTTCTACAAAAGAAACGCTAAATGCATCTACATCCTCCTCGAGCCCAAATTGAAGGAAGTCCAGATCTTTGTCGGTAACTGGATCAAGAGGGAGCTTCGTGCCCGGGAGATTTATTCCTTTATGTGAGAGCAGCTCCCCGCCGATGATCACACGGCATTTAATCTCATCACCATCCACTTCCCGAACCTCGAGCTGTATGAATCCGTCATTGAGGTAGATCAATTTTCTCAGAGATACGTACTCAGGCAGTTCTTTTCGATCCAATGGTATTAGAGAGGACGTACCAAGAACGTCTTTCGTCGTCAGGGTCACATCATCGCCCCTATTCAGGGTTACCGGTTCGGTTCTCAGAGTACCTACTCTTATCTTAGGGCCAGGGAGGTCGGTGAGGATAGCGACTATCCGACCCACCTTTGAAGCGGCAGAGCGTATGCGGCGGATGTTCCGTCGGTGCTCCTCGATGTTCCCGTGAGAGAAATTAAGGCGAGCTACGCTCATCCCCTTTTTGATAAGCTCTTCTATAACACTTTCGGAGCTTGAAGCGGGTCCGATCGTGCAGACTATCTTCGTCTTATGAGGGGGAAATTTGACCTTTCTTGTTGGCTGTGGCATCATTTTTTACCATATTACGAATTATGCAACTTCGGGGGAGAGGATTAGAAAGGAGAGGGGGAAACTGGTAGATTAAATGGATGTTCCCCCTCTCTTTCTTTTTTTATTTTTCGGGTCTGAGGCCTGTTTCGCCACCGACTCAGTCGCCTTTTCGATCTCCTCCAGGTCTCCAAGATAGTAATGTCCTATCGGCCTGAGATCATCGTCCAGCTCGTAAACGAGCGGGAATCCAGTGGGAATGTTGAGCGTAGGTATCTCCTCATCCGATATGTTATCCAGGTATTTGACCAAGGCTCTAAGACTATTACCATGAAGTGAGACCAGAACTCTTTTACCTCTTTTTATATCAGGCGCGATGGTCCCATGCCAGTATGAAAGAACGCGCTCAAGTGTGTCCTTTAGAGATTCGGTCGCAGGAAGCTCATCCTTAGCTAGATCCAAGTAGCGCTCGTCAAACCTGGGATGTCTCTTATCCGATTTCGCTAAGGGAGGAGGTCGGACGTCATATCCCCTCCGCCATTTCATGACCTGTTCCGTCCCATACTTCTGAGTGGTCTCGGATTTGTTCAGCCCCTGTAATGCTCCATAATGCCTTTCATTGAGTTTCCATGATCTAAATACTGGGATCCACATCAGACCCATATCGTCAAGAACTATCCATAGGGTTCTGATAGCCCTCTTCAGCACGGAGGTGTACGCGACGTCGAAAGTGTACTCCTCTCTCCTTAGCAGCTCTCCGGCCCTGTGCGCTTCCGCTACACCGCGATCCGTAAGATCGACATCGGTCCAGCCCGTGAACTTGTTCTCCAGGTTCCACAGGCTCTCCCCGTGCCTCTGTAAAACCAGCTTTTTCATTTGCCTCCGTATGTCCTCATCGCTTCTTCCACGCTGGCCCCTTCGATGGTTATGGCGTAGATGGCGTTGCACATCCGCACCGCTTCTTCTAGAGATTTCTGGTGTATGTTCCTGCCCGTGGCGTTTCCAGCAGCGCCGCTTACGTTTATCTGGTCGTAGATCCTTTGCAAGAAGGCGCCGACATCGACGCTTGCCCCGCCAGCACAGAGGACTTTGGTGTTCCCAGCGGCCAAAACGGCCTCTTTGAACATTTCTTTCGACTCATAACCCTTTTTCTTTGGATAGTTGACCTTTACAAAATCGCTACCAAGGCAGTTCGCCAGTCCCGTTGCTCCGGCGATGGTATGAGGATCTCGCTCATCTTTGACGGCCCTGCCTCGCGGATAGGCCCATAAAACGGTTATCAGCCCATGCTCGTGAGCCTTATGGACTATTTGGGCAGCCTGTTTGAGCATTGTCGCCTCGTATTCGCTTCCTGGATAAATGGTATAACCCACGCCCAGTATCTTGAGGTCCGATTCATCGCGAAAATTGATGACCTGCTCAACGTCAAACCACTGGTTGCTGAAGGGATCCATCTGTGACGTTTTTACCAGATTCGTCTTCGAGTTGAGCTTTACTAAATATGGAACATCACGATAGTCCAGCCCATACCTCGCGATCAGCCCAAGCTGGGTCGCGAAGACACAGATCTTTCCCTTGCGCGCTATCTTAAAAAGGTGTTCTGGCGTATTGTCGTCTGGGTGTATACCCTCTCCATAGAAGTCATCATTGAGATGTTCTACCTTTTGATCCCCTGCAAAGAGCATTAAGCGCCCGGTGGACCTGGTTATGGCGTTATAGTTCTCGATATAGGTGCCTCTTGCGCTGCGGGGGACGTCAAGTGGAATTTTTAATTCCTCCAAATCACTCATTGGGACCTTGTAGATATCTTAGCATATATATCCTTCTCCCCTCTTCGGATTTGTATTATCGCAAGAGGGGGTAGAAGTCTCTAACCCAACGGGAAATTCGCATCATTCTATCCCGCATTTTTAATCAGCCAAGGTAAGCTGTACTCACCATAAACAGCATCTTCCTGTTACCAAAAAGTTTATATGTCCAGTGCTGAATGCTTTGTAGCTGGATACAAAAGGAGTGAGAAAATGGTTAAAGGAGCATTAGCATGCCTGTTAGCAGGGATATTTTTAGCATCAATGATTAGCGCGATTCCTCAAGGTGCTGATTCCGAAATTCCCGAGTTACCATCTACAGAGGAGATATTTGGATGGATAGAGGATATATCCTCAATGGGATATAGAAGACCTGGGACACCCGTAGACATAGAGGCAAGAGGTTACATCATGGATAAACTTCTTGAATTTGGCTTCGAAGACGTACGTGATGAGACCATCGACATAAACGATGGCTTCATGCTCTGGCGGGCCGATGAATGGGGTCTAATGGTCAACGTGGAGAAATACCTTTCTTTCTTCATACCATACACCGCTCACACCCCCCCAGAAGGGATTACGGCCGAGATAGTTTATATCGGCGAAGCGATCGAAGAGGATGATGTCGTCGAAAACAGGATAGTCGTTGCGGATATTCGTTTCATGGAGACGGATGTGGATCTCTTAGTGAACTTTAGCTACTTTGATTATGATCCAGGTGACACGGCAGTGGGCCTTACACGTACTGCAACTTGGGCGAGAAAAAATTTCAAACAGTATGAGGAACTTGGCGTTTATGGGGAGGCCTATGAGGCAGGAGCCGTGGGTTTCATCGGCATTCTCAGGGACTACCCCACGAACACGAACAAGTACTACGCCCCTTACGATGGCGTCATGAAGCCAATCCCAGGGCTGTGGGTGAGTAGAGACGATGGTTCACATCTAAGGGAACTGCTGGAAACTGCCACAGACCCGGTTTATGCAACTATGAGACTAACTGGGTGCATAGATACGACGGCCACAACCGGTAACATCGTCGGCATTTTACCGGGAAAAACGGATGATGCCATAATCGTATGCTCCCACCATGATGGGCCGTGGTATTCGGCGGTTGAGGATGCTTCTGGGGTCGCTGAGGTGTTAGCGATAGCCAAATACTTCGCTCAGGTTCCTGAAGAACATCGGGAAAAAACGTTGATATTTATACTTCAAGCCGGTCACTTCTATGGCGCGATAGGCGGGAAAACCTTTATCAAAGATCACCCGGATTTGATGGAAAAAACTATTCTAGCCATCGCCATCGAACACATCGCAGAGGATTTTGATGTTATCGATGGTGAATGGGTCGATACCGGCTATGTCGAGCCTAGGGCCATGTTTACAACGGGCAACCCACTACTTGTTCGCTTCTCTGAGGAAGCCATTATCAAACACGACTTAAGGCGAACGAGCATCTTACAAACGGGATCTCCATTGGGCGTACCCACAGATGGAAGTATGTATTACCGCGCGGGGGTGCCGATTTACAGCTTCATCTCTAGCCCAGAATACTTGTTTGACTTGGAGGATACCCCTGATAAGGTAGCTAAGGATCAGTTAGTGCCGGTCGCTAAAGCTTTCATCGATATCATTAACCGAGTTGATGATACCCCGGCAAATTTGATAAGAAACTCTCCACCAGTGCCACCGCCCACGCTTACTATCCCACCACTTCCCCCGTATCCCGGGCTGGGCAGGGTTCATCAGGGCCACGGTTCAATAGACGTCGGCGATAGCTATAAAGGAAGCGGCGCTCTCTACATTCGTCCTTCTTATACAGATACTGAGCAAATCTGGGGGCCCCAAGATCTGGTTTATCTCGGAGTAGGCGATTCAGGATGGCTGGGACCTTGGAAGATCGTCGAACATTGGCAAGAGGACTGGCTGCTCTATGAGTGTAGAGGCGAGTCGGGAATCCTTTGGGTACTCGTCTACGGGACATTTATCATGGCTGTTGGAGATGGAATCTTCTTTACTGGCAACGTCGCATAAACGACTGAGAGAACCTATCGCTCCTCTATTTTTCACTTTTCAAATCTGCCAGCAAGACTTAAGTACTCGAAAGTTATAAAGATTATTAATAAGATATGGTATAGAGGTGAAGATATGATTGGAAAAATTATAGCAGGAGTACTTGTCCTCTCCCTGCTTTTGGTACCCGGCCTCTTACCGGCTACTGACCAGAAGCGCGACCTGCAAATAGGGTCCAAGTTTACCTACGTGCAGACGATGGGTGATCAAACGATGGAATCCGTTCGGACTATACAGAAGTCAGAGCGAATTAATGGCCATTGGTGCTGGAAAGTCGAAGCAATATCTCAGGATACAGTTTCGTATACGTGGTCCGATAAAGATACGCTGGGCATTTGGAAGATCTCTCAAGAAATATACGGGATCGCCATGGCCTCGACCTGGGGCCCGGAACCGGCGAACGAGATATTGCCCATAGGCGACAGAAGCTATGATACCAAGATGAGTGTGGAGATAGGGGGGAAGCCGATCGGTGAGATGATTGTGGCTTATAAGATAACCGATAAGGGTACCGAGACCGTTGTCGTACCAGCTGGGAGATTCGAGGCCAATCACCTGGTAATAGAGCAGACGACCACTATAGAGGGAGATCAACCGACCACGGTGACTACGGAGATCTGGTACAGCGCCAAGGTCGGCAATATGGTGAAGGAGACCCAGGATTTGATGGGAACCATGATAACGACGGAGTTGAAGAGCTACAAACTATAACCATCCTATTTTTTTAAGATGCCCCGCTAATTGCAGCGGGGAGCTTCACTTTTTTGAAGATCCCTGGAGCGATCTACTCTCTTCAATTTTCAGGTACTCCTCCCTCAACTTTTCATACTCTTGGTGCGCGTTAGCGATGATCTCTCTGTATCTAGAGCTGTCTCCCACTACTTTTGCGGGCCTCCCCAAAACAAACGAGTTGGGCGGTATCTCCTTGCCCTCGGTCACCAGAGAGCCAGCCCCTACTAAACTCCACTCACCTATGACCGAATGATCCAATATTATGGAACCCATTCCTATTAAAACGTCGTCTCCGATAGTGCATGCATGTATTATGCAGCTGTGGCCGATGGTGACCCTTTTTCCTATCCTCAAAGGCCCTTCATAGCTGGTGTGGAGCACGGAGTTGTCCTGTATGTTCGTGCAATCCCCTATTTCCATGTGGTTCTCATCCCCCCTGATAACCACGTTGGGCCATATGGAACAGTTCTTCCCTATTCTTACTTCCCCCACTATGGTCGCGCTTCCGTGAACGTAGGTGCCTTTCCCTATATCAACTTTGTTCATTCAGCACCTCTTCTGGGTGAAATGCCAGCGCTACTGCGCCATATAGTACCACATCATCACCAAGAGGCGTCAATGTGATCTCTGGAAGCCCATTCACCGCATACTCTCCAACGCGCCTGCGTATGGGATCGAGAATCAAGCGCTCGTTGTTCAGAGCCAGGCCACCTCCGACGGTTATCAAGGATGGATCGTAGACGTTTATTATGTCCGCGAACCCAATAGCGTTATATCTCCCTAGCTCTTCCACGATCTGTAAGGCCAATGGTTCCTTTTTCTTAGCCCTGTCGAAGAGGTATTTCGAAGTTAGACTGCCGGATCTACATGCCTCTACAATGGGCGAATTTTTCTCGTTTTTCTCTTCGATCCAATATCTGACGAAGTTGGGGATGTTCACCCCAGAGCAGTAAGCCTCCCAGTGGCCTCTCCTCCCGCACCCGCATTTAAGCTTTTGATCCTTATCTATGGTGAGGTGCCCTATCTCGCAGGCGTTGCCGTCCTTTCCCAATAACAATCTACCGTCCACATACACACCCCCTCCGATCCCCGTGCTTAGGGTGACATAGGCGAAGTTCTCCTCCCCTTTTGCGATCCCGAACCACTTCTCTCCAAGAGCAGCAGCCATGCCATCGTTTAGTAAGTAGACTGGTAGATGGAATCTATCCGATAGCGACTCTACAATAGGTATCTCCTTGAAGGGTATGTTGGTGGGAGATACGGTACCCTTTTTCATGTCCAGGGGGCCCACAGATCCTATTCCAATTCCTTCCACATCTTTCAATCCGGTTTCCGAGCGCCCGAGCGCTCGATCCACCAATCCCATCGTTTGATCTATAAGGGCCTGGGGGCCATCCTTTATGGTGCTCTCTTTCAACTCGCCGAGAAAGTCTCCGTCTGGGCGAGATATCACAGCTCTGACGTTGGTCGCCCCAAGATCGATCCCTATGGCATACATGGTTGGAGAACATACAGGCGGATAAAAAATTACCTAGATCTTTCCCCAGGGTTAAGATTATATATAAGTGAAGCTTAGCGATGGCGATGATGCAGGGCGATCATCAGGTCGTGGTAAGGAAAGCAAAGAAGGAGGATGAGAAAACCCTTTTGGAGCTGGTAAGCTCTTTAGCCGATTATGAGAAGCTGGATCCCCTAGATGATGATGCAAAAGAGAGATTGGTAGAGGATGGTTTTGGCACTGATCCCCGGTATGTTGCTTATCTTGCCTTTGAGGATGAGAAAGCGGTGGGCTACGCCCTGTTCTTTATGACCTACTCCACATTTTTGGCTAGGCCTACCCTTTACCTAGAGGACATATTCGTTCTGGAGGATCATCGAAAGAGTGGGGTAGGGAAAAAACTCTTTATGGAGTGTATCAAAGAAGCCAAAAATCTCGGATGCGAGAGAATGGAATGGACGGTACTTGATTGGAACATAAAGGCTCAGGGGTTTTACGAGAAGCTTGGTGCAAAGCCTTTAGGAGATTGGATCTTTTATAGGCTAAGCTTGGATGGAAAAGCTAATTAGGCATATCCAGATCTAGATCAGATGGATGATAACGGCGAATATCTGAGGGTAAAACTGCCAGACAAGAAAAAAAATGAGTTGTTTGGGATAGCGGATCAACTACTAGGCGGATCAAGGCTCACGGTCCTGTGTGAAGATGGCAAAAAAAGGCTTGGGAGGATAAGGGGGAAGATGAAGAAGAGACGCTGGATAAAGACAGGAGACCTCCTGATAATACAACCGTGGAGCTTTGATGATGACAAGGCGGATGTGATGTGGCGCTACACCTGGACGCAGGCAAATTACCTGAAGGAAAAAGGGTTGCTGCCCAAAGAGGTAGATCTGTTTTGAAGATGAAAGAAGGTAAGAGATGGGGCTTGAAGTGGGAGTTGGAGGGCAAGATATCGGAGGAGATCTTTGACCTTAGAACCCTACTAGCCCTGCAAAAACTTCTCATGGGCAAGATCAAAGCTATAGATTATCCGATCTCCTCGGGGAAAGAGGCGGTGGTGTTCAAGGGGGAGGGAAAAGAAGGTCTAGTAGCCATAAAGATCTATAGGCCTAGATCACTATTTCTGATGAGAGGTATGAAGAAATACATACAGGGGGACAGAAGGTTCGATAAGCTTTCACTCTCGAAGCGTGATCAGATCCTATATACTTGGGCTAGAAAAGAGCGCGACAATTTGGCTCGTATCGCAGCTGCCGGGGTGCTGGTCCCTACCCCCATAGCCGTCGAGAAGAATGTGCTGGTTATGTCTTACATAGGCGATAGAGAATCCCCTGCGCCCCTTCTGAAAGATCTTGGGACCGGGGGAAAAAGCAAAAAGAGGATAAATTGGTTTTACCTGTATGAGCGTGTAACCTCATACATGTCAAAGATGTACGAAGAGGGGATAGTGCATGGGGATCTTAGCGAATACAACCTCATGTACTGGGCAGATAAGCCCTGGGTAATCGATGTGGGTCAGAGTGTGTTGATCTCTCACCCCTTAGCTGAAGAGCTCTTGAAGAGGGATGTGGAGAGGGTGGCCTCATTTTTCTCGAAAAGGCTGGGGGAACTCAAGGGTAAAAAGAAGATTAAAATAAAAGGCGCATCCGATATCATAAGGGAGGTTAGGGGACAGGAATGATAAGAGTGGCTATACCAGGAGAAAGGGTGAGGGCGATGATTGGGGGGGATAGGGCTCGTCAAGATTTGCTGGAGCGGAGACTCTCAGTGAAGCTGGGAGTGGAAGGGAACACCATAACGATAGAGGGAGATCCACTGCCAGAGGTAAGGGCAATGGATGTGGTGAAGGCTGTAGGTAGGGGCTTCCCTCCCGACAAGGCGATGCTGCTTTTGAATGATGACTACCTATTTCAACTTGTGGATATGGGGGATTATGTGAAGAGAAGAGCTATGAGGAGGATGAAGGGGAGAGTGATAGGAACCGGTGGGAGGGCCAGGCGAAACATAGAGAACCTAACCCACACTATGATGGAGATTTATGGGCACACGATAGGGTTGATAGGTAAGGAGCCAGAGGTTAGCATAGCTAGAGAAGGGGCGGTTATGCTCCTTACTGGAGCAAAGCACTCCACGGTCTATTCATTTATTGAGAGGAGGATGAGAGAGGCGTTGTAACTGGATCATTGGATCGAGCTGGTTCCGTCCTCCTCTTCCACGACCTCGATCAGGTTTGGGATCTTCTCTCTTACACCTTCTATGTGCGTTATGAGCACGACCTGAGAGAAACGGTTTAGAAGCGCTCCCAGCGCGTTAAGTATGTTCTCTCTCCTTTCAAGATCCTGGCTCCCGAAGATTTCGTCTAGAGCTATGAAATCCAGCTCCAAGTTGCTTCTCTCCGCCACCAATCTCGATATCGCGATCCTGAGACAGAGATTCGCGACATCCGATTCTCCCCCGGAAAACCTCTCTATCGGAAATGATTCTCCATCTTCATATATCCAAACCCTGTAATCATCATCCACGCTGAGCTCGTCGTACTTCCCATTAGTGATCTCAGACAGGAGCTCAGAGCCTATGATGGAGAGGCCCGGTCTTATCCTGGCTATCACGTCATCCCTGAACTCGACAAGAAGGCTAGCCCTATCCCCTGCGAGCTCGTTCAATAGTCTAAGTTCTCCTTTCTCCTTCCCTATCTTACCCTCCAATTTTTTACCCTCTAATAGGTTTGCCTGAATTCTTTCAATCTCTTTGTTCGTCGCATTGAGTGAGGCGATGAGCCTCTCGAGCGCGATCTCCATCTTCTTGAGCTCTTCGTTCGCCACCTCGAACTCCTTAATAGCCCTATCATAGGAGAGTTCTGCGTCTCTTAGCGTCGTTAGCCCTTCTTTTGACTCAGTGAGAGATTTGGCGGCTTTGTCTCTTTTCTCCTTTAGCTCGAGCAGATCCCTTTTAGCATCTTCCTTCTGTCTAAGCTCAACGACGAGCTCCCTATGCCGTTCAGCTTTTTTCTCAAGATCCTCCTTCTCATATCTCAATTTAGTATATCGGTCCATATCGAATTCGTTCTTCAGACTTTCCTTCCCTTCTTCGAGTTTTAACACCCTTGACCACAGATCATAAAGCCTCCGCTCTTTCTCCCTTATCTCTACCTCCAGCTCGTTGAGTTTACCTTCTAGTTTTCTTCTCCTCTCCTCTCTGCCCCTTACCTCTTTCAACCTCTTACTCAGGGATTCAAGCGATGCAGATTTTTGGGAGATGCCCTTTTTCGTCTGATTTAGCGTTCTTCTGAGCTCCTCTTCCTTTTCATTATACTTCTTTATCAGCAGTCTGTATCGTGGCCCAAGCTTTCGCTCGCAGGTCGGGCATTCGCCTTCAGGGCCGAGGGCTCTTATGTTCTCGATCTTTTCAGCGATCTCCTCCAACTCAGAGTTGGTCTTTTCTTCGGTTCTCGCGATCTCTTGTATAGCGAGTTTGAGCCCGAAGATCTCGTCGTTTAACGAATCAACGTCTTCGACTGGCACATTGAGGACCTCTGAAATGGGTTCTATTTTTAGTTTCAACTCCTCTGTCATTCTTTTAATTTCTCCTGCTTCTCTGGTGTGCTCTTCTATCTCGGCTTCGATTCTCCCTTTGTCTATCTCCTTCAGTTTTTCCTCCTCGAGATGTGCCAACTCTTTATCGATCAATTTTAGCTCGTCTGGGGCTGAAGCTAGCGCACCGGCCTCCCTCTCCTTCTCTTCAAACTCTATCAGCTTTCGCTCCTTTTCTCTTATCCTCTCCTCTAGATCCTTAACTCTATTGAGGAATATCGAAACATTTTCCTTAAAGTCCAGGTATCTTTCGTATAAGGTTTTCAGCACTTTCCTTTTCTCGTTGGCTTCTTCCACCCTTTCTCTCAACCCGTCGACCTTGCCCCTTGCTTTTTCCACGTTTTCTTCTGCGACACGTCTACTCCCCTCGAGCTCGTTTTGTTCCTCCTCCAATTTCGAGATATCTGGCATTAGGGAATCGAGATGAGAAATCAGATTTTTCTTCTCTCTGATATCTCTTCTGACGAGGTCTATCGCTTTGTCTATGACATCTACCCTGAGCATTTTCATTATCAGGCTCTTTCGTTCATGCGCCCTAAGTTGGGAGAGCATGTCCAACTCTTTTTGTCTTGCTATAAGGGAAGTGTGAAAGGAGTGTTCGTCCAGGTGTAGCATAGAGCTCAAGAGGTTTGTGCATTCCTGGCTCGACTTTGGGCCGGGTGATAAAATCAACTTCCCATTCACCCTCACCTCAGCCCTTGAGTTGAGGTTTTGGCCCACCATGCTCCTCTTCACCGAGTATTGGTTCCCTCCCAGCTCGAAGCTCAACTCTACTTCTACGGGCTCGTTTGGGCCACTTCCCCTCCTCTTTATCAGCTCCTTATTGGTCCGAGAAGCGCTGTGGCCATATATCGCCCAACTTATGCTCTCCAATATGGTTGACTTTCCCGAACCGTTTTTTCCCACAAGGCATATCAATCCATCAGGAAATTGAATTTCCGCCTCCCTGAATCTCCTGAAGTTCGTTAGTTTGACCCTTTCGATTCTCATTCTTGGCCCTCATCCAGGTATCTCAGGGCGAGTTTTAACAGTTTATCCCCCCTTTCATCATCTAACCCCTTCCTGACCCAAAAATCTCTTATTTCCTCCTCTAGATTTCCTATCCCGGTATGCTCTATGGCCTGTTTTTCTAGGCTATTCATCCCGTATCTCACCTCGAAATGGAGCGCTTTGTTTCCCATCTCCTTGATCTTCTTGAAATCAAGTCCTCTTGAAGCGCTCCGATCCAGATTTTTTAAAGTGAGCCGTACGATCTTCCCATCCAGGTTTTGGAGCCGTTCCTCGATGGAACTCATCACCACTCTTTCATCCATTTTCGCGCAATCTATGGGCTCTAGATCGGCCATCTCTCTCGTTTGAAGGGGTATGAACCTCTGATTTTCGTCCTCTACGAGCAGTACTCCCTTATCGTCTTCGGCCTCGGAGAATGAGAACCTTTCTGTGGAACCTGAATAGAAAACCCTGCCGAAGAGGTTCGTGAAGTTGTGGTAATGGCCCAGAGCCACATAGTCTGCCCCCAGATCGATATCGCCAGGTGTAACTATCAATTCGTTAAAATCTCCCATTTTGAAGACCTCTATTCCTATCACCCCGGCATGTAGGGCCAATACGTTCTTCCCACTTTTCTTTTTGACCTTTTTCAGTTCCTCAACTAAAGTTGGGGAGTCCAGACAGTGGGGAATCAGGTGCAAATAGCAGTCGTTCATCTCTATACACTCGTACCTGCCCTTGTAGACGGGAAAGACGTCGCTAAAGAAGTCGACTATCCTGAACACGGAACCTGTTTCTCTAAGTCGTGGGGTGGAATGGTTTCCCGAGATTACTATGAAGGGTATGTCCTCCTCGGAGAGTCTAGAAATCCCGGAAAGAGCCATAGAAATGGTCCGATTGCTCGGCCGGATCGTATTGAAAAGATCGCCAGCGTGAAGCACGAAATCCACTTTATTCCGTATCGCGAGATCGATCGCCTGGTTGAAGGCGGAATAGCAATCACTCTCCCTCTGGTTTAATCCCGTATCGTCCAGTTTGGCGTAGGCCTGGTAACCCAGATGGGTATCGGCTATGTGGAGAAATTTCATCCTCAGCTCCTTTCCTATTCTTCGAATTTTGGTTATTACTGGTTTCTCTGATAAGGATATGAGGTTATTTGAAACTTAGCGTTACTCGAGGAAAAGAAAAAGAAAAAAGGCTAACAGATCTTTCATCTTGGATCCAAAAAGTCATTGGCCATGAAACTTCAAAAAGGGTTCAGCTCGCTTCACAAACTTAAGGAAATCGGACTCGATCGAAAATAATAAGTTGTATAACTCCTTATGCGTCTATTACATAAGAGGCGGGCAGATGAGCAAAATGACTGAGATGGAAAGTTTAATGAGAAAATCGGGGTATTCTGAAAAGGCAATGAATTACTATATTCAAAAGGTAAACGTAGGGGAGATCAGCGAACCTAGCGTTAGCTTTGCGTATACCGGTCCATGTGGTGACACAATGGAAATTTTTCTAGAAATCGGCTCCGATAATGTAATAAGAGACGCGAAATTTCAGGCGATAGGATGTGCGGGAGCTTTTGCCTCCGGTTCAGCCCTTACGGAGATGATTAAAGGAAAAACTTTGGTACAGGCAAAAAAAATAGATGAGGATAACATAATGAATCATCTTGGTCATATCCCAGCACAGAAAATACATTGTGTTTGTTTGGCCAGAAGGACTTTAGAAAAAGCGATTGAACGATACAAGACGAAGATTAAGGATAGCACCGAAATAAAATGAGAATTATCTAAGAAGAAAATAAAACAAAAGACATACTGCGGTCTCGGGGGCATCTATTCTTGCCCGTACTTGGCATTCTTTTCTTGGCTTACATGTAATCGGAATGGGCTATTTCACTAATAAGATGAACCTCAGAAAAACAAGAAATATGTGGAACTCTATGTTGGTTATCCCCAGGAAGTGAATTATGGACAAGTATGATGTAATCGTGGTTGGCTGCGGTCCAGGTGGTGCAATCGCTGGTAAAACCGCTGCAGAAAAAGGTCTAAAAACCCTGATCCTCGAAAGGGGTAGAAAACCCGGAGAAAAAAATGTGTCAGGCTGTGGCCTCTCGCCCAAGTGCTGGCGCGACTTCCCATTCATGAAGGAGCTGGATCTACCAAACATGCGAGTCGCAGAGATGGCTACTGCGCATTTTGTAGACAAACATAATAAAGAGCTTATTAACATGAGTTTTTCGCCGTCTGAATCGGCGGAGTACGAAGAGGCGCGTAAATTTCTTACTACTAATGTATATCGAAGCGAGCTGGATCCATGGCTTGCTAGCCTAGCGGTCGAAATGGGTGCAGAGCTAAGAACATCAACTTTAGCCACTGGTATGTTGAAGAGCGATCGTGGAAAGATTTTAGGCATCATCCTGGAGGATGGAACGAAGCTGAGCGCAGATGTTGTCATTGGCGCGGATGGAATTATATCTACGACAGCGATCTCTGCTGGGCTACGGAACAGGTGGGAAGCATACGAAACTGGATTGATAATACAGTATGATTATAAGGCAACTAGGGAAAAAATAGACGAAGTTATAGGCTCGAATGCGCTTCACTATTGGTATTCCGCAACATTTCCGGTAGCCTACACGTTCTTTAACGCCAATGGGTTTCATGCTGGTTTGGGTGGCTTCCTCGAGTGGTGGGACAAAAGCCCGCTTTACTATCTGGATACGTTTCTTCAAGTTGAGGGCATACAGAGGCAGATCAGATTAACTGAAGCAAAACCCAGGGAATATCAGGCACACATGCTCCCATTTCTCAGCCGCCCGGGTAAGACGTACGCAGATAATCTGATGCTCGTTGGAGACGCGGCGGGGTTCGCGTGCCCGTTAGAGGCGGAGGGGGTATACTATGCTATGCTATCTGGCAAGATAGCTGCGGAGGTTGGAGCGGATTCAATCTCAAGTGGTGACACCTCTGAGTTAAAGTTAGTCGATTACGAAAAAAGATGGAAAAATTCCCCCATAGGTGATGAATTTGAGGCTGGGCCCGAGATCTCAAACTTCCTAAGGGATCTTGCATTCAACCCAAAGCCTGGCGAATGGATAACCCCGTTTCTAAATGATGTGATGTTTGGAATATGCAATGTGGCGAACTCGCATGTCGCAAACTGGCGCGACATGGAATCAGAGTTATATAAGTACAGCCCCTATCTCTTAGATGTGCTTTTAAGAGATTTTCTTCCCATAATTGGAGCTATAAACAAACCTCACTCAAAGGAGATATCAAGGCCTCTCAAATGGATCGGGAATAAATTTGGATCGTTTCTGTTGCCAAGGATAGCAAGGAGAATTGGCTCGCAAAAGGATCTGCCACTCGATGCAATGAGATTTCTGATAGAACAATTCGTAGAGCCTTTAATTGAGGCCAGGATGGATTCTCGGTACTTTAAAGAAAGGGGGGGTAAATGAGCCGCATGCACAAAATAGAGCTCGTTGACCGGATTAGCGATACGGGTGAATTCATCAAGATAAACGAGGAAAAATGCGATGGTTGTGGTAAATGCGCACTGATATGTCCGATGACTCTGTGGAAAATTAGAGGAGACAAGGCATACCTCTCTGACGATTACACCGATAAGTGCATGGAATGCGGAAGTTGCTGGCAGATATGCAAGAATGGGGCTGTTGA
>DACJ01000001.1:19073-33047 GCA_002494765.1 Euryarchaeota archaeon UBA186
TGGAAGTGGTATAGTGGTTAAACAGGGGTAGACTTTTTAAGGGTAAGAATTAATTGTGCCCCTGAGACTAAATCCGTTTCCTTCAATAAAAACTGCTGCAATGCCAAATTTTAAAAACGGATCTTTTACTCTACGATCGATGATGATGGCTGATAAAAAGCTGAAGATCCATGATATTTGCCCAGGGGAGGTGAGTTTATGAGAATACACGCGGATCTTCAGCTGGAAGACATCCCAGGAAGGCTGGTAAACGCTCTAGCCCCCATCGCTGATTACGGCGGGAACATAGTTGGGATAATGCACTCGCGGGAAAGGGTGGTTGATGGCAGGATAACTGTAAGGCTGATATTCGATGTAAAAAATGAGAAGCCTCTGAAGATGCTGATCAAAGAATGGGAGAAAAAGGATGTTTACATAGCCAGGATCGAGGAGATCTACAGGAGGGTGGAAAAGCAATTTCTCGTGATGGGGGAGGACAGGGGGGCCAAGATCAACGAGCTCATAGGTGAGATCTCAAACCTCGATGAGGTAAACGTTTCGGATCTTAAGATGATCAGCCGGGAAAAGGGATACGCGGCCCTTATAACTGTTGATGCAGGCGAGACGAAAACGCTAGAACGAGCTGAAAAAATTCTCGAGTCCCTAGCTGAGAAGATTTTACTTGTGAAGGGTGTATGATGAAAGTTATAATGGCGGGGTTCGGTACGGTCGGTCAGGGGGTTGCAAAAGTCATAGAGGAAAAGAACAGCTCCATAAAAAAGAGGTTAGGGGAGGGATTTGAGATAGTCGGGGTCTCCGATTCAAAGGGTGCAATATACAACCCAGAAGGTTTGAATTTGGAGCTTTTACTTAAGATAAAAAGGGAAAAGGGCGCGGTGATAAGCTACCCAGATGTAGAAAAGTTGAAATCAAACGAAGAGCTGATCAATAGAGAGGCCGATGTCCTGATCGAAGTTACGCCCACCGACATCGAGAGCGGCAGAGCTGTTGATGACATCTTATATGCCTTCAGAAGCAAAAAGCACGTCGTGACCTCCAATAAGGGGCCCCTCACTCTGAACTTCAAAGGTTTGAATGAAGAAGCTGCAAAAAATGGATGTATGTTTTATTATACCGCCACAGTGGGGGGGTGCACGAGGATGATTGATGTAGGCAGGGGGCTATCGAACGGTGCCGCAATAATATCTTTTCAGGGCATTTTAAATGGCACATCAAACTACATACTGTCGAGGATGACGGACGAGGAAGCACCTTATGAACTCATCCTGAGAGAGGCTCAGCAACTTGGCTACGCTGAAACTGATCCCAGCCATGACGTCGATGGGATCGACACCGCCTGTAAACTTGTAATCCTAGCTAATTCAGTAATGGGTCTGGAGTCCTCACTAAAGGACGTCAAGATCGAGGGCATAACGGGAATAAGCGAGGACGGTGTAAAGTTGGCGAAAAGTGATGGTAAGGTGATAAAGCTGATTGGGGAGATAGAGAAAAGCAGATTGGAAGTTTCTCCGCGTCTGGTACCGAAGGGACATTTTCTCGACATCTCTGGCACACTCAATCTTGGGCTGTTCAAAACGGATTTCGCCGGTGATATAGCCATTATGGGAAGAGGCGCAGGTCAGATGGAGACTGCCAGTGCTATACTTGGGGATCTCAACAAGATTATATCCCAAACACGCTAGAAAAGTTGGCGTCTGGTCGATGAAAACCTAAGCTAGTTAACTATCCAAAATACTCTCCGCTTCCTCCTTGTAGGCGTCCATCACGTATGGAATGCCTGAGACCTTTGCCGCCTCTTCCGTTAAAGCCATTAAGTCTCTACGTGTGATAGTAGAGATCTTGAAATTCCTGCTCCCGGCCATTAACTGCTGTAGCCCCACTTTTATCTTTTGACAAAAGCTGTAGATGCCCAATGCTCCCAGGGGCATCTGTTCAATTTCTTGCCCATATCTATTCCGGAGCTCTTCGTAACACACAAAGATCTCCTCCTTACTATTCCCGTATCTAGAGACCCTCCTCGGCAGTCCTCCATTGGTCAGCCATTCGTCGATGTTTTTGCCCACCATGCCCGGTATCATCAAAGCTCTCCCCATGCAAATCGCTTTCACATGTGGGCTGCCCATAGCGATCGCTTTGAACACCCCATCCTCAGTGGAGAAACCGCCAGCCATGGCAATGTCTGGGGCCCTCATTCCTCTTCTGTCGAGTCTCTCGGAGAACCGATAAGCAAGGGACTCCAGATAGATGGTGGGGATGCCCCACTCGTTCATCATGGACCATGGGCTCATACCCGTACCCCCTGGGGCGCCATCTATCGTGATGAGATCCAACTTCGCCTCAGCACCATAGCGTAGCGCCATCGCCAACTCCTGTGAGGAATAGGCACCGGTTTTAAGCGTAATTCTCTTGAAACCGAGGCCCCGAAGACGATCCACTTCTTCTAGAAATGGCTCTTTTTCTATAAGGCCTAGACGGGAGTGGCGCTCAAATTCCTTGATCCCGCCTGCTCGAAACGTCCTCTGAATCTCGGGAAGTGATGGGTCGGGCGCGATCAGATATCCTCTGTTTTGCAACTCAATGGCCTTTTCCAGGGAGTTCACTTTTATTTCGCCCCCTATGCTCTTAGCCCCCTGCCCCCATTTTAACTCGATGGATTCGAGCTCATGCTTTTGGGAGATGTATTCAGCTACTCCAAACCTCGTGTCTTCAACGTTGAGCTGAACCCTGATCTCTCCATAGCCGGCGTAAAATCTCCTGTAGACCTCTATCCTGCGATCCATCTCTGGGGACTTATTGACCTTGCCCTCTGCGTTTAACTCTAGCTCGGGGTCTACTCCACAGACATTTTCACCCACTACGATGGAAATGCCCGAGACAGCGGCCCCCGCTGCGAAGTGGTCCCAATTTCTTCTCGCTATCTCAGTGGATCCCAGCGCTCCGGTGAATATGGGTAGGCGCATCCTGATCTTGTTGCCCCATCCGTATTCCGTTTCTGTGTCTACATTGGAGAAAATCATCGTATCGGAATCGACTACCTTTAACCCTCTCGCACCAACTGCATAACCTTGTATGTTGAAGTGCGAGTAATCTACCGGGTAGTTTTTGTCCGCGCCTGCAGTAACTTTTCCAAAGGTCTCTGGGTAGAGAACCTCTCTGCCTCTAAACGAAGCTAACCAGATTTCACAACCGCCAGTACACCCATCGATGCATCTCGTACAGATTCCTGACATTGGAACTACGCTTCTCGACCGGTTTAGTGTGTCGGTAGCTTCGTTAGCGTTTGGTCGTCTTAAATTTGACATAAAAACCTCCTCAGGCCAATTGTATTGCTGTATTTATAACTTATGCCGAAATTGGCCCTTTCCAGGGTTGATAAAAGTCGGTAAGACCCATGATCTTGTACATGGAAAGATTTACATACTCTGTATAACGATAAAAAAGAAGGAAATTTCCTACCTCTACCAGTTCCCCTCTAACACATAATTCGTAATACTTTAAAAAAATATTTATACACGAATGGTCTTTAATCGATGAGTCGATGAGTATAACGGAAGACGTATTAAAAAATCACCTGGTTTCGGGAGAGTTAATGCTTGGCTCTGAGGTAGGGATAAAGATAGACCAGACCCTAACTCAGGATGCGACGGGAACAACATGTTATCTGGAATTTGAATCCCTGGGATTGGGTGGCGTGAAGACGGAACTATCCGTCTCTTACGTTGATCACAACACTATCCAGGTCGGGCCCGAAAACGCTGACGACCACAAATATCTTCAAACGATGGCGTCGAAGTACGGCATATATTACTCAAGAGCGGGAAACGGTATATGCCATCAGGTTCACCTGGAGAGGTTCGCTATTCCGGGCAAAACCCTTTTGGGCTCGGATAGCCATACATCCACCTGTGGGGGGATAGGCATGTTGGCTATAGGCACCGGGGGGTTGGACGTCGCGGTAGCGATGGGGGGAGGCCCATTCTATCTGAGCTATCCTAAGATTGTCAACGTGATTTTAAGCGGAAAATTTGAAAATTGGGCATCTCCAAAGGACGCGGCGCTTAAAATCCTGGAAATTTTTGGCACTAAGGGAAACGTAGGTACCATACTGGAGTATGGGGGCGAGGGCGTGAAAACCCTGGATGTGCCATCCAGAGCAACGATGACGAATATGGGCGCCGAGACAGGGGTTACAACTTCCATTTTTCCGAGCGATGAGGTGACAAAGAAGTTTTTGAGAGCCCAGGGCCGTGAAGAGAGCTGGAGGGAGCTTAAGGGTGAGGAGGATGGCGACGAAAGAGTGGAGATCGATCTGGGGAGGATAGAACCGATGGCAGCATGCCCCCACTCTCCCGGAAACGTGAAAACGGTGGAAGAGATAGAAGGAATAAAAGTAGACCAGGTTTGTATAGGCTCATGTACGAATTCTTCCTATGCGGATCTGATGAAGGTCGCTAGAATTTTAAAAGGGAGAAGCATCGATCCAGAAATGAGTTTGGTAATAGCACCTGGTTCTAGGCAAGTACTGCAGATGCTGGCTGAAAATGGGGCGTTGGCCGACCTGATAGGCGCTGGCGCGAAGATCCAGGAGCCGGCGTGCGGGTTTTGCATAGGAAATTCCCAGTCCCCTAAAGAGGATGCTGTATCCTTGCGAACCAACAACAGAAACTTCGAGGGAAGAAGCGGCACAAAGAGCGCTAAAGTTTATCTGGTAAGCCCCGAAACAGCGGCCGCTGCAGCGATTACCGGCGAGATCACCGATCCTAGAAATCTTGAAATGGAATACCCCAATGTGGAGATACCGCCCAGGTTTTATGTCGACGATTCGATGATTATACCGCCTTCGAGGGATCCCGAGACAGAGATTTTCAGAGGAAAGAATATAAAGAATCTGCCTAAAGGCGAATCCTTGCCCTCCGCTATGGTGGGAAATGTTGCGATAAAAGTAGGGGATGAGATAACCACCGATCACATAATTCCGGCGGGACAATTGCTCAGGTACAGATCCAACGTTGGAAAATATTCAAAATACGTTTTTGCTCCAATAGATGAGACCTTCCCAGAAAGGTGCATGGAGAACAGGAAGAGAGGAATGAACAGCGTAATAATTGGGGGTCAGAGCTATGGTCAGGGCTCATCGAGAGAGCATGCCGCGCTCTGCCCCATGTATCTCGGGGTAAAGTGCGTGATCGCGAAATCGATAGAGCGGATTCACCGGACAAATCTGATAAACTTTGGCATTCTCCCCCTTCTGTTTGAAAACTGGACCGATTATGATAGGATGGAGCAGGGCGATGATATCGAAATACCGGGATTGGGAGAAGAGCTGAGGGGAGGTAGGATATTGGTCAGAGATCTGACCAAAAACCTGGATTTTGAGGTGAAGTGTGAGATGTCTGAGAGGCAGAGGAACATATTACTGGCTGGTGGGTTGCTGTTATACCTAGGGGCGACGATATGAGAATAGGGGTAAAAGATGGTGAGGTAGTGGTGCCAGATGACCCTACCATACCTTTTATCGAGGGTGATGGGATAGGTGTGGATATAACGCCCGCGATGAGGGGGATTGTCGATGCGGCAGTTGAAAAAGCGTACAATGGGAGAAGAAGGATAGAATGGCTTGAGGTGTATGCTGGAGAGAAAGGGAAAAAGATCAAGGGCAAGATCCTACCGGATGAAACGATCGATGCTTTGAGAGAGTACAAAATTTCAATAAAAGGCCCTTTGACGACCCCCATCGGGAGCGGTTTTAGAAGCTTAAATGTCGCCCTTCGACAGATCCTGGATTTGTACGCGTGCATCAGACCAGTTTACTGGATGGAGGGCGTACCATCCCCGATGAAGCACCCGGAAAAGATGGACATGGTGATATTCAGAGAGGCAACCGAAGATGTTTATTCAGGCATAGAATGGAAGAAAGGCTCAAAAGAGAGCAAGAAGATGGTGTATTTCCTGAGGAGGGAGTTCGGGATAGAGTTAAGGGAAGATTCGGGAATCGGTTTGAAACTGATGAGCGAGTTCGCCTCCAAAAGGCTTGTACGTAAAGCGATTCAATACGCATTACGAAATGGTAGGAGGAAAATCACTTTGGTCCACAAGGGGAACATAATGAAGTTTACGGAGGGCGCGTTCAGGGAGTGGGGATACGAGGTCGCGAGGGAGGAGTTCGGGGATAAGATTATAACTGAGGATGAGTTAAAGAGAAATGGGTTTTCAGAAGGCAAAATTCTGATCGGGGATAGGCTCGCGGACAACATGCTGCAACAGATGCTCACGAGAACGGATGAGTACGATGTGCTCGCGATGCCAAATCTAAATGGGGATTACCTGGCGGATGCGGCTTCAGGGCAAGTAGGTGGATTGGGAATAGTCCCCAGCGGTAACCTCGGAGATGGGATGATGATGTTTGAGGCCACTCATGGTTCGGCGCCCAAGTATGCGGGTTTGGATATGGCGAATCCTATAGCGATTACTTTAGCGGCTAGACTGATGCTTGAACACATGGAATGGGATGAGGCTGCCAGGCTGATATATGAGGGGATAGTAATGACGATAAAGCGGAAAACCGTGACCCACGATCTGGAAAGGCAGATGACTGGAGCTGAGAAAGTGGGAACATCGGAATTTACAAACATTGTGATAAGAAATATAGAAGAAGTTTCAATAGATTGAGGTGAGTAGAGTTATGAAAAACAGGGTATACATCGTAGATGTTACGAATAGGGACGGAGTACAGACCTCGCAGATCTGTTTGTCAAAACTACAAAAGACCATGCTCAACATCTATCTTAACGAGATGGGCATACATCAAAGCGAAATGGGTTTCCCGGCGACCCCTCATGAAACGAACTACATCAATGTCAATATGGAATTGGCGAAAAGGGGCGTACTCAGGCCGATGATCCTGACCGGTTGGGTCCGGGCTCTACGTAAAGACATTGAGCTGGCGACAAGTCGGACAGAGATCAAAGATCTGAATATTTCGATTTCCACTTCAAAACAGATGATCAAGGGCAAGCTCGAGGCTACCGAGGAGGTCGTGATAGAAAATATGACAGGGGCCGTAGATCTAGCTAAAGACAGGGGGATAAGGACGATAGGCGTGAACGCGGAGGACGCGTCTCGCACCGACATGGATTTTCTGATAAGATTCGCCCAGGCTGCAAAGGATCGCGGTGCTAACAGGATCAGATATTGCGATACCCTGGGTTATGATACCCCTTTCTCGATCTACGAAAGGATATACACATTGGGAAAGGAGATCAAGTTGCCCGTGGAGATGCACTGTCATAACGATCTGGGCATGGCGGTAGCTTGTAGCATTGCCGGTGCTAAGGGTGCATTGGACGCTGGGGTAGACGCATACATAAACACGACGGTCAATGGGATCGGGGAGAGAGCTGGAAATGCTGACCTGGTCAGCGTGATTCTGACCTTTAAGCATGGCCGTGGAATGCAGGACTATGAACTCGCTGGTGGGATAGACCTAAAAATGGTCTGGGAAGTGTCCAAGTACGCTTCCTATGCCTTTGATATTCCCATACCCATAAATCAGCCTGGTGTAGGGGCAAACGCTTTTGCGCACGAGTCCGGGATTCATGCTGACGGCGCATTAAAGGATAGGAGAAACTACGAACTCTACGACTTTGAGGATTTGGGCAGGGGCGAGCCAGAGATCGTCGAAACTGGAAGAAGCATCACCGTGGGGGAGTACTCGGGAGTAAAGGGATTCAGGAACGTGTATGAAAAGCTTGAGATAGAATTTAAGAGCGAGGAAGAGGCGAGGAAGATCCTGGAATTGGTGAGGTACGCCAACATCCACAACCAGAAGCCTCTGACGAACAGGGAACTGCACTTCATAGCAAGCTACCCGGAAATCGCGAGAAAGTTATTCTCGATGGAGCCATGATTGCATGGTCAGAGACTCTGGATGGATGGGACTTCATTCAGTAGAAATCTTCATCCAGATTTTCTGATTCATTTTTTTCCTCCCCTTTGGCTTTTTCCACCAGCTCCTCAAATTCGTGAATCTGAACGGATATGGCGAAGGGAACGTAGGGGGAGGTTATGATCCCTTCCCCCGGCATGAGTGACTGGATCTCGCCACCCATCTTGGATATGTCCTGCTTGGCCGAGCTCATCAATATTTCCCTGTCCCTCTGGTCAGCCAGGCCTAATATGAATAGAGTGTTGAACTGGCTGATAAGCTGTGGATCGATGAGTTTCGGCTGTTGGGATATCGCGCAGAGGCCTATCTTGAATTTTCTACCCTCCCTGGCTATCGTTGAAAATATGGAGGAATCCTTGGAGAGCATCCTTTGCGCTTCTTCGATAACTATCGCCGTGGGATTGAGTTTCTGAAATCTATCTCTGTCTCTATAAGCCCTTCTATGATTCTCGTAGACCCTCCTGACAATCAGGTCCATTATCAGGTTTTCCTCCAGGTGCCCCAGACCGGATGTGTCTACTACGACCACCATCCCCATTCCAAGCGCCTCTATTACGGAGGCGGTCATCGACAGATTTGATATGACATCTGATCTGAATATGACCTCCAACCTCCTCTTCAAAACGTTGAGAGTTGTCTCATGGACCCTGTTCCCCAGATCCTCCCTGAGCTCTTCCAGCTCTTTTTCCTCTATCTTCTTGAGATAATCCTTTCCATAGACCGCTCTCGTGAGGTAAATTGACTCAATCTGCGCGTCGGAGAAATTGAATAGCTCCATCAGATCCGAGACGGTTATTTCCTCAGCCTTGATGGATATCATGGACGCGCCGCTCCTCGGTCTGGAAGAGAAGTAGAGCAGGTTGCGTGATTTCATCTCTCTGAGTCCACGCTTCTCTTTGGATCCACCATCGTAATACTCGCCATGTGGATCGAATATCAACAGGCCGTATCTCCTGCTCTCCAATGCTGCTTTGGCCAGCACCTTCATAAGGTTGCTCTTTCCCATCCCCGTGGTGGCGAATATCCCGATATGGTGGGGCAGGGAAGCGCCGTCCACCTTAACCTTTATACCCGCATCTAAACCCTTGCCAGATCTTATGTTGCCGATCTCCAGATCGCCCATGTAGCTGTTCAAAAAGTTCAGATCTTCGTCCCTGGGGCAATAGACCTTGGAGAAGTGGTGGGGTATGGTCTTGGATTTCTTGAACGTCTCTCCCATAATGCCCAGGGGGGCGCATATAGCGAGCTTGTACAACCTTCTCTCCCTTTCATGCATCTCGAAGCTTTCACCGGCCCTGTCCATGAATATCATGGAGCCAGCAGTTCTGGGGATCCATGATGGATCCAGGGAGTCGGCCCCGTGTTTCACCTCAACCACTCTTAATAAATAACGAGTATTGTCCTCTATGTCCTCCACCACGAGCATATCTCCCAGCCATACTTCGCTATCGTAGGAGCATCTGACCAGTATAGTGCCGGTGGATTCCCCTATCACTCTTCCCACGTATTCTACCATAGATTCTCGTCCAGCCTCCTGTGAAATCTTTCCATCTGGAGAAGCGAGGGCTCCTCCCTCTGCAGGCTGTATAAGATATCGGCCATGATTTCATAAGTTATGGCTACATCGTTGTGTATCAGGGCCAGGGGGTAGGGGTAGCCCAGGTATATTGGGTCGTTGCAGTATCGCAGCAACTCCTTTAAGAGGCTTCGCGCGCCATCGAGGGAGAATTCCAATCTGAAAAGGTACTTAGACAGGGGATGAAAAAGGGCGAAAATCCCCGCTTCGCTCGAGTAGCACCAGGGCTTGTCGGGGAAGAGTTCCTTTCCCTTTCTCATTATGAAGGGAGTGAGTGGATAGCCATTCAGGCTCCTGCTCGTGCTCTTCGATATACCGATAGCTGCGGCCGGCAGCTCTATATCTGGAAGGACGCCGTCTATAAGAAAGATTCCGTCTTCAAGCTCCCCAGCCAGTTTTTCAGTCATTTTCAACTCGTCTTCTTCCCTGATTGAATCCAAATGCTTTTGGTTTTGGGCTATGCGTACCGATACTTCGTCCACCTCTCTCTTCAAAAGTTTATCGCCCCCATAGATCCTGAATCCCGCTCTGTGGGCTCCGATTAGGAAGGAAGTACCATTCCACACCACCCCAGAACCGCCATCCACTACCCCAATTAAACTCTCTCCCCCATCCTTTTCTATGGGCTCAAATGAGCCATCCAGCTCTAAGAGGGGCCCGGCGATGTGCTCTCTGAGATAGGAGATGACTTGCCCCACTCCGATATATGCCATCCCTGCTGTAGATGCTTCGATCTTTAATAAGTTTGTTTCCGGCATGGCTCTAGACTGTATAGCCCTCAGTTATCTGTGTTGTGACGGGATCGGTTAAAATTTAATTGAACGATTTTGGAGAGATGAATCCCCCCGATCAATCCTCGACAGGGCTGAACCTGTCCTTCAATCCCTCTAGCACCTCGGGGAGAGTGGTGTACTCCATATCTCCAAGTGGAAGACGGTGCGGCTCGAATGGCCCATGTGCCCTCATGTAGTCTGCTATTTCCCCGGCTTTTCTCCTGGCGCCGTCAAAGGCTGGATCGTCGAAGAGGTCCACTGGGCCTATGAGCTTTCCGTTTGATAGCTGATAACCTAGAGCAATCACCCTGGGTGGGCCATCAAACCTGGTGCACTTCGCATCTTTTTGTGCAACTGGCATTATGGGGCCGTTGTGCGATCCTCTCATCCATCCTGAGACAAGATATGGCATTGAAAAAGGTTCCAGGACTTCCCCCAGAGCGGGCATGCCTGATTGAGCTCTCACTATTGCACACGGGTCGTCCTTCCCTACGTATTTTCCAGCTATCAGGGCCAGTTTCTCGGTCGAAATGACTGCAACTGGTTCATCCAATGGGAGGGGGCTGCCCTCCGTGGGATACACTCTCTTTATCACATACCTCGACTTAGCTCCGATCAGAGCGAGGGCATCATAGAGCTCCTGGGGACACCTTAGGAGGACTTTATTTCTCTTCATTATGTCGTATATCTCAAATCTGAAGCCACCGTGAATTTTTGGGTCTATCACCAGACCAGCCGTGTTGAAAGGATCCCCAAAGATCTTGAATATCGGAAAGTTAAACGCCCCTGGCTCCGTCTTGTCCATCATGAAAGTAACGATTGGTTCAGCCTTCCGCTCGGTGAACTCCATCTCAGAGATGCCTGGGCCTAACCCTCTAACGTTCCCGGAGAAGGCGTCGCTGAGCATATCTTGCCCGGCCCCATAGAGCTTCATCTCTTTGGCCAACGCCGTCCCTTCCGTGAAGGTGTCCCACGCTAATTTGTGTATCTCCTCATTGTTTACGCCCTTTTTATGGCTCATCAGCAGCTCAAGATCATCGCCGCAATTCGTGACATAGTAGTCTATTATGGCTTTGCCCTTCTCCTCCTCAAGCTTTTCCCTAGCCAGATCCAACACCTTCTGATGGGTGACGGAGTGGCCCGGGCAGCTCCCTATATCCGCCTTAATAAGGCTAAGAGTATTCACGTTACCACCTGTTGAGATATCGCCTGACCATTTAAAAGTTTGACTATCCCCCTATACAGAAAAAAGAAAATTTAAAGAGGGGATAGAGTATCACCTTTCATGATTCCGAAGGTAGATGAAGAGAAGTGCAACGGGGATGCGATCTGCGTCGATGTGTGCCCGGTTGAGCCGAACGTGTTTGAAATGGTGGATGATAAATCCCATGTCGTGCACCCGGAGGAGTGCATAGAGTGCGGTGCCTGCGAAGCGGAGTGTCCTGAAGAGGCCATAATCCTGGAGTAAACCGTAAGACGTAACTTTGAAAACTTTAACCTATCCATGGCGCAGTTCTGAAGAGGCTTAATCTAGATGAGTGAAGGAAAAAAGGAAAATCGTGGAAAGGGAGAGTTGAAGGGTTGGTTGGTAGCCATAGGCATAGTCGCCTGCGTCGTAGGGCTTCCGTTTTTATCCCTTTACATCTACAGCGGGATATGGCCTCCGATGATGGTGGTGAGCTCGGGCTCCATGACCCACGAAGATGGGCCCTTTGGCCATATAGGATCTATAGAGACGGGGGATATAGTCATACCCAGGAAAATCGGTTTTGACGAGATCGTGACCTGGGAGGTAGGGAATAAAACGGGGTACAAAACGTATGGCGATTTCGGAGATGTGATCATCTATTACAAAAGAGGGGATAAAAACCAATCTCCAGTCATACATAGGGCGATCACAAGGGTTGACGGGGATAAGAGTGTCAACATGACGAATGCGAGGGGATATACTGCATTGATAGAGATCAAGGAGAGAATTCCCTCGATGAGTTATAATGTATGGATTACCGTCTGGGAGCCCTCCGGAGAACTGAAAGTAGAAAAGATAAAGATCGAGGACTCCGTCGATAGAAACACCCTCATAACATGGGGGGATAATAATAAGGCCCCCGATCAGGTGTCGAACAAGCTAAGCCCTCCTATAAGCGACCCCATCAAGCCCGATTGGTTCGTAGGGGTTTCCAGAGGCGAGTTCCCTTGGATCGGCCTCCTATCCCTTGGCATTAGATCCATATTCTTTGACTCAAGCGACATCCGTCTGGAACAAGCACCATGGGATTGCTGGTTCATGTTTGGATTGGTAATCGCTTGCATACTCGTTGCAGTAGTGCTGATCGAGATTTTGCTGCCCTATCTGGAAAAGAGAAAGGAGAAGAGAAAAATAGAGTAGTTTAGGGACAAGGTAAAAGTTAAGGGGCGGGAAAAACAAAGCTGAAGGTTATAGCCTGTCATATTCAATCCGGTGTTATATACTAAATTATGTAAATCAGTAATGGAGATCTTGAGAAAGAATTAAATAGTATCTCGCGTATTAGGCAAATACAAAAAGAAAGGAGGGCCTATGATGGGATGTAAAAGTAAAGGAGGAGTTTGTAAACTCAGGAGAAGAGGTACCGCTATTCTAATTGGGATTGTATCTATAGCAATGGCGCTTCCTCTGCTTGTAGTGCCGGCTTTAACCGAAGCCTCTACGATGACCGATATAGAGATAGAGTGGGTATGCCCCCAAAATGGCATAACGACTTCTATCTTCTCGACGGAGCTCAGGGTGAGGGTCACTTACGACGGCAAGGCTATCAACTCGCATAATCAACTCGGAAAGAGCGTCAGGCTTGAGGAGTTAGGAGGTGCGGGCCTATTCACGCGGAGCGATAGTGACCCAGAGATCTGGATTTGGAAGGGGGGTACTGGGAAACTAAATGAGGGGAGGTATACCTTGATTGCCAGCTTTAAGGGCCTGGATGGAGATAGGCATGCGGGTTCGAAAGAGCTGAAGGTTAAGAAGCTAGAGGTTTATCTGGAAGAACCGAAGTGGCATCCTTCGATTGAGGACACTTTGGTCTGGGAATTCCAGGTGGAGGGCGGAGGCGATATTGTGGATAGAGATGGAGTTTTGGTCCTGGACTTCCATCCGACTGGTGGGATCCTGAGAGAGGAGCCGAGGGGCACTTTTAATGATGGTGTAGGCAAGATAAAACTCTCAGTTGAACAGTCTTATGCCTTAAAAGAGAAACTGGACAAGGGCAAGACCGGAGATGGATGCATCGCTGTACTCCAAATAGATAATAAAAACTACGGGGTGGAAGCCAATGTCGTACTCAAGCTTCCGTCGGAACCCAAAGATCTGAAGATCTTCGTGGGAGAAGAGCTCACCGTGCCCCTGGATGATCTGTTTTCTACAGATCTTGGTGAAGTAGGATATATGATCCTATCCAAAGATCTTGGCATGGATTTCTGGATGATACTCTGGGAAGAATTGGAGGCTAGTGGTCTACTGGGTGATCTCTTACTCCTTGCTAACGGTCTGCTGGTCGATGAAAGTATACCTCACGTCGTAAAGGAGTTGGCCGGCGTGGTCAAAGAGACCTGCGGCGGCATGAGTGAGGGGCTCGAGGATCCCGAAACCTTCCTCACTATGGTGAGCTCTATACTGGAGCTGGAGGGAGATCTCTTCCAATATG
>DACJ01000043.1 GCA_002494765.1 Euryarchaeota archaeon UBA186
AAAAATAATAAGGTTTAAGTAATTCAGAGAAGATGTATCGACATGACCGAGAAACCGACAGGTGAGGAATTCCCTATAGTTATGGGGAAGCTCTTTGAGCATATGAAGGGCCAGACCATAAAGGAGAATCTTATCGAGTTCGCGAAGAGCGTCAACACTCTCTGTTTTGAATATCCCGATCTGGGCAAGAGCTTTTACCTTACGGTTAGCCCAGAAGGTGAATTGATCCAATCCGCTGAGGCGCCGGAAAAGGTGGATTGCACCGTATCGATGAGCACTGATACGAACCATTCTATTATGATGGGGGAAACAACTCAGGTAAAGGCATTCATGACTGGAAAGTTAAAGATACGCGGGATCAACCCGATGAAATTGCAACAGATATTGCCGAAGCTGGGGCCATTGGACGAATATTACAAAAAGGCCTTGGACGAAGTAAGGGGAAGTTAGCGACATCATCCTTCTATCCCTATTGGACCGCGCTCTTGTCTCTTCTATCACGGCTATACAAGAGCAAGTGAGATAGTGGGCAATGCTTAAGTATCCCTATTAGAATAAGGGAAAAGCAGGAAGGTGTAGCAATGGGAATAGAAATAAATAAAATAGCAGTCCTGGGATCGGGCGCGATGGGAAGCGGAATCGCCCAAGTCTGCGCTCAAGCGGGATTTGATGTGGCGATGAGAGACATCGAGGACAGGTTCCTGGAAAAAGGTTTCGAGATGATCAGAGACAGCCTTCAAAGATTTGCCAGAAAAGGAAAAATCGAGGAGGGTGATGTCGAGAAGATCTTAGGAAAGATAAAGAGAACCACAGATCTTAAAGAAGCAGTGGGGAACGCAGATGTGGTAATCGAAGCGGTCCCGGAGATCATGGATCTTAAATTGAAGGTCTTTAAGGAGGTCGATGAGATTGCTCCAAAAGACGCGATATTGGCTTCGAATACTTCATTCATGAGCATAACTGAAATGGCAAAGACTACTGGTAGAGAGGAAAAAGTCGTGGGCATGCACTTCTTCAACCCAGCTGCCATCATGAAGCTGGTCGAAGTCATCAAGGCCGAAAAGACGAGCGAAGATGTCATGAAAGCGATCACAGATCTCGTGGAAAAGGTCGGAAAGGTACCGGTGAGGGTGGAAAAGGACACCCCTGGATTCATAGTGAATAGGGTATCGGCTCCCAGCGCCGCTCTGGCCGGCGCGATACTGGACAAGAAAGTGGCGGAGCCTGAGGAGGTGGATGCGAGGTTGATGGAGTTAGGGCAACCGATGGGCGTCTATATACTGATGGATTATGTTGGGCTGGACATCTACGTCGATGGGCAAGAATACTGTGAAAAAACACTATCTCCCGATTATAAGCCGGCTAAAGTCATAAAGGATCTCGTCGATAAGAAAGAGCTTGGGATGAAGGCCGGGAAAGGCATATATGATTGGTCGGCTGGCAGGCCGCAGGTAGACCCATCAAAAGCCACGGACAAAGTCGAACCGACCGATTTCATAGCTGTCCAGATAAATGAAGCTGTAAAGATCCTGGAAGAGGGGGTTGCTGATAATACGGAGGATGTCAACACGGCGATGAAGTTCGGGATGAGCATGCCGCTCGGGCCATTTGAGTTGGTGGATATGGTCGACGATCTCAAGGGCACGCTTGAAAATCTAGCTCAGAAATACGAGAAGAAGATATTCGAGCCCGTGACGCCTATTAAAGAGGGAAAACTCGAAGAGTTCCTCGCCAAATACAGGTAGGTCGATGGCATGAGCGAGGAGGAATTTGAAAACATAATCCTGGAAAAGGACAAGGAGACGAAGATCACCAGGATAGTGCTCAACAGACCTAAGGTGAACGCTATAACAGATTACCTGCTGGACGATCTGAACCGAGCGTTGGATCTCCTCTGGAACGACGAGGATACCAGAGTTATCGTCGTCACGGGAGCCGGAGAAAAGGCGTTCTCGGCAGGCGCTGACGTGGCCGGTGGGAACATGCCCACGGGCCATTTTGAATTTCTTGAATTCAACAGGAAGGGAGAGAGGACCTTCAGAAGGTTCAGCGAGATACCCAAACCGGTAATAGCAGCCATAAATGGCTATGCGCTCGGTGGAGGGCTGGAGCTATCGATGGCCTGTGACATAAGGTTAGCGAAAAAGAGCGCTCTGATCGGTTTCCCTGAGGTGACACTTGGCATCGTACCTGGGTGGGGCGGAACGCAGAGGACCGTTAAACTGGTGGGAATGTCAAAGGCTATGGAGCTCGTCATGACTGGAGAGAGGATCACCGCTGAGGAAGCTGCCAAATTTGGATTGATAAACAGGGTTTACGACGATGACAAATTCGAAGAAGAGGTAAAGAAGTTCGCCACGGAAATGGCAGCGAAATGCGCACCGCTCTCGCTGATGGTTGCCAAAAGGTTAGTGAATAAAGCCGGAGAGGTCGCCATGGACATAGGGTTGGAGATGGAGTCCTTTGGTGCGGGTTTGCTATTCCCGACCGACGACATGGTGGAGGGCATGATGGCACGCATGGAGAGGCGCCCACCTGAATTCAAGGGCAAGTAATGATAAAATAAAAAAAGGTGATTGATGTGAATTTGAAACGAAAAATAGGAGGCGAAATATGACTGATCTGAAAAAAGTGGTGATGGTTGACTATCTGAGATCTCCATTCTCCAGATCGAGACCCAACAAACCGGAGAAGGACGTTTTTAACGATGTTTTTATGGCAGACGTCTGCGCAAGTCTGATCAAAAAGATCATAGAGCGCAAGGGGATAAATCCTGAGGAAATAGGCGACGTGCTCACTGGATGCACTATGCAACAAACCGAGCAGTGGCTTATGGGTGGAAGAGCGGTACATATTTTAGCGGATCTTCCGATGAACGTTCCGGCGCAGGCCATAGACCGCGTCTGTTGCAGCGGCATGTCCGCGATGCATCAGGGAGCTATGGAGATCGAGCTGGGCCTGTCAGACATAGTCTTCGCGGGAGGCATCGAACACATGACCCATCTACCGTTGCAGCCGGAGCTGAACCCCCACCTTGCGGTAAGCCCCACCCTGTTCGATGATCACTACGTGGAAAAATATGATTTCTTTACCGCGATGAGCATGGGTTTAACGGCGGAGAAGCTGTTCGCTGAATGCAAGGATTGGTTGACGAGAGAGGATCTGGATAAATGGGGCGTCAGGTCGCACAACCTCGCTGAAAAAGCGCTGGATGAGGGCTATTTCAAGGAGGAGATAGTGCCCGTAGAGGGGACTCTTCCCGATGGAACTAAAACGCTGATAGAGGAGGATCAATCGATAAGGAGGGGTGCGACGCTTGAGGCGACCGCAAGCTTAATGCCTGCTTTCAATCCAGAGGGGGTCATTACCGCTGGAAACTCCTCGCCTCTGAACGCGGGAGCAGTCGAGATGTTGCTGATGTCTGAAGAAAAAGCAAAAGAGTGTGGCTTAAAGCCCATGGCGAAGATCGTATCGATCGGATGGGCCGGCGTCGATCCCAGCGTAATGGGTAAGGGGCCCGTGCCAGCGAGCAAGATGGCTTTGAAGCACGCTGGTATGGAGGTAGGGGACATAGATTTCTGGGAGATAAACGAGGCCTTCACGGTAGTCACGCTCTACGCGATAAAGATGCTGGGCCTGGACCCCGAGAAGGTGAATATAAAGGGAGGCGCCACTGCAATAGGTCACCCACTTGCAGCATCCGGGCCGAGGTTAACGGGAACTCTAGCTCGCATTCTAGAGTTGAAAGATGCCAAATACGGATGTGCGACCCTCTGCGGTGGAGGCGGGCAGGGAGCTGCGACGATCATAGAGAGAATTTAGATAGTAAAAGAAGAGGTTAGATATCCGTACCAGCGATAGGAGGTCCAATGAAGTTGACTAGCGAACAGGAGATGATCCAGAGGATGGTGAGGGAGTTCGCGGAGAAGGAGTTCTCTGAACTGTCTGTCACGATAGACAAGGGAGGCGTATACCCTACAGAAGCCCTGCAAAAAGTTTCGCCCCTTGGCCTTATGGGGCTCTTCATACCCCAGGAGTATGGAGGCGCTGGGGCCGATACCGTAAGCTACGTTCTGTCGATAGAAGAGATAGCCAAAGTCTGCGCCTCCACAGCTACGATCCTAGCCGTTCATAACTCCCTCGTATGCGCAACTCTTAACAAGTTCGGAAACGAGGAGCAAAAAAAGAAGTTCTTAGCACCACTTGCACAGGAGGGGCTGGGCGCCTTTATCATCGCTGAACCGGATGAGATTAAGGTCACCCCCGAGGGCGACGAGTACCTGTTAAACGGATCCAAGAAGTACGTGACCAGCGGGGGAGAGGCAGAGTATTACCTCATGCTGCCCACGGAAGGGGACAAGTGTTTCATCGTCTCCGGGGATGCTGACGGTCTCTCATTTGGCGATGCCGCGGGGACGATAGGGTTAAGGGGTGCCGTCACCAGGCCGGTTATATTCGATGGCGTTAAAGTGCCAGGGGAAAACCTCATCGAGGGCGATGGAATGGCATCCTATGCGCTCGACGAGTTCCACATAGCCATCGCGGCTGTTTGCGCTGGTATATCCAGAGCGGCGCTTGAGCACTCCGTCGATTACTCCCTTGAGAGAAATCAGTTTGGCATGCCCATCGCCTTCTTCCAGGCGATAAAATGGAAGCTGGCGCGCATGTACGAGAAGGCCCAGACCTCTGAGATCCTCGCGCTTGAGGCGGCGAGGGCGAAGGATGAGAAGATGAACTTCTCGGATAAATCCAAGGTGGCTAAGCTGTACGCCAGCGAGGCGGTAACCTGGGTGGCCAAGCAGGGGGTGCTGATCCATGGGGGGACGGGTTATACTAGGGAGGTCCCTCTGGAGAGGTACGCAAGAGACGCAAGAGCCATGCCGTTGATCGGGGGAAACACTGAAAGCATACTGGATAGCCTGGCAGCTGGACTGTTTGACTGATCGTGGAATCGGCGACGGGGCCTGAAAATTAAAAAAGCCCGTCGCTATACCGATTTTTATCTTTATCAGAACAATGACGGAATTATCACTATAAAGGTTATAGGATATAGAAAAGGGGGGAGAGCTATATGCGAAGACTATTCTTCGCCAACCCCTCTAGCAACGATATCCATCCCCACCACAAGGCGGTTGATGTCGTTTGTCCCCTCATAGATTTCCCCTATTACTCCGTCATTGAAGCCTCTTCCCAATAAGTGGTTCTCCATATAGCCATCCATTCCGACTATGTCGATGGCCCTATTCAGCACCAGAGCGCCCACCTCTGTTGCGAATACTTTGACCATGGCTGCATTTCTGGACATCCTATCCCTGAACGATCTATCCACTTTCACATGATTGGCAATCATCTCGATGTACTCGCCCACTTGTGCCCCAACGTGATAGCAAAAGTACCTGGCTGCCTTAATCTGCATAGCCATATCCGCCAGTTCAAAGAGCAAACTCTCCCTCTGCATGAGTTCATCTGGTGGTATACCTCTGACGTGTTCGACCACGCACTCAAAAGCCCTTTCGGTGGCGCCGACCGCTCCTGAGCTCAAGCTCGCTCTAGCTGCATCTAAAGCGGTCAGAGCTACGGGATAACCGCGCCCTTCCTGCCCCAGGAGGTTTTCTTCAGGGACCTCGCAATCCTCGAAAAAGAGCTCAGAGGTATGCGAACCCTTTATCCCCATCTTCTCCTCCAGTTTACCTGGAGAGAAACCTGGTGTGTCCTTCTCCACGATGAAAGCGGATAGCCCCTTGCTGCCAAGATCCGGGTCCGTGGAGGCGAAAACTATCACGACGCCGGCCATATCGCCATTGCTTATGAACTGCTTGCTTCCGTTCAGAACGTAGTGGTTCCCTTCTTTGACCGCACTGGTTTTAATGGCCGGCACGTCTGACCCGGCCTCTGGCTCCGTAAGGGCAAAGGCGCAGAGCTTCTCGCCCTTCGCGAGTGGGACGAGGTACTTTAATCTCTGCTCTTCATTTCCGAACATGTATAACGATTGGCTAGCCAGCCCGCAGTGTGCTCCCACAGTTGTCGAGAATGAGGGGTCGATCTTACCCACCTCCTCCATCAGGATGTCGTACTCCAGTTCGCCGTAGCCCATTCCTCCGTATTTTTTGGGGAACGGGACGCCCATATACCCCTGAGCTGCATACTTCTTCAGCAGTTCCTCGGGCCATTCTTCAGCATCATTATAGTACTGGATCTTGGGTTCAATCTCCTTTCTTAAAAATTCCCTGGCGGTCTTTCTGAATTGTTCTTGCTCCTCGGAAAAAGTAAAATCTATCGGCATTATCTCGCCTCCTTTGCTAAGGATTTGAGGTTCCTTAATTTTTGATAACGTTTGAGTTCCTGGGAAACATATCTATCTTCTTTCATACGAACGGCTAAGTTTAAGACAAACTTAAATGTTTTCTCGCCATTGAGGACGATGGGGATGCCGCTCTGAAGGATCGAAATACTGCCGTGAAACGATAATTTTAAGAGGAATGGATGCATTGTAAAAATGCGTCTAAAGGATATAAAATTTAAAAAGGCGCAGGAGGCAAAATGAGATTTGAAAGGAGTATTGCGAGCACGATAGCGACAATCTTCGTAACGAGCGTTGTAATTCCCGTCTCTCTAATCGGCATCACCGAGAGCGGTGATGAGTGGAGCCTGGTAATAGACGGTAAGAGTCTGGAACTTATCCCGGAGCTGGAGGAGTACTGTTGGGTACTGGATAGGCCCCCCTATGAGCCCTGGGACAGGATAGCTCTCCGCAGGTTGGTTAAGATAGACGGGGAACCCCTAGGAACCATCTTCATCCTTCC
>DACJ01000030.1:0-2820 GCA_002494765.1 Euryarchaeota archaeon UBA186
ATCATACTCATCGCGATATGAATCTGAGAATGTATGATGCTACCGATCCTGTGGGGAGTGGCATACTAAAATTCATTTTTCATTAAATGGTACTTTTTCCCTTGTCATACCAAAAAATGAATTGCTGGACAGCCTCTTTAGGGCGGAGATTTCTTGCTCATAAGGGTTAAATATTGCTTAGATATCTAAAATATTAACATGACGGCGCATAACAGCAGACAAACCATTATATGCCATTGTAAGAAAGGAGCGAATATAAATGATTGAACTAAAAAATCTACTTATTTTATGTGTAGCCACTCTAGTTTTACCCAGTATAAGTTACTTGAACATTGATGCTTCTGATACGGATTATAGTGTTGGGGATTCCACTGACTCGATAATGTTTGACGGATTAGAACGAACTTATCGCATCCATATGCCATCCTCATATGATAAAACCAAACCAATGCCACTTGTATTTGTACTTCATGGAGCTGGAGACTCCGGCAGAAAGATGGCATGGCTTACGCGCTATGGTTTTAACAAACTGTCAGACAAGGAAGATTTCATTGTTGTTTACCCCGATGCTATTGACGGGAAGTGGGATCAAGAAAACATCGATGATGTGGGTTTTATATCAGCTTTGATTGATCATCTCACAAAAGAGCTCAATATTGATGAAAAACGTATCTATGTCACAGGCATGTCAAACGGAGCATTTATGACCAACCTCCTTGCTTGTGAATTGTCGGAAAAGATTGCGGCTATTGCCCCGGTTTGCGGGACAATGGAAAAGGGATTGGTCCCATATTGCTCGCCTTCAAGACCGATTTCAGTATTGATTATTCATGGTGATAAAGACAGAATAGTTCCATGGAAAGGTGGAGAACTTCCGGTAATAAGGCTTAAAATATTATCTGTAGAGGAAACGGTTGACCACTGGATAACTCATAATAACTGTTCTTCATCACCCATAATCACCTGGGAACCGAACAGAGACCCATGGAATGGTACACGAGTGCGGCGAGAAGTATATGGCCAAGGCAACGAAGGAGCCGAGGTAATTCTCTATGCCATTGAAGGCGGAGGACATACTTGGCCCGGCGGTCATCGATTACTGCCGATCTTGGTTTTTGGCAGGATATGTAGAGATATAAATGCATGTGGAGTCATATGGGAATTTTTTAAGGAGCATATTCGATAAAATGATTATCTCCCCTTAAATCCCTGGGAGATTAGATGATCATTCTTACGTTTCTAATCTCTGGGTTTAATCTACCGACGGAACCCAAAAAGAGGCTTGGAGCGTTCTCTTAGAAGAGCTGGATAAGACATGGAAGTGAATCCCAATAGGCCCTCTGCAGGATAGGTTAAAAAGGAGCTAGAGCTTATTGCTAAAGCGTTAACATGTCGATATGTCTTTAGATCTTAAGGAGGAGATATCACGAGTCTCAGAAACCATCTTCCTGAATTGAAGGGCAGAGATCTGATAACTACCCAGGAGTGGAGCCTCGATGAGTTGATAGCTACCATAGAACTGGCGAGAGAGCTTAGAAGCATCTACGAAAAAAGGGGGAGACTCCCCGATCTCCTGAGTAAAAAGATCTTCATAATGCTCTTTTATGCCTCTTCGACCAGGACGAGGAGCGCTTTCGAAACGTCGATGACCCTTTTGGGCGGGCACTCTCAATTCATCGCAAGCAAAATGACCAGAGAAGCAGAGGGCGAGAGCGTAAAGGACATAGCAAAGATGTATGAGATTTACGGAGATGGAGTCGGCATAAGGCTGCTCGACGGCGCGATAGATTTCGTCTATGGGAAAGGCAACAAAGTGCTCAGAGAATTCGCAAATTATTCGAAAAAACCCGTCGTAAATATGGCAGATGATGCCTTTCATCCAACTCAGGCTATTGGTGATTTCATGACCATCGAAGATAAACTTGGGAACCTGAAGGGGAAAAAATACGTTTTGATGTGGGCATATGCCCCAGTTCCAAGGGGTTATTGCAGCATAGACTCGGAGATGTTGCTGGGAACAAGGCTTGGTATGGATGTCGTCGTCACATGCCCAAGAGGCTTTAAGCTGCAAGATGAAATGATCAAAATGGCTGAGAAAAATGCGAAAAACAGCGGGGGGTCTCTTGAATTCTCTGAAGATTATAAAGAGGCGTTAAATGGTGCGCAGGTCGTCTTCCCAAGGTCCTGGATATCCAGAGGGATGGCTGAAAAAGGCTATGTCAAGTTCTGGAGAGAAGAAAAGAGGATCTATGAGAGATATAGGGACTGGAGACTTAAGACGAAAGACCTTGAGCTCATAGATGTAGGAGGGATAATCACCCATGTGCTCCCAGTTCTTCGCGGCTATGAGGCCGATGATGACGTTATGGATTCATCAAAATCGGTTATTTACGAGCAGGCAAGAAACAACCTTTTTGCAAAGAGTTCAGCCCTGCTTCAGACTATGGGTATAGTGGATGTAAAAAAATGAAACTGACTGAAAAACAAAAAGGAGATCTAATAGAATTCTGTCGTTCTCTTATACGGAAAAAGAGCCCCTCCGGAAAAGAGGGCAAAGTTGCAGAACTCATCAAAAAGAGGATGGAAGAACTGAACTACGATGATGTCTGGATCGATGATCTCGGTAACGTTATTGGGAAGACAGGGGGCAGGGGAAAAACTCTCGTTTTGGAAGGACATATGGACACCGTCGAAGCAGAAGAGAAAAATTGGGAACACGACCCTTTTGGAGGGGAAGTTAAGGATGGAAAAATATACGGTAGGGGAGCTTCTGACATGAAAGGCGCACTCTCCGCTATGGTGTATGGGGTTGGTTCAACT
>DACJ01000030.1:2938-8157 GCA_002494765.1 Euryarchaeota archaeon UBA186
GGAAGAGCGGAGGTAGTGGTGAGAACTAAAGGAAAGCCTACGCACTCTTCAAATCCTCAGTTCGGCGTCAATGCGGTTTATGGTATGATGGCTTTGGGCGATGAGATAAGGAAACTCAACCTCCCTGAGCATGAGTTTCTAGGAAATGCCATAATAGAGCTAACTGACATAATCTCCCTTCCTTACCCTGGAGCATCTGTTGTTCCGTATGAGTGCAGAGCAACTTTTGATAGGCGTCTGATAACCGGCGAGGATGAGGAGGCAGTTCTGAAGCCGATAAGAGAGATCATCGGAAAGCTTGGGATAGACGCCGAAGCTGAGATAGCCTTTGGAGAGAGCAGGACTTATACCGGGATGTCGCTAAAGTCCAAAAAATTCTTTCCTGCGTGGCTTCTTGACGGGGAGCATGAGCTTGCTAAGAAATCGTCGAATGCGGTAAGAGCGGTGGGGATCTCAGCAAACTTTTCTAAATATTCATTCTGCACGGATGGAAGCGAGAGTGCTGGAGCAAGGGGGATACCTACCATAGGATTTGGGCCTTCAAAAGAGAGTTTGGCTCACACAAGGGATGAATACGTAGAGATAAATCAGCTTGTAAAGGCAGCAGAAGGCTATGCTACAATAGCGGGATCGCTGCTATCTTGATTATTTGGCCGATGTGGTAGAAAAGGCGATCGAAGGGCTTAAGTATAGTGAGTGTTATAGGTTTGACAAAAAGACGGAGAGGATCCATGAAGAATGCATCACTCGCGGTGGCGATTTCGATTGTGTTGGTTCTTGTTCCCTTTTCGAATATTTTCGTTTGGGGAGGAAGCGTTTGTCGGAACGAAACAGGAGAAACAGCAGGCGACCTATTAACCGGTGCTTATTCGTATGAAAAGGATGGATGGAAGTTCATCCATGTGGAGGGGAATCCGTACCAGATGGGCTATCAGGAGGGATATCTCATGGCCGACGGGATAACTGGAATTTTGAGCATGGTAACTGACCTTTTCTGGGGGATAGGGATCGTTCTTTTGGATCTAGTTAGAATTCTTGCTCTGCAGTATTGGGAAAAAGTGCCCGTTGAGTACAAGGATGAGATAAAAGGCATAGCTGATGGAGCTAACGCTGGCGGCGCAAGGTTGGGCATATTAAATCGGGAGATAGACTGGAAGGACGTGCTCCTCATAAACGCTATTCTGGATATAGGTTACGAATTTATGGGGTTGATGCAGTTCCTACCAGAACTGGGTTGCAGCGCTTTCATCTGCACGGGGGACGCGACGAAGAATGGAGAGGTTATACTGGGCCACAGCACCTGGACTGATTACACCCTCTTAGACTACATGTATACCGTTAAGCACCTTGAGCCAGAGAATGGTTACGAAGTGCTGATGCAGTCTCCACCGGGTTTTATATGGAGCATGGTCGATTGGTACGTAAATGGGGCAGGATTGATGGTAGCCGAAACAACTCTAGATGCTGGCCCCTATGAACTGTCAGGTACACCGATCTTCGTCAGGGCTAGACGAGCGATACAGTATGCCGGCAGCATAGACGAGTATGTTGAAATAATGACTACGGACAATAATGGTGCGTATCCATGCGATTGGCTTGTAGGCGATGCAAAGACCGGCGAGGCGGCAATTCTTGAGCTGGGCACATACCACCATACAGTGAAGAGAACATTTAACGGTTTCCTGGGATCATGTAATTCGGCCTGGGATGAAGAAGTAAGGGCTGAGCAGACCGATTTGCCATTTGAAGAGGATCCCAGCTATGGGAGATGGCTTAGATGGGAAGAGCTTAGAGAGCAATATTACGGAAACATCACGCCGGATCTCGGCAAAGAGTTCATGGGCGATCATTACTGTCCAGTTGACCGTACGATGGATATGAAACACTCTTATGGGGGTTGTCTCTGCGGCCATGGGGAACTTGATGGTGGAGTAGGTTACAAGACGCATGGGGCGATAGACGCAAAGATAGTCAGTTCATCAATGGCTCTCAATATGACTACCTGGGCGCACAAAGGTTTTCCATGTGGGCAGGAATTCAGGGTTGATGAGTACAAAAAAGAACATGATTTAGGGGTCATGGCTTTAGTGATGCCGCCTGAAGATATGCTCAACGACAGGTGGACCGTTCTGGGGCCTACCGAATCCAGGGGACCAGAGCCCAGCAGAGATTATGGTCCTGATGAGCTGGTTGGCACCTCCTCAGTAAAGGTAAATGGTATGGAGTTCTCGGGAATGGGCTGCGATATGCGTGCATTTGATGAGGATGATAATTTAATCTGGAGCTTTGCCACTGATGGCATAATAAAAGCGGCCCCTGCCGTATCGGATGGAAGAGTCTTCTTTGGATCGGATGACTGGTACATGTACGCGGTTGATTCTGAAGACGGGGGCCTCTTATGGCGGTATGAAACTGGGTACATGGTAAGGTCTTCCCCGACGGTATCGGATGGAAGAGTCTTCTTTGGATCGGATGACAGCTGTGTGTATGCCCTTGATGCGGAGACTGGAGAACTAATCTGGAGCTACGATGCTGATTATTGGGTCAGGTCATCTCCTGCGATATCTGACGGAAAAGTCTTCTTTGGTTCGTACGACTTTAACGTATATGCTCTTGATGCGGAGACTGGAGAACTAATCTGGAATTGTCCAACTGAATATTATATCCAGGCATCACCAACGGTGGAAAACGGGACGGTATTCATAGCTTCAGACGATGGCAACCTCTACACGCTGAACGTGGAGGGTGGCAGCCCATTATATTTAGATTGATGGCAACACCTATGGACGGGCGATATAAGCCAATTCCGCCCGGGATAGCCGCATTAGTCTGTGGGGCAACGCCCGGATTGGGATTAAACTTATATATCAAGTTTATAATATCAGTTAACGTATGAGGGCGAAGCAATTCTATCTTTGCATTGTGGCGATATTCGTCGCGGGGATGGCGGTTCGCCTTGTTCCACTGGCAGAGTATGCCCTCATAGGAGATGACCTTGGGAGATATATTTATCAGGTAAACACACTCATAGAGAAAGAGGGTTTAACTTACTCCTTTCCGGGCTGGGGGAGCCAGGAGGCCGAGTTCGTAGGTTTTTATGGTTTCTTTGGCATCTTAGTGAAGCTATTTGGCACCAGCACCGTTCGAACCCTTTCTATAGCCCCTCTTTTCTCCCTAATCGCTATAGCCATGATCATGCTTCTTGCTCTTAAGATCTTCAAAGACGAAAAGATATCCCTAATCGCTGGGGCGTTTCTCGCGGTATCCCCTCTTTTCACCCTCGTCTCTTCTAGGCCAGTAAAAGCGGTGTTGGGTTTCCCCTTATTCGGACTTTGTCTTCTCATGCTGTACTTTTCGTACAAGGACAAAAGAAGTTTGCCCATTCTATACGCCAGCACCATAGCTCTGGTCCTGACTCACAACTTCACAACCTACTTCCTGATAATCGGGGTTCTCTCCATGGTGTTCTTCAGGGAAATCGGAAGAAAGCACAATGATACAGATAAGTTGAGGGTCGAGATACCATATCTGGCATTTCTATTGATTTTTTCTCTGGCTTTCGCTTTAATTGCGTGCCCAACTTTCCGTGAATCATTTATAAGTACCATCCAAAAAGTAATCCCGCTCCCCATCTGGGCCCTGTTTGTTCTGGGTGCGGCGTCCTTGAGTGTAGTCCCACTCGTCGTGCGACTCGGGAGAAAGGTCTCGAGTCGTATTAAAGAGAGAGAGGAGAGAATCCTTCAAGAGAAGGGAAACAGAAAAGGGCTGAAGATGGCATTCATAACATTTGGAGCGCTCTCTTCCATAGCTGTGATCCTCCTGTTCGTACCCCTCCCTATCGGACTTGACTATGCTCTTAACCCCCTCCACCTGATATGGATAGTGCCCACGCTCTTGTCTATATCATTTGCCGCCACCGGAAAACAGCTTTGCAAGGGCGAAGAAAACCAGTTCGTCTATTTGACTATCGCTCCCTTGATATCGTTGATGATCGGTTTAATCACTCAAATGACTTTTTTGTACCCATACAGGCATGGCGATTATATCGCAATGACCGGATTCGTGCTGGTAGGGGTAGCGCTAACCAGGGCAAGTGTGAAGAGAAAAAAGCTCTTAAAATACGGCACGATCGCGCTTTTGGTGGTCTGTGGTTTAGTGGCTTATCCCCCTCTTTCAATTAGGTTGTATGACGAAGGTTTCACAGATGGGGAACTCGCTGGCGCCTACTGGATAGCGGAAAGCGGCGAAATACGGCCGGAAGACGTAATAGCTTCTGATATGGGAGGAAGCGATTTGATATTCGGCATAGCTAAGCATGAAAACGTGACCTGGAACCAGGCCTATTGGATATTTGCCGCCGAGGAATTCAACAATAGCTGTCGTGAAGAAGTGGAAAGATGTAATATTAGTTATGTCTTCGTCAGCGTGCAGATGTGGAGAGCCGGCATAGTGGCAAAAAGCGCGGAGACCAACCCAGGGGCAGGAGATTATGTCGTGCCCGAGGAGGAGGCTCTGCTTAAATTCTTTGATGAACCTTTCATATTAGCATATACGTACTATCCGGAATACTACAATCTCACATATGATGACTATGAGGATCTCATGTGGGACGATGAAAGCGGCGAACTAGACATCGAAAATCTTCCAAGAGATGCGGTATGGATCTTCGAGATAGATAAGCGAAAGGTTTAATTCAAAGACGCGTTTTAGTCGACTATGATCCCAGGTGGAAGGGGGAACGTCGATCCCAGAAGGTTAAAAGGCATGATGGACCAGCTTGGGATAAGGGTCGAAGAAATCGAAGGGGTCGAAAAAGTGATGATAGTATGCAAGGACGAGAAATACGTTTTTGATGAACCCACGGTCACGGCGATGAAGGCACAGGGCCAAAAGACCTTCCAGATATCGGGAAATTATAAAATATTGGGGAGGATACGAAAGGAGGACATCGAGCTCGTGTCACAACAGGCAAACGTATCGGAGGAAGATGCCAAAAAAGCTCTCAAAAAGTGCGACAACAATCCCGCTGAGGCCATAATGTGGCTCATGGAAAAAGATAGCAAAAAATAAAAAACTCGAGCTCTTTAGCCAATCAGGGGCCCGTAGCTTAGTCCGGTAGAGCGACAGGCTCATAACCTGTTGGTCGTCGGTTCGAATCCGGCCGGGCCCATGGAACACTGAATCACTGGATGAACGAAAGTCGACACTTACGAGAAAAA
>DACJ01000030.1:8324-10222 GCA_002494765.1 Euryarchaeota archaeon UBA186
TAGACTCCTTCTCCTCCTCTCATAATCTCCACGCCCTCTGCTCTCGCCTTTTTGGCGTCTATGCTCAAGATCACGGGAGAATCCATATGCATCTTTCCGATCTCTACCGCTTTTTCATAATTATCGCTCAGATGGATCATGCTTCTGCCAACTGGTTTTATCCCGCTCTTGAGCATGACACCCTCCTCTTCCGGCGAGCAGGAGTAGTATAACTTGTCGGGAATCTTATCCATAGGCCTATCTAAATCGATCTCAAACGAGTGGCCGTAAGTAGCTCTTATCTTATCGTCGTTTATCTCGTATCTGCCCTTAGGGTCGGTGGAGGCTATCGCTGTAATGTGTCTGAGCCTCACCCAGTGGAGCTGCTTTCTCTTCTTTGATGCGGCAAAAGCCAGCTCCTCTATATCGACCCATCCATGAGAATCCATCTGAACGTTGAAATGCTGGGGAAAATGTCTCAATATCCCCGTTAGAGTACGACTTAGCTTTTCAACCTCTTCTCCATCCATGATGAACTTGCCCTCCTCTTCGCAGATAGGGCATTTTGCCCCTCTGAAGTAGCCGTGCTCAAAGCATTCCCTTAACATCGCTTAGGGATATATGGAAACTTATCTAAAGCTTTCTAATTTAAGTGTCAGGAAAAAAGAGGTGTTTGTATCTCTGCTTTGCTTTTCTTTTCTTATGAGCTCCTTTTCATGATCGGAGAGAGGAGGGGCTGGTGGTCTACCCATGTTTTGGCCTGTCATGGGAAAGGTTCCCGTATCTTTGTACTCTCTCCAGATCTAATTCCTCGTCTTGAGATTTTAAGATCCCCTGCTATGGTTCTGGAGAGCATCCCTTCCTCCTTTCCCCTTATCAGATCTTTTGACTTCTTAGCCCTCAGTTTCAAGTTTTCGCTGTTAACACCTTGGGTGGGAAATACTTTCCGGACTGTACAGAAAAAAACGAGGGAAAGGCTTAAAAACCATGGTTCACTAATACAGAAAATAGAAGCAGGAATGAGGATCTAAGATACCCGAGACATCGTGATCTCTTAGATCTGATATGGGACTAGGGTAAAGCTCCGCTCAATTCCGGTTGATCCTGCCGGAGGCTACTGCTATTGGAGTTCGACTAAGCCATGCAAGTCGTGGGCACCCTTTTGGGAGACCTGGCGTAATGCTCAGTAACACGTGGATAACCTACCCTCAGGAGGGGGATAACCTCGGGAAACTGAGGATAATACCCCATAGGTTTAGGATACTGGAACGTTCCTAAACCCAAAGCTCCGGCGCCTGAGGATGGGTCTGCGGCCTATCAGGTAGTAGTTGGGGTAACGACTCAACTAGCCAACGACGGGTACGGGCCTTGGGAGAGGTAGCCCGGAGATGGATTCTGAGACAAGAATCCAGGCCCTACGGGGCGCAGCAGGCGCGAAAACTTCGCAATGCGCGAAAGCGCGACGAGGGAACTCCAAGTGTCTACGTACTGCGTAGACTGTTCCCCAGTCTAAAAAGCTGGGGGTAGGAAGGGCTGGGTAAGACGGGTGCCAGCCGCCGCGGTAATACCCGCAGCCCGAGTGGTAGCCACTATTATTGGGTCTAAAGCACCCGTAGCCGGCTTAGCAAATGCCTGGGGAAATCGGATAGCTCAACTATTCGAAGTCCGGGTAGACTACTAGGCTTGGGACCGAGGGAAGCTAGAGGTACTTATGGGGTAGCGGTAAAATGCTGTAATCCTATAGGGACCATCAGTGGCGAAGGCGTCTAGCTAAAGCGGCTCCGACGGTGAGGGGTGAAACCCTGGGGCGCAAACCGGATTAGATACCCGGGTAGTCCAGGGTGTAAACGCTGCCCGCTTGATGTTAGGTATTCCACGTGGGTGCCTAGTGTCGTAGAGAAGTCGTTAAGCGGGCCACC
>DACJ01000113.1 GCA_002494765.1 Euryarchaeota archaeon UBA186
CCCGCCGGGATTTGAACCCGGGTCCTCGGCTCGAAAGGCCGAAATGATTGGCCGGACTACACTACGGGAGCTAAGAGCTATTGCAGTGGAGCATTTAATCCTTTTTCCTCGTTCCTATTTTTTATTCTAGTTTCAAACCAAATTTTTAACTGTGCATATCATTACCGTTGAAATGAAGAAGAAAAGAGGCTTTGAGTTTAAGCTAACTAGGGCCATAGTGCCCTTATGTTTTTTAGGGGTTTTAATTCTCGCGGTAGTGGGAGGCAGATCTGCTCCACCCACGGTTGACATCTCAGACCTTAGTGCGCGTCTAGATCAGAGGGTTTCAGTGATAGGTATTGTTTATGACATAAAAGAGGGGGGCGGAAACAAACCATTTAAGGCTGATATACATGGCGAAGCTTTTCCCTTATCTGTAGAGGTTATATCTTGGGATGTGGAACACGTGAATATATGCATCGGAGATGTCATTAAAGTTACTGGAAAAGTGTCAACGTATCAAGGAAGGTATCAGGTCGTCTTCGACAGCTCCGATGAAGTGGAGCTCTTAGAGAGCAATAACTGTTTAATACCACTTGAGACGTTAAAAAAAGCTCCGCAATTCTATGTTGGGAAAGAGATAGCGGTCGCAGGTTACTTGGAAGAGGGATTTCTAAAAAATGGCTCGATAAGCATAGAGGTTAAGGATTGCCCAGATGAATTGAGCGGAAATCTCACGCTTAAAGGAAGGCTGATCTACGAAGACTGGCGCTACTATTTCGATGTGGGGGGATGGACCCCCATCTAATCCTTCTAACTGTCTCCTTCGCTATCCTGGGTTCTATATTAGGGATGGTAACTGGATTAGTGCCGGGACTCCATGCCAACAACGTGGCATTAATGCTCGCATCTCTATCCCCGGTTATCGTATCTTATCTTTCTGGAGTCGAAGACGCCCTTTTGATGGTCTGCGTAGCCATGATCGCCTGCTCGATAACTCATACTTTCGTGAATTTTATCCCGACCACCTTTTTGGGAGCCCCTGAAGGCGATACGGCCCTTACGTTATTGCCGGCACACTCTCTATTGCTGGAGGGAAGAGGATATCAGGCTGTAGCTCTAAGCGCGATCGGCAGTCTAGGTGCAGTGCTATTTGGCTTTCTCTTCGTATTCCCGTATAGATTTATAATGGCTCCTCCGGTAAATCTATACGGAATTTTGAACGAGTACATGGTCTATATTCTAACAGCGATTTCAGTGCTTTTGATACTTACTGAGAGGGGGGCAGTTCCCTACAAAAAAGGTCTAGTGCCGAAAGAGAACGGGATAAAACCCCTTGCGATATGGAATGAAGGGAGAGACGAAGAGGAAAAAACTGTATCTCTGAAACTGGGCAGCGAGTGTAAGATAACGGGTAAAGCAGTGAAGATCTATGATTTCCACACTTTTGAACTCGAGGACCAACGGGGGCGAAGAATATTCGTAAAGGGTACAGAAATGAATCCTGCAGTCTTTAAGAACATTGAGGTTACGGTCGATGGCAGAGCCGAGTTGATGAGGTTCAAGTGGTCTAGAGCTCTCGCTTTGGCGGCCGCCGTTCTGATATTTTTGCTCTCTGGCCTTTTTGGCGAGGTCGTTTCTGAAATTTCATATACCTCTCCAATAAATATGCCAAGTGGGGGATTGTTCCCTGCATTGACGGGACTATTCGGATTTGCTACGCTCTCGCACTCGCTCATGCTCTCTCCCAAGATACCTACACAAAGGGTAGAAGAGCCAGTTTTTAACAGGATGGAAAGTGTAAAATCGGTGCTAATAGGCTCCTCGACCGCCTCCATTCTGGGCTTTCTGCCAGGAATGAGCGCAGCTCAGGCAACGATTCTCTCCATGCTTGCTAGAAGGAATAAGACCCCAGAACAGGTGATAGTAACGCTCTGCAGCGTGAACACGGCTGACGCATTTTTTTGCATAGCGGCTCTATTCACCATCGGAAAAGCGAGGAGCGGGGTTACGGCCAGCGTGATGAACACGATGGTGATGGAGGAATGGTCAGGGTTTTTGCCGCTTCAGCTAGCGAGCCTATTGATCGGCGTGATCATCGCCTCGTTGATCGGATATTATGCCACTAGGTGGATAGGTAAGAGGTTCGCTGAGGTCTTCACGTCAATGCCGTATAGACCTCTTTTGATAGGGGTACTCCTGTTAATGTCAGTGCTGGTTTTTCTGTTTACGGGGTTATTGGGACTTTTGACTCTAGCCGTTGGTATGGGTATAGGGTTGATCGCTCCACTTCTAGGAGTGAGAAGAAGCCACGCCATGGGGGTAATACTGCTTCCCGTGATCGTGAGTTTGCTGTGATTAGGATTCTCGATGGTGATGTATAGTATTTCCTAAATAGAGCTTATATATATGGCCATTGCAGTTGTGAGGCGATTAAGTAGAGGTTTCGGGTATAGCTTCGATGCCCTGCCTTGGGCTACTGCGTCCCCGAAAGAGTCGAGGATTTTAAAGCGGAAAATATATAATACGAGAAATCTGACCGAAGAATATATAATGGGCTAACGTTATCTACAAAATATAATTAAAATCCTAAAAAAAGGAGGATGGGATGAAAATAGCCTTCACACATCAAAAGGGGGGCAGTGGTAAGACTACTTCATGTATAAATGTAGCAGGCTACCTCGTTCTATTGGGGAAGAAGGTATTGGTGGTTGATCTGGATCCCCAAGGATGTGCCACATCCGGGCTGGGCATAGATAAAAGTCTAGTTTCTGGCGATGACGAGGCGAGAATGAGCATATGTGAAACCCGGAGCGGGGTGCATGTCGCCCTACATCTACCGGATGGTTTTGACCTCAAAAAAGGACTCGAAGAAGTCGAGAATTATTACGATTATATACTGATCGATCCCCCTCCAGGGGCAGTTGCAGAGACCCTAGCGCTTTCGGACTTCGCGATAGTTCCGTTAGATGGGCTCTTCGCTCTAGAAGGTTTAGAGGGGCTCGCAAAAACCCTCCAGGAGCTAAATGGGAAAGTAAAGCCGATGATGGCTATATTTAACAGGGTAAGGCTCTTCGGAAACTGGAGCGTAGGGGTCGACATCGAGGGTTTCGCGAGCATTTTCCCCGTTCCATTTTCCTCGAAGGTGCATATGAGCCAGGTTAAGGGGCTGCCCCTTTCACATCTCGCTCCCAACAGCAGGGTTGGTAGGGCGTATAAAAAGATAACACAGGAGGTTTTAAGATGGTAGATATAAATGATATAAAGGTAAATATAAAAAGAGAAAGAGAAGCTGGAAAGAAGGTATTCCTCGAAGAGGAAGTAGAGTTAAGGGAAAAGCAGAAAAGGATAAATATGGACGATTCGACGATTGAAGAGATAGACAGGCGCGAACAGGGGCCTGGGGGTATAGGGCATCTCTTGGTCGACATGATGGAAAGTATTCCAG
>DACJ01000028.1 GCA_002494765.1 Euryarchaeota archaeon UBA186
TGGAAGTGGAAACGGGAGTTGTTCGGATTTGTATCAGATCCATTTGGACATCTGAAAGAATACTTCAGACGGAACAATTCCGAAAGCGGCTTTTCGGCCGATAAGAGGAGATTTGGCTGGATCGTGAGGCAGCGGAGAGCGGATCGCATAGATACTGCGTCGTTCTCAATTGACATATGGCACAACCTGTTCTTGCTAGCTACGTGAATTCTGTCCCACAGCCGCTTGAGGGACTTAATTCATCGTTTAACGGATCCTGCATAAAACTGCTACATAGTGTCGCTTTTAATACTCTGTAGAGTCCAAATACCTTCTCTTTATCCATATATCTGCTATTTTTAATCGCTATTTTTTAATAGCCCCCCGACATTTCCGCTTCAATGAAATACGTCTACAAATTTGGACCTGACGGTGCTGAGGGGGAGGCCTCCATGAAAGAGCTCCTGGGGGGAAAGGGAGCGAATCTTGCTGAGATGGCCAGAATAGGCTTGCCGGTGCCACCCGGCTTTACGATAACGACTGAAGCTTGCATACACTACTTCAGGACAAACGGCGAGTTGCCGGAGGGCTTGGATAATGGGGTTGAGGAAGCGCTCAGGGATGTAGAGAAGAGGGCAGGATCAAGATTCGGCGACCCTCAGAATCCTTTACTCGTATCAGTAAGGTCTGGGGCCAGGGTCTCGATGCCTGGGATGATGGACACAGTTCTGAACATTGGGTTGAACGATGAAACGGTTAAAGGGTTAGCGGCAAAAGCGGATGAGAGGTTTGCTTTTGACTCCTATAGAAGGCTTATACAGATGTACAGCAACGTGGTCATGGGCTTGCCCCGTGAGGATTTCGAGGATATTTTAGAAAGAGTGAAGAGAAAGGAGGGGGTCAAGTACGACATGGAGTTGGGCCCAGACGCTCTTAAGGAGGTCGTAGAGGAGTACAAGGAGAAAGTAAAAGATAAAGGATTGAAATTCCCTCAAGACCCCCTAGATCAGCTATGGGATGCTATAAAGGCGGTGTTCGGATCCTGGAACACTCCCAGAGCTAAAACCTACAGAAAGATAAGCGATATTCCCGAAGATTGGGGGACTGCCTGCAACGTCCAGGCAATGGTTTTCGGCAACCTTGGTCCTGACTCCGGGACCGGCGTTGGGTTCACACGAGACCCTTCAACCGGTGAGCATGGTCTTTATGGGGAATATCTCTTGAACGCTCAGGGTGAGGATGTGGTCGCGGGGATAAGGACTCCGCGACTCCTGGCGAACTTAAAGGATGAGCTTTCCGAGATGCATGGTCAGCTTTTGGATGTGGCCAGGACGCTTGAAGATCATTACAAAGATGTGCAGGACTTCGAATTCACCATTCAGAGCGGGAAGCTGTACATGCTCCAGACCAGAACCGGAAAGCGTACTTCCCAGGCCGCGGTGAGGATCGCACATGACATGGTTAAGGAAGGTTTGATAGACAAAGTGGAAGCCATAAGGAGAATAGCGCCTGAACAGCTGGAGCAGGTACTTCACAGAAGGATTGACACCAGTGCGCAGGTGAAGATCATAGCGAAGGGCTTAAACGCTTCTCCTGGCGCGGCTACTGGCGAGGTGATTTTTGATACAGACGAGGCGGATGAGCTGGGAAGCAGGGGAGAAAAGATTATACTGGTGAGGTTAGAGACCACGCCGGAGGACATACATGGGATAGTCTCTGCACAGGGGATATTGACGTCTAGAGGGGGGATGACCTGCCATGCCGCCGTGGTTGCGAGGGGCATGGGTAAGCCCGCGGTGGTGGGGTCAGGCGGGATTTCCATCGATATGGAGCGGGAAAAATTCGTAGCTGGAGATTTCACTGTAAATAAAGGAGACGTAATTACTATAGATGGTTCCACAGGAAACGTTATTCTGGGAGAAGTTCCAATGGTCGATCCTGAGATGGGGCCCGAGCTTTTGGAGCTTCTCTCCTGGGCCGACGATGTAAGGAAGATAGGGGTGAGGGCCAATGCCGATACTCCTGAGGCGGCTTCTCGAGCGAGGGAGTTCGGAGCTGAAGGCATAGGACTCTGTAGAACCGAAAGGATGTTCAACGATCCTTCTAGATTGCCAATCGTGCAGGAGATGATAATTGCCAGGGATGAGGCTGGAAGAAGGAAGGTCCTGGACGAGCTGAAGCCGATGCAGAAAGGAGATTTTAAGGAGATTTTCAAGGCTATGGATGGCCTCCCTGTAACCATAAGGTTGATAGACCTCCCCCTACACGAGTTTCTGCCCAACTTCGAAGAGCTCTTGGTTGAGGTAACTAAGAACAGGATGAATGGAGTAAAGGATGAGGACAAGGAGCTGATGTTGAAGAGGTTGAGGGAGCTCATGGAGCACAATCCGATGCTTGGTCACAGGGGATGCAGGATCGGGATAAGATATCCGGAGATATATGAGATGCAGGTGAGGGCTATAATAGAGGCGGCTTGCGAGCTACAGAGGGAGGGGCTCGTAGTCAAGCCAGAGATAATGATGCCTCTGATAGGCCATTACAGGGAGATGGCGATGTTGAGAGAGCTTGCGGTAAGGACAGCGGGAGAGGTGATGGATCAGTTCGGAGAGAGACTGGAGTATAAAGTGGGAACGATGATAGAACTGCCGCGAGGCGCCCTAACCGCCAGCCAGATCGCCAGGCATGCCGACTTCTTTTCTTTCGGCACTAACGATCTTACTCAAACCACCTTCGGCTATTCTAGAGATGATGCGGAATCCAAGTTCTTGCCTGACTACATCGATAAGCGCATACTCTCTCAGAACCCGTTTGAGGTTTTGGACAGGGACGGTGTTGGAAGGCTGGTAGCGATTGCGATCGAGGAGGGGAGGGAGGCGAACCCCAAACTAAAGGTGGGGATCTGCGGGGAGCACGGCGGCAATCCGTCCTCGATAGAGTTCTTCTATAAGACCGGGCTCGACTACGTGAGCTGCTCTTCATTTAGGGTGCCGGTGGCCAGATTAGCAGCGGCGAGGTACTCAATTGAGTAGCGTAGGGAGGATGGGAAGGGATCTAGGGCTAATAAAGGAGAGAAGGCCAATAATACACCAGATAACGAACCAGGTGGTCAGCAACGTGACCGCCAACCTGACTCTGGCGATGGGCGCTTCACCGGTAATGGCCGACGAGCCTGAAGAGGTCGCAGACATGGTCTCAGGGGCCCAGTGTCTGGTGTTGAACATAGGGACCCTCAGCGAAAAGAGCCTTGAAGCTATGATAAGAGCTGGCGTTAAGGCCAATGAACTGGGAATACCGGTGATATTGGATCCTGTTGGAGTGGGGTCTACAGATTTCAGGATGGGCGGCTTTGGGAAACTGCGGAAAGTGGAGATGGAAGTGATAAAGGGGAACTACGATGAGATCAGTTCCCTTTTAAAGGGGAGGCAGATGAGAGGCGTCGACTCGCTCACCGGTGAGGGTCTGGAGGAGAGAGAAAAATTGGCTGGCAGGGCATCAAATGAATTGAACACGGCTGTGGCTATAACGGGTAGAGAAGACGTGGTCGCCTCTTTGGGCGAACTGGGCATAGTGAGAAATGGATCTGAGATGTTGAGACTAGTAACCGGGAGCGGATGTATGGCTACATCCACCATAGCGGTCTTTTTGGCCGTCGGTGAGGAGCCCTTTTACTCCACCCTTTATGGCCTCTCCCTTTTCGGATTAGCATCAGAACTCGCGGACAAAAAGGGTCCCGGGACTCTCAACTATTCGTTAATCGACTCGATTTATGAGCTCTGTATGAACTTTGATAGATATGCGGACGAAATAAGGATAGAGGTATGAAGAGCGAAGATGTGAAGAAATTGAGGCTCTGCGTAATAACGAATAGCATCGAGATAGCGAGGCACGCCTTAAAGGGGGGCGCTGGGGCAATTCAGTACAGGGAGGAAAAGGAAAAGGACACGATAGACCTCGTTAAGAAAGGGAAGGAGATAAAGGAGCTCTGTGACGAGCACGGGGCTTTGTTCATAGTAAACGATAGGGTCGATGTGGCACTCGCCGTAAGAGCTGACGGGGTCCATCTTGGAAAGAGAGATATGCCTCTTGACATCGCCAGGGAGCTGGTGGGTGGCAGGATCATTGGGGCCTCTGCCTCATCGGTGGAGAATGCCCTAAAAGTCGAAAGCGCTGCTGACTACATAGGGTTTGGCTCTGTATTCCCAACTGGGTCCAAAGAAGGCGTAGTGGTGACTGGCATCGAACCCCTTAGAGAGGCCAAAAGAAAGATCAAAATACCGATAATAGCTATAGGAGGCATTACTTTAGAGAACATCAAGAAGGTAGCTGAGATGGCGGATGGCGTAGCCGTGATATCAGCGATCTCTGGAGCTGAGGATCCCGAGGGGGCGGCGAAGCGGTTGTTGGAGATGTTGAGGTGATAGGTCAACTGGGGAAATTCTTCTCTAGCCAGAAAAATTGTCGATGAGATCCTGCTTCTTTTCCCTATCCAGCTTTACGCCGAATATTTCGCTGATGGTTTTTAGCTCTTTGTAGCTTTTAATTCTCACCCTCTTTTTCTCTAAAAAAACCTTTAGAGCTTCCTCTTTTCTCTCCTCCAAAAAACACATGGTTTGGCCCTTAAAGTTAATTCTCAGGACAGAGGGGAGATATCCCTTAACTTTTCGAAAGGTCCTCTTTTCCGAGCAGAGAGAGTATCCTTTCTCCGAGAGTTTTTTCAGCAGATCCAATGCCTTCCCCTTGACCCTGGGCCATCTGTGGTCGGGGTTTGATACCTCTTTTACTATCTTGCTAACGGTTTGGTAAGACACGCCGACCTCTCTGGATATCTGTAGCATGGATTCACCTTCTTTCGCTTTTTTAATTATGAGATTTTTGGTCTCCTGGGGGATGCCCCTTTTCCATTTCTTAGGAAGATCGTCGGTGTAGTCATAGACGGTCCTGGGGCTAACTCCAAATTTGGCAGCTACCTTATACCTCGATCTGCCTTTACTGACCTCTTCGCGTATTTTTCCTATGATCTCTTTGGGGAGCTTAGACATCAAAAGTGCATTAGGATCTAGTATAAAAATCTTTTTGGGACTATACAGTCATGTGGGTGTGTAAACCAAAGACTTGTG
>DACJ01000032.1:0-6222 GCA_002494765.1 Euryarchaeota archaeon UBA186
AGAGGATAGGCCTCGGGTGTACTTCGAGTTTGTACCTTACATGACTTTTAATGATGACTGCCCTGTGTTTGCCGATTTGATAGCCCAGGCTGGCGGTATAAACATTGCTGCGGATATGTCTCAACAATGGGGACAGGTTGACCCGGAGTGGGTAATTATGCGCGATCCCGACATCATCGTCTCTCAGGCACAGCCCTATCCCATGATGGGCACTCCTGGGGTCGCCTGTGGGTATGACGTGGATGATCCGGCGGAACTGGAGGCACACCGAAACGCGAGTACGGGTCGAGCCGAATTAGCTGAGCTCAAGGCGGTAAAAACGGGAAAGGTCTACGGATTTTATTATGGGTTGACTGGTGGAGGTAAATTGCTCGTGGGCACCGCCTATCTGGCGAAGTGGTTCCATCCCGACCTGTTCAGCGATTTGGACCCACAGGCCATCCATCAGGAGTACCTGACCAGGTTCATGCGCATTGACTACGACCTGAGCCAGCATGGGGTGTTTGTGTATCCGGAACCGTAATCGAGGTGGGTAGTAGCAATAGGGTAAAAAATTGAAAGGAGGAAAAAGGATGAGAACTAAAGAAGAAAGTAAAAAATGAAAGACAACCTGCTTTTACGAGCTGCCAAAGAGAAAAAGCGTGAATTTTTACTATCTACCATTCTTGCGGCTATAGCGTCCCTGCTTGCCATAGTACCTCTTGCTCTCATCTATTACATCGTTCAGTACTATCTGGAAGCAGGGGTCGGAGCATCCGCGGAACCCGTGCTTAAAATGATAGGCTACGGGATCATCGCAGTGGCTCTATCATATCTGCTGACAGTCTCTTCGTTTGTGTTCAGCCATATTGCCGCTTTTGATCTGTTATACAGGATCAGGGCGCGGCTTATCCGGCATATCGGCACTCTTCCGATGGGTTTTTGGACAAAAAATAATTCCGGCAGGGTGCGTAAAGTCATTCAGGAGGATGTTGAGCTAATTGAGAATTTTGTTGCCCATCACCTCCCCGATATTGTTTCAGGACTGGTGCTGCCCGTGGCCACCCTTGCATTCCTGTTTTACATCGATTGGCGTATGGCTCTGGCAGCATCGATCCCACTTCTCATTGGCATGGTTCTGATCAAAATGATGTGGGGCGGTGCATGGACCGGCCAGAATCGCCAGGAGCTTATGCGGCAGTGGCACAACTCCCAGGAAGAGATGCACTCGACAACCGTGGAGTATGCCCAGGGGATGCCTGTGGTCAAGGTCTTCAATTTGACCATTGATTCCTTTAAGCGATTGAAAGAATCTGTGTTAGCCTATCGTAAGTTTAACCTCTCCGTTGCAAAAAGCACGACTCCCTTCTGGGCTATGTTTACCGCGATTGTACTGGGGGGTGGGATTTTCATCCTCCCTGTGGGTCTATACCTGCTTCAGATAGGTCAAACCGATGTCCCTACACTTATCCTCTTTTTACTTTTGGGAACCGGCTGTTTCAGTAAATTTGTCGGATTAATTACCATCATGGGCCATTTGGGGATCATATTTGAGGGGGGCAATCGTATCGATGCCATTCTGAAGGAAAGCCCGCTTTCGGAACCCGCACACCCAAAACTTCCTGTGAGATATGATATTGAACTGAAGGATGTAGGTTTTCGATACCGGGATGACGGCTCAGAGGTCCTCGAAGGGATCAATGCCATACTTCCAGAAGGCTCTTTTACTGCCATCGTGGGACCAAGTGGGGCAGGTAAGACTACCATGACCAATCTGATTGCCCGCTTCTGGGATGCACAATCCGGTACTATCTGCATTGGTGATGTCCCCATTGAAAAACTTTATCCAGATAAACTGCTTTCTCGTGTTGCCATGGTATTTCAGGACGTATACCTCTTCAATGATACGGTTGCCAATAACATTCGGGTAGGAAAGCATGATGCCACCGACGAGGAAGTGAGAGAGGCGGCCCGCTTGGCCCAATGTAATGAGTTTATTGAAAACCTTCCACAGGGATATGATACTTTAGTAAGCGAGGAGGGAAAATCTCTTTCGGGAGGAGAACGGCAGAGAATTTCCATCGCCCGGGCTATTTTAAAGGACGCCCCCATCATATTGCTGGACGAAGCCACTGCCTCCCTGGATCCGGAGAATGAGTCCGAGATCCAAAAAGCGCTGGAAAACCTTGTTCAGGAGAAAACCCTGGTTGTTATTGCCCATCGTTTCAAGTCTATACAGAATGCCGATCAGATACTGGTGCTTAAGGATGGCCAGATATATGAAAGAGGGACCCACGACAGCCTGGTGGAAACAGGAGGGCTTTATCAGCATCTATGGGAAGAGCAGCAAAAGGCGGGAGGCTGGAAAATGCGAGGTGGGTGGATGTTGTTGAGTCTTTCAAAAAAAAAGTGATAGGAGGGTAAATGGAAAAACATGTTCACGGTTTCTCTGAACATCTCTTCGAGCATCGTTCCGTTGAGAAGAGAAAACTAACACTATCTCTGATCATCACGCTAACGGTGATGGTCGTCGAGGTAATCGGCGGATTTCTTACAGGCAGCATAGCGCTGATAAGCGATGCGGGACATATGTTCACCCACTCATTTGCTATCGGGATAAGCTTGATCGCCATATTCATCGCCAGAAAACCTCCCTGCCACCACAGGACATTTGGTCTTTACAGGGCAGAAGTGCTGGCTGCTTTCGTTAACGGGTTGGTCCTCCTTCTCGTGGTTGGGGTCATCGTTTATGAAGCAATTCTGAGGATCCTGCATCCGATGGAAGTAATGGGGCTTCAGATGTTGTCGATAGCTTTACTCGGACTGGGCGTAAATCTTCTCAGCGTTTACATCTTAAGAGGGAGCCACAAAAATCTGAACGTTAGGTCGGTCTTTTATCATATGGTGGCGGATGCCGTCTCTTCAATCGGCATTATCGCAGCGGCAATAATCATAATATATACGGGTTGGAATATCCTGGACCCTCTGGTAAGCCTGGGCATTTCAGCAGTAATCTTGTATTGGGCCTTTGGCGTTCTGAAGGAATCGACGATAATACTTCTAGAGATGGCTCCAAGAGGCTTGAATACGGCTATGATAACGGAAGATCTTATGAAAAAATTCCCAGAACTCAAAGGAGTTTACCGCCCGCACCTCTGGGCTATCACGGACGATATGTTCGTCTTCTCCGCATACATACAGCTGGATAATGGCCATAAGGAAACTGTATCAGGGATAGATAAATACCTGTCTAAAAAATATGGGATAATTGAATCCACCCTTCAGGTAGTATATGGTGAGCCTGAGTGCGACAATCAAGCCACGAAAGGAAAAAATGAATAGATCAAATGTCTCACGAGCTGAAAAGCCGATTTTTCGGGCGGGGTTAGAGCCCGATTCATGGCAATAGCACATAGAACCATATACAAGAATGTGGCTGCCGCGTTGAATCTCCAGACGAAAGACGATTACCTGGAGGTGGGCTGTGGTTCGGGGGTTTTCATGAAACTATATGCATCACATGTTCACAGCGTTGCTGGACTGGATCACTCTGAAGATATGGTCAAATTGTCAACACGCTATAACCAAAACCGCGTTGATGAAGGTACGGCAGAATTCCGTCATGGTGATGCATCAGAGGTCCCCTGGGAAGACGAAAAGTTCAGCGCAGCCGCGGCGATCGCGACCTTCATGTTCTGGCCAAATTCTCTGGGATCCTTGAAGGAGATTCACCGGGTATTACGCCCTGGAGGGCGGTTAGTTATCAGCTTGGGCTGGAATGCGGATGATGGTATAGATCATACAAAACACATCAAAGAATGTGATATCAGACTTTACACGGGAAAAGAGGTGCAAGCTATGTTCAAAGAAGCTGGGTTCTCTGAGAATTTTATTACCTACTCGAAGGGCTTTGGGATGCCCAGGATCATGATAGCGTCTGCGGTAAAATAATAAGAAATAAATTTAAAAAGAGGGAAAGATGGAGAAGATAATCTGCTTCCTATAAAGAAAATGCTATCGAAAATTTGTGTTGGGGATGCCCAGGCTGTGGTAAAGTGCCTGAAATCTCAACTTTTTAGGATTTTCATCCGGAACCTAACAATATTAGGGAGAGTTATTTCCGTGCCTAACTATATACTGATGTTAGGAATGCCTAAATCCAGGAGTGATGAAGATGGAAGAAGGGAGATAAAAAAGATGAAAAAGAAAGAAGTAGTTAAAAGGCTGAAATGGAGCCGTCCCGTCATTGTTAAACACGTGGGAGAAGATCGCTACGATCTCTTTTGTGAGAAGACGCTGAATGAATTTCAAAAATTAGAGCCGGGAGCGCCGGTATACCGTGAATCCATGAATAGGCAGAACTTCAGCTTTGGTGTTTTAGGTCTCTCCATATACCGAGTCCTCCTCAGCGAATTCGGTTTTGAGACGGCCCGGGCCTTTGACGTTTTAAACGACTTTATCTGCGACAGCGCAAGACAGACAAGAGAACACTCCCCTCTCATGAGATTTATGTATTCAAAAATGAGCAGATGGAAGTTTCTAGTTAAGGCGGCAAATAAAAAAATGGAGTTTCCATATGAACCCGATGGCTGGCTTTTTAAGATTCCCAAATCTGATGCCTATTGGGCGATGGATATTCTTCAATGCGGACTGGTCAAATATCTAAAAGATCAGGGAGCTCCTGAAATCTGCAAGGCTTTCTGTAATGCAGACTATGTTGCTGCCGAGTACATGACAGGGCTTAACCTTGTTCGAACGAAAACCCTGGCCGATGGCGACGATCTTTGTGATTTCAGATACTATAAAGAACGGATGGTGGAAAAAAATGAATCTAATGCCAGATTTTGAAATTGGATTATGGAATGCGTGGCTGGGAATGCTCATTTTATTGATAGCGAGCAATATCCCCATAATGATAAGATCAGGAGCGGGAAAACGGGCCTTCGATGTATCGTTTTTCACACAGAAAGAGAACAGGGTGAAGAATCTCTTCTCGGCGATCTATTTCATCGCATTGATCTATTCTATATTCGTTCCATTAAAGCCCGGGACAATCTGGTTTTACGTTGGGCTGGTGGTATTCACAATCAGTTTAATTTTTTATATCGTTGCCGCCACCAATTTCGCAACAACACCTCCAGATAAACCGGTTGTTAAAGGGATGTATAAAATCTCTCGCCATCCGATATATCTCTTCCACGACATCGCATTTTTGGGGGTATGCATCGCTTCAGCATCCCGGCTTTTGTTGTTGTTACTTATCCTGTACAACCGTTTACATCACATCACGATTAAGGGGGAAGAACGCTTTTGCCTTGAGAAATATGGTAATGCATATCGCGATTACATGAACAGAACGCCCAGGTATGTAGGCATCCCAGGAGGTAAAAGATGAACTTTGGTTATTCGCAGATATTCCTCCTGATATGGATAATCGCATTTTGGGTATTCTACGCTCTAACGTATGGTAAAGTTGAGGCGAAACACGAGAGATCAATGAGAGAAAAGTATAAAATTACCAGCAGATGGGGACCCCTTTTTGGGGTTACACTTCTTGTATACACGATATTAATTTTTCTTTACTTTTTCCATCATGGTTTCGCCAACTGGTGGAAAATACCCCTGGACAACGATCCCGTCAAAATAGTTGCGATGGCCATCATGTGCTTTGCGTTTTTATTAAACATTTTATTTATCCTCTCTGTGGCCAGATCCATTAAAACAGGAGTTGAAAAGGGCAAAAGACCCAAACTGGTCACCACCGGGATTTACCACTATATCCGCCATCCAGCATATTTTGCCCTCTGTCTGGCCGTATTTGGGACTTTCCTCATCATTTCCAATGTGCCTATGTTAATTTTTCTGCTATGCACAATCGTTGTCGTATATGGACTTACTCGAGAAGAAGAAAAAAAGTTAATCAAGGTATATGGAAAAGAGTATGAAAAATACAAAAATCCGAATTTGAAGGAAGGTAAAAAATGAAAGTTGCAATAGTTGTTTTTAGCCCTTCGGGGCATACCCTAGAGGTAGCAAAAATGATGGAAAAAAGCATGACGAATAAAGGCATGAAAATTCAACTCTTAGATATTACGGGAAATAAAAAAATTTTCAGAGAAAATAGGATGGAACAATATCTCAAAGAGAAGATAGAACCGCACGATTTGATTTGCGTTGGCGGACCAGTATACGCTGGACATTTAGAAGGAAATGTGATGAATATAATAAAAGCATTGCCTTATC
>DACJ01000032.1:6272-6957 GCA_002494765.1 Euryarchaeota archaeon UBA186
AAGGAAGCAGGAAGTTTGTTTCATAAAAGTAAGCGAATAAATATTTTAGGGATGAAAATTGCTGCGTTTCATACACTTACAAAAACACTTGAATTTAAAATAAATGAGAATAAACCAGGAAAAGAAGCATTATGTATTATAGAAGAACTTGTAGAAAGAATAATAGAAGTAACCAATAAAGATTTTTCAGAAATTAAAGATATACGAAAATCTTTTGACTATACTCCTTTTACCTCTGAAAAATTTGGATGTACGCTTTTCGGACAAAAGGTTCTTCGTAAAATAATGTTCTCTAAAGGGGTAAAAATTAATTACGATAAATGTATTGGCTGTGGTCTATGCGCTGAAAGATGTCCTGTTAGTTTATATGAGATGATTGACGGTAAACCACAAAAGACCAATGATTATTTTGAATGCATTTGTTGTGCGGAATGCTATCACAACTGTCCAGTGAGTGCAATTTCTCTTGATCTAATGAAACCAGAACAACATCATTTATCCCCAAAATCTAAACACCATAAAATGGAGTCACCACAATCAGCCGTATATCCTTTACAAGATGTATAACGAGGTATATGGACGAAGAAAAATCTGTTGAAAATCTATGGAAAAGGGTATGAGAAGTATAGGAAAGGAATGCAGGAAAATTCCTAAAGTGGGAAGAGGTAAAAAAATTAAAAATATG
>DACJ01000021.1 GCA_002494765.1 Euryarchaeota archaeon UBA186
TTACTATTCCGGAGGAGTACCTTTGATACGAAAGCTTTAAATTATATAACTTTTTATGTTAATTCATGCAAAAGAGCGGAATCGTTGAAAAACGTTCAATATCAAAAATCGAGTTCTCGGTTCTGGATTCGATTCATCGGTCGGGCATGGTAATTTTCGGCGCGAGGGATCTGGAGAGATTAACTGGGATAAAAAGGGGGAGATGCTATCAGATAATTTCAAGGATGAAGAGAAAAGGTCTGATATCAGAAATCGAGGCAGGGAAATACTCGATCGTGCACGGAGAGCTAGATATTCTAAGCATAGCTTCCCACGTCGTTTTCCCCAGTTATATCAGTTTCTGGAGTGCTTTGAGCTGGCATGGGTTCACCGAGCAATTACCCAGGACAACATTCGTCGTTACGACAAAGAGGAGGGAGGAAATCGAATACGAAGAAACGAGGATAAAATTCGTTACCCTATCTCCACCGAGATTTTTTGGGTATATCCGCTCAGAAGATGTGGTGATAGCTGACAGGGAAAAATCTTTGATAGACTCTTTACTCCTGCCGAGATACGCTGGTGGCATCAAAGAAGTTGCAAAATGTTTATCGAATGCTTGGGAAGAAATCAGCGAGAAGACGATAACAGACTATACATTGAGGATGGGAAACGCCTCTTTGATTAAACGATTGGGTTATCTGACCAAGGCATTGAAACTACCCATAGATAAAGATCTACTAAAACTAAAAAGCAATATTGGAAAGGGATATTCTCTCCTGGATCCATCCTCGCCAAAAAGTAAAAAATACGACCACGAATGGATGCTAAACCTGAACGTTGACATCAAAAAAGAGGCGATCCTGTGATAACCCGCGAACAACTATCGATGATCGCCAGGAAAAATCATATTGGATTGTATTATCAGGAGAAAGATTATCTCCAGACGTCTTTCCTGTTTGCCATTTATAGAATCACCGATGAGCTGATATTCAAGGGCGGAACCTGCCTGAAAATAGCATATGGGTATCAGAGATTTTCAGAGGATCTAGATTTCAATTCGGCGCTCTCTCCATCCACATTGGAAAAAATCGTAAAAAAATCTTTAAAAGAAACGGAATTGATGGGGATGGAACACAGTTTTGATAAAGAAGAGTTATTCGAGGGCGCATATACCTCTAAAATTAGATTCGCGGGGCCAAGATTCACCGGGAGCAGGGAATCCACGAATACTATTAGGATAGATGCTGGCATGAGAGGTGGGACCGTTCAAAAACCGAGGTGGATCCAGATTGCAACCCCTTATCCGGATATATCGAGTTTCTTTTTACTCGCGATGACCGGGGAAGAAATACTCGCAGAAAAAATTAGGGCGCTGTCCATGAGATCTGAGGCCAGAGATCTGTTTGATATATGGTGCCTGATACAGGATGGAGTTAAAACAGATAGGGGCCTGATAAAGAAGAAATCTGTCGAAATTAACTTCGGCGAATTGAGATTTCCAACCAGAGAAGAGTACGAAAGGGATTTGAAAAACCTGTTACCAGCAACGATTCCATATTATGAACAAATAGTGGAGGATGTAATAAAGGCGTTGAGAATTTGACCCCGTCGTTATCTTTTCCTTCTTGTTTGTAATGGGGGTGATAGATAATAAATAACTAAGGATTTTCCTACGGTGAGTAATTTTTGATAAGATACCGATATGCTAAGTACGCAAACGCAAGAAAGGCGATAAGACGAGATTTGCCGTTCAGGAATCCAATATCACACGACCCATCCCCAGAACTTTCGGTTAGAGCTAGACTGGGCAATTCCTAAGACTCCTCTGAGCAACGCCTATCATCCTATATCCCAGTCGTAAAAAGAACCGTTGTAAACCAATAATTTTTACAGAATAGTAAACTATAAGTTGTTGTAAATGCATTATGGTTTATGAAGGGGTTTGTTTATGGAAGACCCGTTGTTGGGGAGAATTTCGTTGGAAGAGAGGACACGCTTGAACAGATAGAGGCGCTTATCGATGCTGACCAGAGCGTCATCCTCATAGGACCCAGAAGGTATGGGAAGACTTCTTTGCTGCTCGAAGCTCAGAGAAGACTGAGGGGTTATCTTATTGGAAATGTAGATCTATTTACGATAACTACGAAGAAAGAGCTGGCTGAGGAGATAATCGAGACGACTTTGCTCAACAAAAAAGTCTCTCTGAGAAAGATCCTCGACTCATTCAGGAAAGGTTTTGCCAAAGCGATGAGTAAAGTGGAGGTGAAGGCAGTAATCGATGAGTTTGAGATCGTGTTGAGAGTAGCGGATAGGTCCGTAGACGAAGATGCGCTCTTAAGCGAGGCTTTGGATTTCCCAGCTGAGTTTGCAAGCCGAGCTGGTAGGAAGATGCTCTTTGTTTATGATGAGTTCGGAGACATGCTTAAAATAGATGGGGGGACGATAAAGCTAATGAGGGCGAAGTTACAGCATCATCAGAACGTCGTCTATCTCTTTGCTGGTAGTGAGGAAAGTTTGATGGAGAATCTATTTACAAAGAGGAGCGAGGCTTTCTATGGTTTTGGGAGGATAATCTCCATAGGTCCAATACAAAAAGATGCATTTGTTCCATACATCGTCGATACCTATAAAGACGTGGGGATAAGGATATCTCCGGATATCGCTGGTAAGATTGTGGAATTGGCTGGAGGGCATCCACATTATGTGAATTATCTATGTCAGACGATCTATTTGCTTGTTAAAGGAGAGAGGAGAGAAATTACAGATGGTGACATCAAAAAAGGCTACGAAATATCGGTTATGAACGAGACGACGTACTTTGAAAAGACATGGTTTGATCTGAGAAGGGCGCCTCTCCAGGCTCAGATAGTCAGACATCTGGCCAGAAGCGATCTGTCCCCTTACAAAGCCTTCGATGAGAGCAGACAGAACGTGTATGGAGCGTTAACATCTCTAAGGCATAAGGGCATCATTGTAGGGCTAAATGGCAAATACGAATTTGTCAACCCATTATTCAAAACATACCTGAAAGAGATCTAAATAGGTGGGACATTATGCACCCATCTCCAAGGGACCGTCGGTTGGAGATGGATGGCGTACTGAAAAGTTGGGCTTAGAACCTATCTATCTTACATCGATTTTGAAGGCGCTGGGTTACTGCGCTTGGACGGCCACTCATAATTCGATGTGTAAAAGGAACCGATACCGATATTCGAGTCAGGGCCATATAAACCATCGCGTCAAACCTCATATTCTCTCCCCTCCTCTGGACTGATCACCTCCATATCCAGATCAGCTAAAAACCGCTTGTAAAGTTCTGGCTTTTCAGTGTGCACCAAAAAGACCCTTTTGGGATTTATCTCTTTTATCGCCCATTTCAGCTGGTGTGGTAAAGCATGGCCAGATACATGTACCTGATACTGTGGGATCCCAAATCTTTCCAACCAGCTCATCAATTTATTAAAGTCTATCTCCATCTCCTCGTTGAATGGTTCGCTCTGCGATAAGATGTAGGTGCTCCCAGGGATCGGCTTTATCGCGATCAGCTCGTTCATATCGTAGAAACTTGCCGCAAGTACCAGATCGCGCTGCATCTTCTCCACGTCGACCGCGTTAATTACGTTATACGTGCTTTTGATCTCATCTTCCCATGTGGATATGGTTTTCTTTTCTCTGGTGAAGATCAGAATATCCGGATCATTAAGCGAGGGAATCGACAAATTCGGATCGGATTCCAGCTGATGCATCAGATAAGCCTGCTTCATCGATACCGCCAGCTTTCTGCCGTTCTCTCTGGCCGCCTCGTAGAACGATCTTAACCTGTCGACATCGTTCAGGGAAAATCCGGCCATCGATAATCCCTCTGTTCTCTCGACAACCGAACTGATTTTTGATTTCACCTCTTCCTCGCTAGACATCTTTGCGTTCACCACGTTCGTCCCCTCTATGATGAGCGTGGATGGCTCCGATTTTCTGGCTGCGGAGATGAATTCCTCTGACATCTGACTGCGGGCCCCGTGCAATCTGAAATCGCCTGTGTAGACGACAGCGCCCTCGGATGTATCGATGATGAAGCCGTAAGAACCCGGCACTGAATGGTCCACATGGACCGGGGTAAACTCAATTGGCGAGTGGGAAGGTGGCTTGCCGGTTCGAAACGTGATGAATTTTTTGAAGATCTCAGAACCCGATCTGGTTAGCCTTGCGATCTGGTATCCCAATGCTCCGATGCCGCTTGCCTCCTTTGCGATTATCATAGTTTTTGTAGTCTCGCCGCACATAATCGGTATATCGTCCCTGACATATTTTAGATAGCCGTAGTGATCCAGGTGGGGATGTGATACCAGGACCCCATCGATAGATCGCTCTTCATCACGGTTTTTATAAAGGCCCTTCAAATTCGGTAGAATCCCCAGCCCCAGCAGATGGCCCTCATTCCTGGGTTGGAGGAATGGAGGTTCGTAGTACCTTCTTTCCTTCCCGAAATCCGTCCCGAAGTCCAGAAACACGCGGCTTTCGTCCACGAGTAAGACTTTGTTCCCGCCTATCTCCCCCACCCCTCCATAAAACGTTAGAGTCGACATTCTCTCTCCTTCGCGAGCCTTTAAATCTCGATACCAAGTGTTGACCGGCCTTATAGAATTTGCCATTTCCCGTCTGATAATGGCTCAGGGGATGCGCTCTTTTGGCGATATCCTTTTCGTAGCAGCTCAACATATATATGCGCTGATACCTTTAGTAACGTGGGCCTATGGGTCCACGGTGACCCGATGAGATTTGTGGTTCAGGAGCATCATGCAACACATCTCCACTGGGATTTTCGGTTGGAGATGGATGGCGTACTGAAAAGTTGGGCGATTCCCAAGGAGCCCCCAATCAACCGGGGAGTGAAAAGGCTGGCTATCCAGGTGGATGATCATGATGTCTCTTACATCGATTTTGAAGGTGAGATCCCCGAAGGTTACGGTGCTGGTACAGTCAGGATATGGGATAGAGGGGAGTATGAATTAAAGGAGAGAGAAGCGGAGAAGATGGTGTTTTCCCTTAAAGGAAGTAAACTAAAAGGGGGCTATTGCCTGGTGAGGTTTAAGGGCGAGGAGAAAAATTGGTTGTTCTTCAAGATCTGATCTATTTCTCCGATATCGATTAAAGGGAAAAGGTATAGGAACCTTAACTATCTAGAGAAGGGAGTAGATGCCTGCGGATGGACCTGCCTTGAAAAGGAGATTGATCTTTGCCACGGTAATAGCGGTCGCTCTCACCGTGACGATCTTTGTGTTTCTCATTCCGGATAGTGCAGAAGCCGAGAAAGACGTTACCGCTTTCACCTCTCCCGACTGCTCCTTCAAGGCAATATCTGGTGCTTTAGATGATGCGTCCACCAGGATCTATGTCGCGATGTATGATCTTACCTCTCTTCCCCTTCTCTATAAAATGGCTTCGGCTGCCGAAAACGGCGTCGAGGTGAGAATACTGCTCGAGTGGGATGTGATAGGGGAGGATAATGATGGAAAAAAAGAGAAGCTCGAGCTCTGCTATTACCTCGATGAATCCGGGGTCGAGGTGAGATTTCTCGAAGAGACCGAATATACGCTTTTTCACGCCAAGTACGCGATATTGGATTCGGAGACAATTCTGATTACCGCTGATAACTGGGTTGAGAACGGCGTGCCCCAGGATCCGAGCTATGGGAACAGGGGATGGGGCATTTCCATAAGAAACTCTTCTCTGGCGGAATTGATGGAGGACTGCTTCCTCGCCGAGTGGGCGACTGGTACGGGCGATTGGAGAGATCAGATAAGATGGGATGGGGCTGATCTTGACTTCCCCATGATCTCTGTGGAAGGTGGTTATGATCCCTTTTTCACGCCGATGACCTACGATCTGGAATCCAAACCCGAGGTGTTTGTCTCCCCCTTCCTGGACGGGAACCCGATAATCGATCAAATAGCTCTAGCTAACCATAGCGTCTACGTAGAGCAGCAGATCATCAAGCTGGAATGGGGCGGAGAAGAGAGCCCATACATAGAGGCATTGAAGGAGGCGGCCGAGAGAGGGTGCGAGGTGAGGGTGCTGCTGGACGGGTCCCCCTATAATGGCATGGAGAACCAGAAGGTCGTAAACCACCTGAACGATTGGGCCTGTGAGATTTATGACCTCCAGGCTAAACTGTTCGACCAGGGCCCCCTGAGGATGCTCCATAATAAGGGCATGGTCGTAGATGGCAATACGGTAATCATCTCGAGCATGAACTGGAACACTGCTTGTAACATCAATAGGGATATTTCCCTGGTTTTAGAGGGAGAGGTAGCTGACTACTTCGAGCGCGCTTTTCTTCATGACTGGGACCTGAAATGGGATTATCACATAAAGATAGACATGACCCATGATAATAGGGGGATCTACTCGATGGAGAGGGTCAGGAGAGAGCTCTGGACGAACTCGATACACTGCAAGGTCGTTCCCGTTTTGGAGCTGGACAGCCCGGTTTTCGTGATATCCGACCCCAGAGAAGCACTCTCAGAGTGGGAGGTCGAGCTTCTCGAGGAGTTTGTGGAGGGAGGTGGTAAGGTAGTGATGACCTCTTTCAATAAAAGCGACAGCGGTTACCGGGATCTAAACCTGGTGCTGAAGGAGTTGGGCAGCAGCATGAGCTTTTCCGACAATGCATTTTATGGGTACATCTACACCTGGTTGAACGAAGAAAAAATATCGATGCTGCGCCCTCGAGCGATAGACCCCGGAAATGGAACGATACTCTGTGAATGGAGTTACGGTGTATTGGGAGCTTATGAGGATGATATCTATCTGTTTGGCTCCTCGTTTTTTGTCGATCTTCAAAATCTGGAGCGTGTTCTTAAGTTCTTTAACTCTCTGCTTTGATTTCGACCTTCGCCCCTACGCGGACTATCGTACCCTTGGGACAGACCTCCACGCACTTGTAGCACTGGGTACACTTTTCATAGTCGATCATCGCTAAATTGTTCTCCATTGATATAGCTCCGGGCTCACAGGCCTTCACGCATCTTCTGCAGACTATGCAACCTGTGCTGCAATACTTCGATACCAAGGCCCCCTTATCCTGAGAGGAGCAGGCAATCAGGGGATCGTTCTTGTCCATAAGTCTGAAGAGCGATTTTGGGCAGGTCTCCACGCATATCCCACAACCAGTGCACTTCTCCCTATCGATCTTGGGATAACCGTAAGAGGTCATCGATATAGCATTAAATGGACACGCCTCGACGCAGTCCCCGAAACCCAGGCAGCCATATTTGCAGGATTTTGGCCCTCCCATCAACAGAGAGGCTGCCGCGCAGCTCTCTATTCCGTTATACTCGTAAGCGTCCTTCGAGTTTATTCCACCCCTGCAGAAGAGCTGGGCTTTTACCTCGTTTTTTGCGCTGACCTCTACTCCCAGTATGATGCCGATTTCCTCTCTCGCCTCTTGAGACGAGGAGGTGCAGGTCTCCGCTAAAGAGGGGTTCTCGACGATTGCGTTTGCAAAGGCCTCACACCCTGGAAAACCGCAAGCGCCGCAGTTCCCGTGTGGCAACAATTCGTAAATTTTTTCTACCTTGGGATCGACCTTTACCGAGAAGACCCTCCCCGCGTATCCCAGGCCCAAACCCAATATCAGGCCTAAACCACCCACTATCGCTATTGCGATCAGGATGAAGATGAGATCTATTTAAACCACCCCACTGAATCCGGCGAAGCCCATCCCCATGAACATGGCAGAGACGAAAGCTACTGGTATATCTTTGAACGCTTCGGGTACATCCGCCAACTCCAGTCTCTCTCTAACTCCCGACATTATCAGCAGAGCCAGGGTAAAACCAGCGCCCGAGGCCAGGCCATTCACGACGCTGGGTATTAATCCATAATCGGTGCTCACGTTCAGGAGAGCAACTCCCAAAACGGCGCAGTTTGTGGTTATCAGAGGGAGAAATATTCCAAGCGATTTGTAAAGATCAGGGCTGTACTTTCTGATGGCCATCTCTATCAGTTGCACCAGACCAGCTATGACGAGGATGAAGACCACTATCTTCATGAAATCCAGCCCCCTGGGCTCCAGCAGATAGATATATATGACGCTCGTGACGACTGAAGCAACGGTCATGACGAATATCACCGCCAGGCCCATTCCAAGTGCTGAGCTCGTTTTCCTGGAAACGCCGAAGAATGGACATAGCCCCAGGAACCTAACGAGCACGAAGTTATTTATGAACATGGCTCCTATGATTATGGCCATATAATCTACCATCTCTCCACCCCCTTGCATTCTGATTTTTGCTTTTTCCTGTTCCCGATGTAGGCAAACGCCGCCAATAGTACCCCAACGGTAAGGAACCCTCCGTATGGCAAGCCTATCGCCGTGGCCGGTGTTTCCAGTATTCCTCTTATCCCTATATCGCCCCATATGATTATGGAGCCATTTCCCATGACTCCTCTGATGAAGCTGACCAGGAGCGCTGCAAGGGTCCATCCTATCCCTACCCCTATCCCATCAACGAAGGAGCTGGAGACGGAGTTTCTGGATGCGAAGGCTTCAGCTCTACCCAGTATGATGCAGTTGACCACTATCAGCTCAAGGTATAAACCCAACTGATCGTACAGATCCGGCAGATAAGCTTCCATCGCCAGATTTACAACGGTTACGTAGGTGGCTATGATCACTATATAAACGGGTATTCTCACCTGGTGAGGGATGAAATTTTTTATTGCGGAGATCGTCACATTTGATAGCACCAGAACGAAGATTACGCACATCCCCATCCCAAGCGCGTTTTCCAGAGATGTGGTAACAGCTAGCGTAGGGCACAATCCGAGCAAAAGCACGAAAACGGGGTTGCTGTATATTATCGCATTTTTGAGATCTGCCAGGATTGGCATCTACTCACCTCCTCGCTAGCTTTTATACTTTCACATGCATCCCTCAAAGCATCGAGCACTGCTATAGCAGTGTAAGTTGCCCCGCTGATAACACTCCCGATGTCCTTTTTTACCATGTCTATAATCAGCTCCTCAGATCTCTTGCCTAGAAGATAATTGCAAAATTCTTTCGATTCAAGGAGATCCGCCCCAAATCCCGGCGTCTCGCTGTTGCTCAATATTTTTATTCCTTTTACTTTTAAACTTTCATTAAAAGCAATTATCGCCTCTATCGGATCACTTCCATACCCGGAACCTCTAAATGAGAGGTTTCCAACATATCCTATTATCTCATCCTCTGAAACGACCCTCAAGTAATGCTTATCTTTGAAGATTTTGTCGTCGATGCCCACTGATCCCAGTGAAATTTCCTCTTCGAAGAATTCCTCAAGGGTCTCTCGAAATATCTCAAGGCGTCTCTCCTCCACGATCGGTTGTGTAACAGACGCCAGAGCTGCCAATCCCCCGGCCGATATTATCGCTATGACCAGAAGGATCGCGATCCCTTTCACCAGATCGTTTTTCTCGCTCATCCTTCAGCCTCTTTTTTTATCCTTCCAAAAGGCTCGGTCTTCAGATACCTATCTATCAACGGGGTAAACATGTTCATGAATATTATAGAATACGCCACCCCCTCCATCGGGTTCGCGAAGAGCCTGATCACCACCACGACTGCGCCCGCCCCAACCCCAAATAGCACTCTCCCCCAACCGGTCAACGGTGAGGTGACATAATCGGTGAGCATGAAGAAAGCCCCCAGGAATAAACCACCAGCGAACAGGTATGCCAGAGTCAGGATAGGATCTCCCGTTTGAGCGAAAGTGAGCACGCCTACGGTCCCGATGAAAGAAAGGGGGATCCTCCAATCTATGTACCTCAACCCTATCAGCGCTAAACCTCCAATCAGAAGCGCTAGAGCTGAAGTTTCGCCGAGAGCTCCGTTCACATTCCCTAAAAAGAGATTCTTCACCACCTCCATGCTTACCTCTCCCTTCTCTAGATCGACGAGAGGAGTGGCCTCAGTCCGCATCATCTCCCAAACTATCCCCCCATCTGCGATCCATCCGACCCCCATCATCGCTGCCCAAGACAGAAGACAGAAAAGAAAACCGCCCGCAGCGGGATTCCATATATTGCTCCCCAACCCCCCGAAGGCTTCCTTTACTATGGCTATGGCGAAGAATGCTCCAACCGCTGGCAACCAGAGCTGCCCCCACTCGAGCCCGGGGGGCATCATGAGGCCCAGGATCAAGCCGGTAATCACTGCAGAGCCATCCATCTCAAAGGGTTTTTTCCGCAATCGTTTGGCCAGGAACTCCGTAAGAAGTGCTGCCCCCACGCTCACGCCAACAATGGCTAAGACCTTATATCCGAAGCAATAGACAGAAGCGGCGAGAGCTGGAATCAGACATAGAACAACAGCATACATTATACGCTCGACGCTCGTCCCCTTCCTCACATGTGGCGATGATGATATGACCAGTCTGAGTCTATCTTGCCTTTTCCCATTATCTTTATCTCCTCCCTCACTCATTTTGTCTCTCCTCCTTTCTCTTTCTCTCTTTCCTTCTCTAATTTTTTCCTCTTTATCTTCAACACCTCCCCTTTTCCATATTTTAGCCAGTGCACCAATGGAATGTTAGAGGGGCACACCCATGAGCAACACCCACACTCAATGCAATTCGCTATGTAATAACGATCACAGTCCTCGAACATCCCTTTTTTAGCGTATCTGACTATGGTGGTGGGCATCAAACCCAGCGGACAGCTCTCGATACAAGACCCACACCTTATGCACGGTCTTTCTCGCCTCTTCCCCACATCCTCTTTGGACTGAACCAAAATGCCGCTCATCCCCTTTATGACCGGAACCTCCACGCTCTCCTGAGCGATGCCCATCATTGGGCCGCCATTTATTATCTTGCCTGGCTCCTGCGTAAAACCACCACAAAAGTCGATAAGGTCTTTTATCCTGGTGCCTATCCTGACCATCAGGTTTTGCGGCTGCTTAACGCCGCCGGTAACGGTAACGACTCTGTCCACCAGAGGCGTGCCCAAATTCACGGCCTCGTATATAGCCTTCAACGTACCCACATTTTGAACCACCGCTCCCACATCCATGGGCAAGCCCCCCACGGGAACTTTTCTCCTGAGCAACGAGTGGATCAACATCTTCTCAGCGCCTTGTGGGTATCGAGTTCTGAGTTCCCTCACCTCTATTTCAAAGCTAGATAATTCTGCCCCCTTCTCCATTTTCTCTATGCATTCCCGCTTATTGTCCTCTATTCCTATTAACCCCCTCGAACACCCGAGCACTCTCATCGCGGCTTCCATCCCCTTTATTATACGCTCCGTTTCCTCGATCATTAACCGATGATCGCAGGTCAAATAGGGCTCGCATTCCGCCCCGTTCGCTATAATAACGTCTATCTTTTTTTCTGGGGGAGGTGATAATTTGACATGTGTGGGGAATGCCGCACCACCCATCCCGACCAGGCCCCCCTCTTTAATCCTGTTAATGATCTCTTTTGGCTCGAGCTCTTCCGAATCTCTTTTTTCAAATTTGACCCAGTTCTCCTTTCCATCCCCTTCTATCACCACACAATCCGCTTCATAACCCACTGGCACGAGAGCTCTTCTGATGTCCTTAACTTTGCCCGAAATAGAAGCGTGTACAGGAGCGGCTACGAAGGATTGCACTTCGCCTATCTTTTCCCCCGCCAAAACTTCGCTACCTTTCTCCACCGTGGGTTTACAAGGGGCCCCAATATGCTGATGTAGGGGTATGATAACCTCCGCTGGCAAAGGTGCACTCTCTACCTTCTTGTCAGCCGTTACCTTCCTATAGTCGGGATGAATTCCAAAGCTGACCATAACAGAGGATTGTTATACTGAGCGGGTATTTAAAACTTTAAACTTATTTCCGATTGAGGAGTACCTGTACCTTATAGTTAGCCTATCCCAAACAGCGCCGCGGCGAGAAGTATTACTATTAGAACTGCGGGGTACACATACTTGCCCATAACCTCCCACCACCTCCCAAACTTTATTCTCCCGCCCCTGTTAAGTTCATCCCTCGCTCTTTTTGACCCATAGAACCACATAAGAGCAATACTGGCCATTAGTGCGCCCAATATAACCAGATATATGGATGAGAGATCCACTATAAATTCAAAAAAGTTTTCATTTACTGACAAAAAAGAGCCGGACGCCATCGTCAAGAGCGCCGAGAGAAACGTTGCCTTTTTTCTTCTCCACTTTAAATGCTCACAGAGGGCGTTCACACACACCTCCAGCAGCGAAATCGCCGTCGATAATGTGGCCAGGATTAAAGTAAAGAAGAAGAGTATCGCAAATATCCATCCAAAACGCATCGAAGCAAAGACTTTCGGTAGGGTAACGAATATCAATTCAGGCCCTTCGCCCGGCTCCATGCCAAACGCAAAAACTGCCGGGATCACGACAAGCCCCGCTATAATTGCTACCGCAGTATCGCTAAGGCTCGTCGCTACAGAAGAGAGTGTGAGATCCCTATTTTTCGATTGATAGCTTCCATATACCACCATGGTGCCCCCAGCAAGGCTCAAAGAAAAGAAGACCTGCGAGAGGGCCATAAGCCAGGTCGTTGCATTCATTTCCGAAAGATCCGGCATTAGATAAAATTCCACTCCCCGATAAGCCCCGGGCAGTGTGACCGATTTTATCGCGAGGATTATCAATAGAACGAAGAGCAGAGGCATCATTACGAGGTTTGCCCTTTCAATCCCCCTTTTTACTCCCGCCATCACTATGAGCGTAGTTATGGAGATGGCTATTATGCAAAAGATCAGCGACTGAGGCTGGAATGCTATATCGTTTAAGAAGCTCTCTCTGAAGATTTCTCCTGATATACTGCCTACAAAAAATCTCAATATCCAGGCGAAAACGACGGAATAGAACGATAGTATCAGAAACATCGTCACAGTGGGTAGCACCCCGAGATACTTCCCAAAAGGCATCACGGCAAAACTTTTTATTGGCCCTCCTCCCCGGCTTCTGCCCAGAGTCCATTCCATGGTTAATCCAGTTACACCTACGATGAAGAGTAAGAATATATATATGGCCAGGAATGCTCCTCCTCCATACTTCCCCGCCCTATAAGGGAACATCCATATGTTGCCCAAGCCAACTGCGCTGCCGACGCACGCGGCCAGGAAGCCTGCGGTCGAAGCCCATCTCTGTTCTTCTCTCTCCATTTCCTCCCTTGTAGTTCTAACGGTGTATATATGCCTTATTAGCGACCATGAGAATATAGAGGTAAATTGTGGCATGGGGCGCGTTATTTCGCCCATTTAAAACTTCGAATCGGATCTTCGGCGACTATAAACTTCCAAATGAATGGAAATATCTTTTTACGCCCCTACGCCCATGAGGATGCTATGAATTACAAGATAAGTGGAGATAACCTCCAGCTGGTCACTATGGAGTTGGGCCCAGATGAAAAGGTTTTTGCAGAGGCTGGCTCGATGGTCTATATGAGTGGCAATGTCAACATGGATACGAAGATGAGGGGCGGCCTGACAAAAGCGATTGGAAGGAAGTTTGCGGGCGAGACCATGTTTCTCACCGAGTTTACATCGACTGGTGGGGCGGGACTCGTCTCCTTCGGAGGGAACGCGCCCGGGACGATAAAGGCCATAGATCTAAGAGGAGGAAGGGAATTCATCGTGCAAAAGGACGCATTTCTATGCGCCGAGGATCTGGTGGAAATGAGCATCGCCTTCCAGAAGAGGTTGGGGGCGACCTTCTTCGGAGGGGAGGGATTTATCCTCGAGAGACTTGTAGGGGATGGAACCGTGTTCATCCACGCCTGCGGTGATTTCGTGGAGTTCGACCTCCAACCCGATCAAAGGATGAAGGTGGACACCGGTAGCGTCGTGGGTTGGGACTCCACCGTAGATTATGATATAGAGAGGGTAAAGGGCATAAAGTCGATGTTCTTCGGTGGTGAAGGGCTGTTCTTGACCTCTCTGAAAGGGCCAGGAAAAGTTCTAATCCAGTCCATGACTCTCCACAACCTGGCAAGCGCCCTATCGCCATATATGCCCAGTGGGCAAACCTCGGGTTCCTCTGGCATGGGGGCCATGTTCAGGGAAACGCTCAGAAGATGAGAGCAATGGTCAACGGGCTCATCTTCGGAGCGATCTTCGGAGCGATCCTGGTACTCCTCTACCATTTCGAAGTTCTAGCGTGGGCGATCGCGATTCTAGGCATTGGTTTCTTAGTGTTGATAATCGCCCTGGTTGCCGTGGCTGGAATCGTGCTGATAGTGGCGGTTCCATACTACCTCATCACCAAAAAGCCTCGGGTGGAGGAAGGGAGCTACCGGCTAGAAGATGAAAAAGGCAAAGAGTGAGTGGGGCTGGATTCCAGATCAATGGATAAAATTATCCATCACTCTAGCGGTGATGGTCGTAGACTTTGCCAATCTCCCCCCTCCTTTCTAATCCTCTCCCCCTTAACACATAATTTGTAATATGGTAAAGCTATTAAAGGGATAGATGGCTATCACTTCGATATGCACAAGAGCGCCTTCATATTTGATATGGATGGAGTTCTCGTCGATAGCACGCCTTATCACCTGGAAGCCTGGGAAATCGCTCTGAAGAGATACGGCTATAACCTCGCCACTGACTTCAAAGTAAGGCCTTACGGCAGGAGAGGAAGAGATATACTGGGAGATATAGCCCCGGAGATGAGCGAAGAAAAGATAGATGAGTTCGCGGACGCGGCCGAAAAAATCTTTAGAGACATCTACGAGAGCGAGGTAGAGCAAATAGATAACGTCGTCGAGTTCATAAACCATTTAAAAAGAAGGGGCTACAAGATAGCTCTCGCGACGAGCGCCCCCAGAGAGAACGTAGATATGATACTCTCCGTTCTGCACCTGGTCTCTTTTTTCGATCCTGTAGTTTGTGAGAATGACGTCGAGAGGGGCAAGCCCGAGCCGGACATTTACCTAAAAGTTCTTGAGATTCTGAGAGAGAAGCCGGAAAACTGCATCGTTTTTGAGGACTCATTTGCCGGGATAGAGAGCGCTAAGAGGGCGAGCATAGAGGTTATCGGCGTCATCTCAACGAACGAAAGGGAGGAGCTGGAAAAGGTGGGGATAAGGGTCATTGAAAGCTTCGATGAGCTGCTGAGGGAACTCTAGCCTCTGGTCATGACGGCTCGTAAAGTTTAAATTAACTCCAAGCGTTAAGATAATGTGATAACATGTTAGTGCTGTACAGATTGGAAGGAACCGCGAAACGGCCTAAGGGGGAAATGCCCTATGAGGTGCCTCGCTTAACAGGCACTCAATCAGGCATAATTATGTCAATGGAGGTTTGTTAAGTTGATAGAGAACGATTTTTTAAGCGATGATGGGGGAGTCAAGTTAAGGGACGAGGCGAAGGCATTCGTCAAGAGCGTCAACCCGGAGCTTTTAAGGAAGATGGATAAAGACGAAATCGATTATCCCCTTGAATTTTTGAGGGATGCCGCAAAAAGGAGGCTCCTGGGATTAAGATTTCCAGAGAAGTTTGGAGGTAGGGATCTGACATGGGTCGCTGAGAGCATAGTTCTTGAAGAGATGGGTGTCCTAGGGATGGGATTGGCCTGCTCTTATGCAATGCCGAGCATCGTCGGCGAAGCGATCAATAGGTTCGGGTCAGAATGGCAGAAGGATGAGTTCCTAAAACCGATTATTAAAGGCGAAAAACTATCCGCCGAGGGTTTGACCGAGCCGAGAGGTGGCAGCGATTTCTTCGGGACGACGACGAAAGCCGAGAAGAGAGGCGACAAATGGGTTTTGAACGGCATGAAGAGGTTTATAGCCGGCGGGAAGATGGCCGATTTCTATCTGATCTACGCCAGAACCGGTGCCAAAGCTCCAGGGCATAAGTCTCTGACCCTCTTCATAGTCGAAAGGGGCATGGGGGTTGATGTGGAAGAAGTTTTCAACCTGCTCGGATTTAGAGGGATGGGAACCGCCAGAATCGTGTTAAAGGACGTAGAGGTCCCGGATGAGTACAGGATCGGAGCGGTTAATGAGGGGGGGAGAATATTCAACAGGATGATGGTTCCGGAGAGGCTTACCTCTGCTGCTGGGGCACTTGGAACCGCAAGGGCAGCTTTAGAGATAGCCATAAAATATTCTGCCAAAAGAAAGGCTTTTGGAAGAAAAATCAGAGAGTTCCAGGGAGTCAACTTCAAGGTCGCCGAGAGCGTGACGAAACTCGATGCCGCTAGAGCCCTGGTTTATACCGCTGCGAAGGCTGCGGATGCTTCTGATGTCGATCTAAACGTCGATCCTCGCTGTTTGGTGAGCGAGGCAAAGCAATTCGCGACGGATGTGGGCTGGGAAATCGTGAATGATGCCTTACAGATCATGGGGGGGATTGGGTATACTCAGATATACCCGATCGAGAGGCTGTTTAGAGATATGCGTTTGGCACCGATCTGGACTGGAAGCAATGAGATCATGAAACTTTTGGTTCAACATGAGATCTACAAGCGCATGGGTCTGCCTAGCGATGAGAGAGATGTGGAAAAAGACGCGATGGAGTGGTACAAGGAGGTCGAAAAAGTATTCGAATAGTTTAACCCCATTGGCTATCGAACCCTCTCGGAAATAATCCAGCTCATTTCTAAATTTTCAGCTCATAAGAGGAAAGAGTTTATATCTGTAGAATCAATTGGGCGGACGTTATGAGGGTCCTTATAATAGGAGGCGGGCGGGTGGGCCAGGAGCTCCTCAAGATACTGGTAGACGAGGGAAATGAGGTAACCATAATAGAGAAATCTAGAGAAATCTGCGAACGGATGGCCGACACTTTCGATGCCATGGTTATATGCGGCGATGGGACCGACGGCGAGTTTTTGGAGAGTTCAAACATAGAAGACACGGATGTAGTTATCGCGACGCTTGGAAACGACAACGATAACCTGATGCTTTGCCAGCTGGTCAAGAAGAAGTACGACAAGAGAGTTGTAGTTAGAGCCAACTCCCCGGCCAACACGGAGCTTTTCGAGGGGGTAGCTGATGAGATCGTGAACACCACTCAGGAATCCGCCAGAGCCATAAAAAATGCTATAGGCGGTCCTCTCACCCTGGCCGAATTCGGCGATCATAGGCTGATGGAGTTTCGGATCGGTGAGAAATCGCCCATTTTGAAGAAGAAAATAGAGAACTGGGGCCTACCAGATGACTGCTTCCCGATAATGATCTATAGAAATGGAAACGTCGAATACCCCAGGTTGGACAGAGCGGATCTAGAAGGGTCGAAGAAGAACCTGGAGCCGGGCGATCTCCTTCTCATCTATGTGATCGAGGGTCAAGTTAAAAAGATAACCCAGATGATAAAGGGATAAGGTGAACTTTTGGAGGCCAGGAGAGTTATAAGCGAGCCAATAGCTATAGATAAAGGAAAAAGAGAGAAAAAACCATTCTGGGGGCTCACATGCCACTACCTGGGGATAGCCTCCCTCACAATGGGATTTGCATATAAGGCGATCATGCTGCTGATAAGGTTCGCTTTTGAGAACGAGTTCTCGGGCATGCTCGTCCCATTTTCGATTTCTTCCCTCGCCGCGATATCCCTGGGATTGACCCTTTACGTGGTGGGAGGAGAGGTAAGGGCCCTGAAATTGGGAGAGGCTCTATCCATAAGCGCCCTGATATGGCTCTTTATACCGGCTATGGGCTCTCTCCCATTCATCATATCTGGTTATCTAGATCCACTCTCGGCCTATTTCGAATCGATGTCCGGGTTTACTGCTACTGGCCTTACCATGTTCCCCACCGCAGAGGTCACCGTTGAAAATATTCCCCAGAGCTTGCTCCTCTGGAGGAGCCTTACCCAGTGGATAGGAGGCGTAGGGATAATCGTCCTATTTCTGACGATCCTGGGAAGGGAGAGCACAGCTAGCAGGTTATACTCCGCTGAGGGGAGAACCGACAGGATAAGGCCCTCAGTCGTTAGCACCGCCAGATGGGTCTGGGTCATATACTCCCTCTACACGGTGATCTGTGCGTTACTCCTTTTTGCCGTAACGATGGACGGTTTCCAGGCTGTAAACTTCTCGATGACTGCCATGGCCACTGGCGGTTTTGCCGTTACCGATGAATCGGTAGCGAGCCTGAATAGTGGGCTAGCTGAAGGGATAATAGTCGTCTTCATGATAGCTGGCGCCACATCTTTCGTCCTCCACTACCGTGTGCTTGTAAAGGGGCTTTACAATCCTCTCAGGCTTTACAGATTGAGAGAAGGAAAAAAAGCGGTAAAAGAGAGAACGAATAGGGTACTGGTCTATGAGTTCATTCTGATGATGTGCCTTGCGATCATAGGCTTTCTCATAGTATCATGTGCAGAGGGAATGAATTTCAGAGAGGGAATCTTCCAATCGATTTCAGCAGTTACCGGGACTGGTTTTTCAAATGCAAATGTGGCGGACTATAAGCCCATGTCGAAAACGATCCTCTCGCTTCTTATGATGGCCGGCGGTTGTTATGGCTCTACAACCTCCGCCATAAAATCGTTTAGGGTTTTGCTCCTGATGTTTTCGATAGCGTGGATCGTGAGAAGGAAACTTCTGCCTGGTTCTGCCGTAGTCCCTTTGAAGGTGGGGGATAAAACATATAGGGACGAGGATGTAATGGATGTCGCCGTGTACATATTCTTGTACTTCGGAGCTCTGATCATAGGAACCCTTATCTTTATGGGATCTGGGCTGGAGTTGGGGGACTCTTTCTTTGAAGTAGCATCGGCACAGGGCAACGTGGGACTGAGCGTTGGAATTACCAATGTGGGGATGGCTGCATATCAAAAAATAGTGCTGATAATAGAGATGTGGATCGGGAGGTTGGAGATAATCCCGATATTCGTCCTGCTGAGGAGGCTATTTCCCCTCTAGGTTGAATACTCTGCCCTTTATCGCGCTATTCCCCAGAACGACGATACCGTCGCCCAGTATGCCCTCATCGATGATCGCTCCATCCCCGATCTTGCAGCCCTCGGCCAATATCGAGTTCGAGATTTTGGCGCCCTCTCCTATCGAACATCCGTCCATTATGAGCGAGTTTTCCAGGAAGGCGCCCTTCATCTTGGTACTTTTGCATATGTAGGAGCTGGAGATCTGACAATCGATCAACGAGCTCTCAGCACCGATAAAAGATGGGCCATTGATCGCGCTTCCTTTAATGCCAGAGGAGGGTGAGATTATGGGTTTGCCCTTTCCCTCTTTTAGAGCCATATCCCTGTTGGCTCTGAGTAGATCCCCAGGTCTGCCGATGTCGATCCATAGGCCACTCAATTCGAATCCGTATATGTCCTCCAAAAGCTTCGGGAAAAGGTCTCTGGAAAAGTCGTATTCCTTGCCCTCTGGGATTAAATTTAAAACATCGGGTTCTAGCACATATATGCCCGCGTTTACCAGGTTCGAGATGGCTTCTTCCCTTTTGGGCTTTTCAACGAACTGTTCGATCCTGCCTGCATCATCCAGTACGGCCACCCCGAATTCAGAAGGATCTTCCACCCTCGTGAGCGCCATCGTAGCCTTTCCCCCCATCTCTTTGTGATACCGATATAGTGCCTCCACATCTACATCGGCCAGCACATCCCCAGAACCCACCAGGAAAGTGTCATCCAGGAATTCTGCGACCTTTTTAACCCCCCCTGCCGTGCCTAGAGGTTCTTTCTCGAAGGAATAGAGAATAGGCCTCTCGATCCCTTTTATGATGAGCTCAGGCATGTAACTGGTTGTGAGGACGACGCTGGTAAAACCTCCCCTTACGAATGAATCTAAAATGTAGGAGATCACCGGCTTTCCCAGGATGGGAACCAGGGGCTTTGGCCTTTTGAAAGTTAGAGGTCTCAATCTGGTCCCAAGACCTCCGGCCATTATCACTCCTTTCATCCATTTGGAGAGAGTTTATAGGTATAAAACTCCTTCTTTCTGAAGGAATGTCTTAGTTGCGCATCAGGTGGCTGGTTAGGCGAGAGATAATCATGCCTGACCCAGGCGCACATCTTCACATCGATGTAAGTCGTATAAATTGAAGATAATCTAACGACAATAAACGATTACATCCTCCGAACATTCATATACTTCATATAAATAACTTACTATCAAAGATCGGATGGAAATGCAGAAAAAAGGAGAAGATAGTGAGCCCGAGACTGGACAGAGGAGATGGGAAAAAATCAACTCACTCTCGGTGATGTACGTACACCCCTGTGGAGGTGAAAGATGTATATAAAAATGGAGCGATCCGAAGTAAAGAAGATGTTGGCGAATACGCGCCTTAGAAACCTGCCGCTTGAGATAGGATCGGTATGCTGGGTGAGAGACCCAGAAAAAAGAGCGCTCTTCGCATATCCCGTTGAGATCGTCGAGGATAACATCGAAGAACCGAAAACCAAAGAAGAATTCCAAAAAGATCAGGAGATCACAGAGGTGATGACAACATATGGCGGTCCTTTTGTCAAGAAACTGGCGGAATTGTACCGGCTGGGCGATCCGGTGGATAAGAGAAAACTGAGAGAAGCTTTTCCAGAATACTGGGCGAAATACGCCCTAATCGCGGAATTGAAAGGCGATAAAAAGGTTTAAATACGGAGAATCTCAAGACTCCCGAAAAGGCATTTTCAGATAGTTTGGTAGCAGAGATGCTATGAGAAATAATTTCAGGGAAACCTGTGAAATTACTGGTAGAAAGTTTTAAGACATAGAGGAGAAAAGCATATATCCGCTCTCTCGATTACAGTATGCGACATGATAGGGAAAAAGCGTGAGTTTACGCCTCAGATTATCATTTTTAGCTGCAACTGGGGGAGCTTTGCGGGAACCGATTTTTCCGAGATAGGTGGTTTCAAGTTTCCAAAGAGTGTAAGGGTGGTGAAGGTCATGTGCGCCAACAAGGCGGACCCAATGATCATCCTGGAAATGCTCAGAGAAGGAGCTGATGGGGTTATGCTCCTCGGATGCCACCCAGGCGATTGTCGCTACCAGATAAGTAACAATGAGACCATGGGTAATATTGAACTGATCGAAAAGTTGCTGGATTTAACAGGGTTGGAAAGGAAGAGAGTATCTTTAGGGTGGGTCTCATCGGATGAGGAGGCTAAGTTTGGAGAGCTCATCAGCGATTTTGTCGAGAGGGTGAAAAAGATGGGCCCCAATCGGGCTGTTAAGGACGGGGGGCTAAACGAGAGGTTGGCGGCTGCTGTGGATGCTGCGTCTAGCCCCAGATCCAGAGGATGCGTGAGCAAGAAAAGGGAGCTTGTGGAGAGCGGCAACATCTACAGCGAGACCTTCACGGAGAGGCAATTCGATCTCGTCCTTGATCCGATCATAGCGCAGGAGTACAAGAGGGCGAGAGTAGCGCTCCTGACTAAAGACGGTGCAAGAGTAAGAGATGTGGCGAATGCGCTCGGGATCGAGGATAGCGAGGTCATGATCCACATCACAGCTCTAAGACAGAAGGGTAAGATAGTTTTAGATAGAATAGAGGATGACGGCAACCCGATATTCAGGAGCGTGGTGGCATGAACAAAGTAGGATCTGCTCTGGTTGTGGGAGGGGGCATAGGGGGCGTGCAATCCGCTCTAGATCTGGTTGAGCAGGGTTTCAAGGTCTATCTAATGGATAACCAGTCAGCCATAGGTGGAGTTATGGCACAATTAGACAAGACTTTTCCCACCAACGACTGCGCTATGTGTATTCTCGCTCCCAAGCTGGTAGAAGCGGGTAGAAACGATAACATAGAGCTTCTGACCTATTCGGAGCTTTTGAGCATAAAGGGAGAGCCCGGGAACTTCAAAGCTAAGATATTGCAAAAGGCAAGGAAAGTTGACGCCGATAAGTGCACCGGCTGTGGTGTTTGTTCTGAACGGTGCCCAGTTGAGACCTTGGACAGCTACAACCAGGGTCTGTCCACAAGAAGGGCCATATCGGCGCTCTATGCACAGGCGGTGCCCTCCACTTACTACATAGAGCGAAAGGTGGCGCCCTGCCAGAAGGGCTGCCCTATCCATATGGATATAAGGGAGTATATAGGGTTCATAGCCGAGGGAAGATATGATGAAGCTCTGCAGAAGATAAGGGCGACCAACTGTCTACCCAGGAGCCTTGGGAGAGTATGCTTTGCTCCCTGCGAGGAGGAGTGCAATAGGGGCAAATCTGACGAGCCAATAGCTATTCGACTGTTGAAGAGATTCGCAATGGATAGGGGGAAAGAGATAGTGCCAGTGCTACCCCGGAAAAACGGGAAAAAGGTGGCCATAGTGGGTGCCGGGCCAAGTGGTCTGGCGTGCGCTCACGATCTCGTTTTAAAGGGCCATACTGTCACCGTGTATGAGAAGGAGAAAGAACTGGGCGGGATGCTTATCTTGGGGATACCGTCCTACAGGCTGCCAAGGGATGAGCTACAAAAAGATCTGGATTACTTGATAGCTATGGGTATCGAGTTCAAAACGGGAGTTGAGATCGGCAAAGATATAGAGCTCGAAGAGTTGAAGGACGGTTACGATGCCGTTTATATAGCTCCTGGATCACAAGGAACGATGAGCCTTCGCGTGGAGGGGGAAGATCTCGATGGCGTGCATCCAGGGTTAGAGGTCTTAAAAGGCATCAATCTGGGCGATGAGGAAGTTATAAACAGGCTGACCAACAAGAGGGCTGTCGTCGTAGGCGGCGGTAACGTCGCTATGGATTGTGCAAGGAGCCTTATACGCCTGGGCTGCGATGTCAAGATAGTATACCGCCGGTCAAGGGAAGAGATGCCCGCGGATGAGGAGGAGACCCAGGAAGCCGAGAGGGAGGGAGTCGAGATAAAATTCCTCCAAAACCCGACCAAAGTCTTAGGGAAGGGGGGAAAGGTAAAGGGCATAGAGATAAGAAGGATGAGGCTCGGAGCTCCCGATGCCTCAGGGAGGAGACGACCCATACCTATAGAAGGTTCTGAGTTCCCGATAGATTGCGATATCGTCGTAGAAGCCATCGGGCAGGCGAACGATATTGGATTCGCCAAAGACCTCGTGGACCTGGGCAGAGGCGACAGGATAACAGCTAACGAATTCAACTCCCACTGCAAGGATAACCTGTTCGCGGGAGGAGACGCCGTCACGGGTCCGAACACCGTTGTCGAGGCGATGGGGTGGGGTAAAAGAGGTGCTAATGCAATTGATCTCTACCTGAGCGGAAAAGAGATGCCCGACTACGATGAGTATCTGGTGAATGACACGGTCGACATCAGCGAGATTCCAAAAGAGCTCTTGAAGGAGAAAAGCCGAGAAAAAAGCGCTAAGCTCCCATACGATTCCAGAAAAACCTTTGAGGAGGTGGACCTGGGATTTGAGGAGAAAAAGGGCATAAGAGAAGCTGAACGATGCTTCTCCTGCAGGAAGTGTTTGGGTTGCAAACTCTGCGAGCTCGAGTGCCAGGCCAATGCTATAATCTACACCCAAGAGCCCGAAGTTCGGGAGATCGAGGTCGGATCTGTCGTCCTTGCCCCTGGTTATAACACATTTGACGCCAGCCGGGTGAGGCAGTATGGCTATGGGCTATACAAAAACGTGGTCACCAGCCTAGAATTCGAGAGGATTTTATCGGCTAGCGGGCCGTTCGCAGGGATGGTGGAGAGGCCGAGCGATGGCAAATTCCCAACGAAGATAGCGTTCATACTGTGCGTCGGCTCAAGGGATGAGAAATATAACGAGTACTGCTCATCGGTCTGCTGCATGTACTCCATAAAAGAAGCCATGATCGCGAAAGAACACTATCCCGCCGTAAATCCCACCGTGTTTTACATGGATATAAGGGCTTTCGGAAAGGAGTTCGACTACTACTACGAGAGAGCGAAGGATGAATTTGGGATAGAGTTCAAGCGCGCTAAGGTGGCGAACATCGATGAGCTCGAGAACGGGGGTCTCCTGCTCCACTTCGAAGAAGACGGGGTAAAAGAGGAAGAGTTCGATATGGTCGTTTTGGCCACGGCATTTGAGCCCAATGACCTCGGAGCTAGATTGGGCCTGGAACTCAACGAATACGGTTACATAAAGACTGATGAGCTATCCCCAATGAAGACGTCTAGACCAGGTATTTATGTCGCTGGCGCAGCTCAGAGTCCCAAAGACATACCCGACACCGTTGCACAAGCCTCTGGAGCTGCCTCTCTAGCAAGCTCTGATATATGTGAGAGCAGAAATTCGCTGACCATTAAGAAGGAGCTCCCTCCTGAAAAGGACGTGAGCAGAGAGGAGCCCAGAATTGGTGTATTTATTTGTCACTGCGGGATAAACATAGGGGGGATCGTGAATGTGCCAAATGTCGTGGAGTATGCGAGCAAATTGCCAAACGTGGTTTATGCCGAGCGCAACCTTTATACCTGCTCCTCGGACACGCAGGACAAGATAAAGGAGATGATAAAAGAGCATGACCTGAACAGGGTCATAGTGGCCTCTTGCACGCCAAGAACTCATGAGCCTTTATTCCAGGGTACAATAAGAGAGGCGGGCCTAAACCCCTACCTGCTCGAGTTCGCGAACATAAGAGATCAGTGCTCGTGGATTCACATGCACGAGCCTGAAAAAGCGACGGAAAAGGCGAAGGATCTGGTAAGGATGGCAGTCGCCAAAGCGACGCTGCTCGAGCCCCTGGAGAAGGAGGTGCTCCCGATAACCAAGAGCGCTCTGGTAATAGGCGGCGGGGTATCGGGAATGGTCAGCGCCTTAGCGATCGCTGATCAGGGATTCGAAACCTATCTGGTGGAAAAAGAGGAGGACCTTGGCGGAAATGCGGATAAGATATATTTCCACCCCACTATGCCTGACTTCAGGGAGAAGATTAAAAGGCTCATATGGAAAGTTGAGAGCCACCCGGCTATTAAAGTTTTCAATAACTCTGAGATAGTGAGTATAGAAGGGTACGTCGGAAACTTCACCTCCAAGATTAAGAGCAAATGGGGAGTGAACGAGCTTGAACATGGGGCGATCATAGTAGCGACTGGAGCCAGGGAGTATAAGCCCAAGGAGTATCTCTACGGAAAAGACGACAAAGTGCTAACACAGCTGGAGCTCGAAGAGATACTCTACAATCAAAAACCAATTGATCTCGCCGAGGTGGTGATGATCCAGTGTGTTGGCTGTAGAAACCAGGAGAGAGGATATTGTTCGAGGGTTTGCTGCACCAACGCCCTGAGCAACGCCATAAAGATAAAAGGGAGGAATCCCGAATCCAACGTTACGATCCTTTTCAAAGATATGAGGAGTTTCGGCTTCAAAGAAAAGCTCTACAAAGAGGCAAGCGAGCTCGGAGTTGACTTCATAAGGTGCGGAGATGGCATGGAAGATCTCAAAATAAGCTACGATGGCGAAGTCTTGAGAGCTCATGACCTATCTCTAGAAGAGGACGTTGAGTTCCGACCAACGGCGCTGGTGCTCAGCTCCGCTACCGTTCCCAATGAGGGGAACGAAGAGCTCGCCAAGATGTTGAAGGTACCGCTGAGCAGAGACGGTTTCTTCCTTGAAGCGCACATGAAGCTCAGACCGGTCGATTTCGCAACGGATGGCATCTTCCTCTGTGGGTTGGCACACTCTCCAAAGTTCATCGAGGAGTCGATAGCCCAAGCATACGGTGCGGCTTCGAGGGCTTTGACCATTCTCTCAAAAGACCAGATTGAGAGCGAAGGGACCGTGGCAAAGGTCGATGAGGACCTCTGCTCCGGTTGTGGGGTTTGCGAGGTGGTCTGTCCCTACAACGCCATAGAGATTGATAAGGAAGAGAAGCTGTCCCATATAAACCCCGCTCTCTGTAAGGGTTGTGGGGCATGTGCAGCGGCCTGCCCGAGCGGGGCGATAGAACAGAGAGGTTTCGAGACCAGGGAGTTATTGGCCATGATAGACGCGGAGGTGGGTAAATGAACGAAAACGGGGAGCCGAACATACTGGCTTTTCTCTGCAACTGGTGTTCCTATGCGGGAGCTGATCTAGCTGGGGTGTCGAGACTCCAGATGCCGACGAACTTCAGGGTCATCAGGGTGATGTGCTCATCCAGAGTTGATCCTGAGATTATCCTCTACGCGTTTAAAAAGGGGATCGATGGGATTTTAGTATTGGGTTGTCATCCAGGGGATTGCCACTACATAAATGGAAACTACAAGACGGAGAGGAGGATGATAATGTTACAAAAGCTGTTGGGCCAGTTCGGGATCAACCCTAAAAGACTGAAATTGGGATGGGTCTCGGCGAGCGAGGGCGCCAGGTTCCAGGAGATTATATCCTCTTTTGCCAGAGAGATGGAGGAGCTTGGGAAACTTGAGCTCCCAATAACGGAGGTGAGCTGATGGCGGAAAAGTTGAAATTCGCATTCAGCTGGAACGCATCCTGCGGGGGGTGCGAGATAGCCGTCCTCGACATAGATGAGATAATACTCGACGTGCTGGAGAAGGTAGATATACTGTTCTGGCCCGTGGCAATGGATTTTAAGAAGAGCGATTTAGAATCCTATGAGGATAAATCGATAGACGTCGGGTTTTACAACGGTGCCGTGAGGACGAGCGAACAGGAGGAGTACGCCCATTTAATGAGGAAGAAATCCAAGGTACTGATAGCGTTTGGGTCCTGTGCCCATCTGGGCGGGATTCCCGGTCTCGCCAATGTTTCGAACAGAGATGGGATTTTCGAAAAGGCGTATGTGAGCACCCTCTCAACGGTCAATCCTTCCAGAGTGTTTCCAGAACCCGAGAGCATCGTAAACGGCAAAAAGCTCACGCTTCCGGAGTTCTACGATGATGTCAAAGCTCTGGATCAGGTGGTGGACGTGGATTACTACGTTCCCGGTTGTCCGCCTCCCCCAGATCTCATAGCCAAAGCAATTGATGCCATAATCAAGGGAGAGCTCCCCCCGAAAGGTAGCGTGATCGCCAACGAAAAAGCGCTCTGCGAGGAGTGCCCCCGAGAAAAGAATAAGAAAAAGATAAGGGAAATCAAGCGGGTGCACGAAGCGGTTGACGATGGTGAGACCTGCCTGCTCGAGCAGGGGATAATCTGTCTTGGACCGGTAACAAGAGGTGGCTGCGGAGCCAGGTGTATAAAGGCGAACATGCCCTGCAGAGGGTGTTTCGGCCCCGTGGATAAAGAGATAGACATGGGCGCTTCGATGCTCTCGGCCATAGCGAGCATAATAGATGAGGATAACCTGACCGAAGAAGAACAGAAGAAACTTGTGGAGAGCATAGAGGATCCGTTGGGCCTGTTCTACAGATTTTCGCTCCCGGTTTCTTTGTTAAGGAGGGTTACCCTGGGAGGTGGTAACGATGAGTGAAAGTAAGAAAGAAATAATCATAGACCCGATAACTAGGTTGGAGGGGCATGGTAAGATAACCATCTTTCTGGACGATGACGGGAACGTGGAAGATGCCTACCTGCAGATCCCCGAGCTCCGAGGTTTCGAGCGATTCTGCATCGGAAGGCACGCTGAAGAAGTGGCAAGAATAGTTCCAAGGATATGTGGTGTCTGCCCGGTGGCGCACCACACCGCCAGCATGAAGGCCCTCGACAAAGCGTTCAACGTCGAGCCCACTGAAACCGCAAAAAAGCTGAGAGAATTGATATACAACGCCTATTTCATCTATGATCACACGCTACACTTCTACTATTTGGGGGGCACGGACTTCATCGTTGGCCCCAAAGCTCCAAAGGAGGAGAGAAACATCGTCGGTGTGATAAACAAGGTGGGCCTTGAGATCGGTAAAGAGGTAATAAAGCACAGAAGCTTCGGGCAGAAGATAATCGAGATGTTTGGTGGCAGGGCCACCCACCCCGTTTATGGCTTGCCAGGTGGGGTCTCCAAGGGGTGCACTGAGGATAATAGACGTGTGATAGAGGAAATGGCGAAGTTGTGCGTGCATTTCGGGGAGTTCACGTTGGATGCTTTCCACAAGATCGTTCTGGGAAACAAGAACTACGTGGACCTGATCACCAGCGACGATTATACTATGAAGACCTATTACATGGGATTGGTGGATAAGAACAATAAGGTGGCGTTCTACGACGGAGATATCAGAGTCGTGGACCCCAACGGAAAAGAATTCAGGAAGGTGAAAGCGGAGGATTATTTGAACCTGGTCGAAGAGAGCCCCCTGTCCTGGAGCTACATCAAAACGGTCTATCTGAAGGACGTTGGATGGAAGGGCTTCGTCGACGGCGTGGATAGCGGCGTATTCAGGGTTGCTCCCCTGGGAAGGTTAAACGCCAGCGACGGCATGTCCACTCCTCTGGCTCAGGAGGAGTATGAGAAGATGTACGAGACCTTGGGGGGAAAGCCTGTGCACCACACGCTGGCGATGCACTGGGCCAGGGTAATTGAACTGATGAACGCCTGTGAGAGGTTGCTGGAGCTGGCTCAAGATGAGTCGATCACCGACAAGGACATCAGAGCAGAGCCAGGAGAGCCGGGAGAAGGAATTGGCGTCGTGGAAGCGGCAAGAGGCACGCTCATTCACCACTATATGCTTGACGAAAGGGGGATGATGAAGGACCTGAACCTGATTGTGGCGACGGTCAACAACTCCGCAGCGATAAACATGTCGGTGAAAAAAGCGGCCCAGGGCGTGATCAAAAACGGAGAGGTGAACGATGGCCTGCTCAACATGGTGGAGATGGCCTTTAGAGCCTACGACCCATGCTTTGCCTGTGCAACACACTCTCTGCCGGGTAAAACTCCATTAGAAGTAAGCGTGTATGACAGGGATAAGAACCTGGTGAAGAGGCTCAAGAGAGGGTGAAGACTCTTATACTCTGCATAGGCAACGAGCTTTTTGGGGATGATGGCGTAGCCCTCTACGCAGGAGAGCTGCTAAAAAAACTTGAAAGCGAAGAGGTAAAGGTGGAGGAGAGCTCGGGCATAGACCTGGTCGAGAGAAGTCTGGGATATGATAGGGTGATGGTCATAGATTCCATCTTGGAGCCTAAAAAAGCGGGAGAAATAAAAAAACTGGGTCTCGATGACATAGAGAAGGAGGGTCTGTTCGCCCACAACATATCCCTCTACCAGCTGTTGAAGATAGCTGAGTCGGCCGAGGACGAGAAGAAGAAGATAGAAGTTTATGCCATCTGCATCGCGAGCGCTGAGCTGGGGGCTGAATTATCGGAGATAGTCAAAGGGAGCGCTGAAAAGCTAGCCGACCTGATAGCCGATAATTTCGACCCCGATTAGAACGTGTTCGAGTAAAGTATTAAATAGGCCATATAGTAAAATATTAAAAGGCCATAGGATTTACTTTAGGATGACTGCTATACGGGTAGCGCTCGCGTTATCAATGTTGAAGCAAGAAAATAGAATGAGGAGGCTTGAGTATGTGGACGACCGAG
>DACJ01000057.1 GCA_002494765.1 Euryarchaeota archaeon UBA186
TTTTTCCTATCGGAGGTACTGTTATGGGCGCAACATTAAAATATATAGTACTCTTGTACACAAGATGGGTTACTCAAAGCCAATAGTAGGAGTAATAGCTCTATCGTTTTTAGCGTTAGCGTTATCGGGTTGTCTCTTTCCTGAGGACGCAATCTTCCTCACGGTAGCTGGTGGAAGGGCTATGGTCGATGGCCTGGGCACCACGATGAGTGGTTTCGTGGGATGGGAACCCTATCCCTCCGAGGCAGTGGTAAAAGGAAGAGGCAAGATACTGATGAACAGCAGTGAGATATGGCCCCACCATCCGTGCTGTGTTCTGGTTTACCGTGATAACTGGTTTAAGGATAACGAGGATGCCGGAGAAATAGTAAAAAGGGTCGTGTGGGCTCACATGCAAGCGCAGAATTGGATAAACGAGGCTAAAGGTGGTGGGAACTACACTGAGCTGGTGAAATATGCGGGAATCTTTACTCATAGAGAAGAAGAGGTTGTAAAGCTGGCACTCGATAACGTGGACTATGACTATACTCTTGATATTGAAGGCATTAAGGAGTATGGGAATGGGATATACGATAAGACTGCCATCATAAACTCTAAGAAGTGGAAAGCCTCAGGCTATGAAAGCATGGACGATTACATCGATGATGTGGTAGACGAAAGTTTTATCGATTCTAACTATGACCCGGGCCTCAATCTCACCAAAAAAGGGGTCAAAATAGGCTTTATCACCGACGATCTCCACCACCTGCCTCTTCAGATCATCCGGGATGTGGGGTTTGATAGGAAGGTCAATATCTCGATAACCACCGATGATAGATCTAATGGAGTAGGAGTGATGATGGACCTAATCAAAAATGGGGAGGTCGATATGGCCTATCTTGGAATAGCACCGGCACTGATACATGGAATAAACTCCAACGATTTCTCCTCCATAAGCGGGGAGTTCAACGATGCTAAAATAGAGATAGTGGCGGGAGTGAACTACAATGGAAGCGCCATCGTGGTGGAGGAGGGAATAAACAACTTAGAGGATCTAGTGGGCAAGACAGTGGGCTACCCTGGAGAAGGAACGGTGCAATGGTATCTCATACTCAAAGCCGTGGAGAAGGAAAAGCTAAAGATCTCCACATGACGTACGAAAAGGACGCAGAGAAAGAGAAGAGGTTCCACCTTCTTGTCAAGATAATCTCTTTCCTGGCTTTTCTGCTGATCTGGCATTTGTTGGTAACAGGTGCGGAGAGCAGCCCCTTCTTGATGCAGTACAGGATACACGAAATTCCCGCTCCATTTGAGGCCGTTCAAGCGCTGGTGGGGAACTTCCTTGGCAGGGGGATAGGCTCAACCTACGAGCGAGGTATAGGATTAAACTCCCTAATGAGTTTTATAAGGGTGCTCGTCGGATTTGCCATAGCATGCGTATTGGGCATTCCCATAGGGTTGGCTATGGGCTACTTAAAATATGGCGTAGATGCGGGGGGGACGATAGTTGAGATTCTAAGACCGATACCCCCACTGGCCTGGATCCCGATAGCGATAATGATTTTCAGGGAGAATGCCCCTCTCTTCATAGTGTTTTTGGGGTGCTTCTTCCCGATAGTTTTAAACACGACGGCCGGGGTCAAATGCGTAGACATGAAACTGATGGAAGCCGCAAAGACCCTGGGGGCTAGCTCCAGACACCTGGTGAGTAAGGTGGTAATGCCGTGGGCACTTCCCTCTGTAGTTACCGGCATGAGAATAGGGCTTGGGATAGGCTGGATGTCCGTCGTAGCCGCGGAGATGGTTGGAGTTAAACGTGGACTGGGGATAGGAGCATTTATATGGAGAGTATACACCAGCGGCAATATCGATCTGGTGGTCGCGGGAATGATAATGATAGGCTTTATAGGGTGGCTGATGAATTTCTCAATAGAGTTCACAGAGCGAAAGTTACTAAAATGGAGACGCACCATAGGTGGTTGAGGTGTTTAGGCTAAAAAATCAAAAGAGCGACGATTGCAAGGGAGATAATGAGGTGCTGCTATCCGTTAAGGGGTTGCGCAAGAGGTTCGGCTCCCTTAACGTGATCGATGACATAGACTTCGATCTAAAACTGGGAGAACTGCTCTGCATCGTCGGTCCAAGTGGCTGTGGTAAGACGACAATACTCAGGGCGATAGCCGGGCTGGAAAAACCCAGTGGGGGCAGGATATGCCTCGAAGGGAAGACGATAGAGGGGCCCGGGCCCGATAGGGGAATGGTCTTTCAGGATCCAGCCCTGTTCCCATGGAGGAACTCACTTAAAAACGTGGAGTTCGGCCTAGAGATTAAGGGCATGGGGAGAGAAGAAAAGGAAAGAATTGCCAGAAGCAGCATGGATCTGGTCGGTCTTGAGGATTTCTCCCACTCTTATCCCTACCAGCTGTCGGGGGGGATGCAGCAGAGAGTTGGACTGGCTAGAGCGCTGGCAAACGACCCAGAGATGCTTTTGATGGACGAGCCATTTGGAGCCCTTGACGCACAGACTAGAAACTCGATGCAGGATGAACTTCTAAGGATATGGGGGGAGACGAAAAAGACCGTGATGTTCGTCACCCACTCGGTTGATGAGGCCATTTACCTGGGGGATAGAATTCTGGTGTTGAGCGCCAGGCCCGCGTCGATAAGGGAGGAGATCAAAGTCCAGATAGAAAGGCCCAGAGATAGGACGGGAGAGCAGTTCAACGATTTGAGAAAAGAGGTGCTGGGTCTTCTGTGATTGAAGCACCCACGTTTAGAAGCGCTAATGGTGGGAAAGATTGAGAATAGCCGTTCTCATTAAGGACAGGTGCCAGCCGAAAAAGTGTTCCCTTGAATGCTACAAATACTGTCCTCCGGTCAGGATGGGTGAGGAGGCAATAGTTCTGGATGAGAAGTCGAAACCGATAATATCCGAGAAGCTCTGTGTGGGTTGCGGCATATGCGTTCATAAATGCCCCTACAAGGCGATAGCCATAGTGAACTTACCGGAGGAACTGGAAAAGGAGTGCATTCACAGATACGGGAAAAACGGATTCAAATTGTTTAGGTTGCCGATCCCCGAAAAAGGGAGGATAATGGGGATCATAGGAGCCAATGGTCTGGGAAAGACCACCATACTCCGCATTTCGTCGGGGGAGCTGAAGCCCAACTTATGTTTGCAAGAATCGATATGGGAAGATTTGCCCATCTCGGCCCAAAACTATCTGGAGATGATATCTGAGAAGGAAGTCAAAGCCGCTCTTAAGCCTCAATACGTCACGAAGATAAGAGAGTTATACGATTCCACCGCGGTTGGTCTCTTAGAAAAAGTGGATGAAAGGGGGATTTCTGATAAATTGATCTCCATGCTCTCTCTTCAGGAATGCGCGGAGAGGAGCGTAAACGAGCTATCGGGCGGAGAGCTGCAGAGATTAGCCATAGCCTCCACCCTGGAAAAGGAGGCCGATGTCTATCTGTTTGATGAATTCTCAGCCTTTTTAGACGTTTATCAGAGGCTAGAGGTTGCAAAGCTGATAAACGAATTCTGCCGGGACAGATACTGTGTGATAGTAGAGCACGATCTCGCCCTTCTCGATCTGACGGCCGATTATGTTCACATACTATATGGTGTAGGGGGGGGATTCGGAATAGTTTCTGGGGCCAAATCCACGAGAGCCGGAATTAACTCCTACCTCTCAGGCTTTCTGAAAGAAGAAAATGTGAGGTTTGGGGGGGAGTTTCGGTTCATCACCCATCCACCAAAGAGGAGGGTCGAGACCAGGGCACATCTTGTCTTCAGCGGTTTACGAAAGAAACTGGATGGATTTGAGCTCAATGTGGGAAAAGGGGAGATAAACAAAGGCGAAATAGTCGGAATACTCGGACCCAATGGAACGGGAAAGAGCACGTTCATCAGGGTACTGGCGGGTGAACTCGAACCGGATGAAGGGGAACTCGATAGAACCGTTAGTGTGGGGCATAAACCTCAAGAGCTTGATGTGGTGGATCCATCAACACTGGAGAATTTCATAGGCGATATAGAGAGCTGGGGCATCAAAGAGGTGATCGAGCCCCTTGGACTTGACACTATGATGGAGAGGGAATTCGAATCCCTATCTGGGGGGGAGCGGCAAAGAGCATGGCTGGCGAAAACGCTCGGCCAGGAGAGAGATGTCTACCTGCTGGACGAGCCCTCGGCTTATCTGGACGTGTCCCAAAGAAGTGCAATAGCCAAAATAATAAAGAGAGTAGTCGAATCGAGGGGCGCTTCGGCTTTTGTTGTGGACCATGACGCCTACTTCATAGACATGATAAGCGAGAGCTTGATGGTCTTTAACGGGACCCCCGGGATAAATGGAGTCGGAAGAGGGCCTATGAGCATGAGGGAGGGTATGAACTCTTTTCTAAGGGAGATAAACGTTACCTTCAGGAGGGATCACAACACCAAACGTCCAAGGATAAACAAGCTGGGATCGAAGCTCGATAGGGAGCAGAGACAAAGAGGCGAGTACTATTACGGATGAAAGAGGAAAAAACGAAAAAATGACGGAGCACGAATGGGATGCCTACCTGGCGCTTTTGACGATCGAGGCTTATCTGGCTGGAGAGTACGAGGATCTAAGCAGTATAATAATACCGAAATCTTCATTTACGCCCAGATCTCTCCGATGAAGATGGAATCAAAGAGCAAAAAGATCTCGGCGATCATCTTGTTACTCGGTCTCGTCTCGCTGATAACGGACATAAGCAGCGAGATCATATTTCCCCTTTTACCGTTCTTCCTGGAGAACATCGGAGCTGCGCCACTCATAATTGGTCTGATTGGAGGGGTAGAGGAGGGAGCGGTCGGAATTCTGAATATGGTGTCGGGTTACTTCTCAGGTAAGAGCGAGAGGAAAAGGAAATGGGTCTTCTCAGGGTATTTCTTATCTGCGGCATCCAAATTGGGATTGGCCCTTTCAGCCATGGTCAGCAGCTGGCCCATTGCACTGCTTTTCCGCACGGCAGATAGAGCCGGTAAAGGGGTGCGGAAAGCCCCCAGAGACGCGATGATCGCCAAGGCAACTGAAAAGAGGGGGTTCGGATTTGGCGTGCACAGAGCCATGGATACATCCGGAGCGATAATAGGTGCTATTTTAGCTTTTCTGCTTTTTTACACGTGGAACTGGGATTACACCCACATATTTTTGTTGGCGGGCGTGATCGGATTCTTTGGACTTATCCCACTCGCAATTTTAAGAGAGGGAAAAGGTAGAAAAAATCCGATGGGCTTTACCCTCAGCTTGAGATCGCTGCCCAGGGAATCTTTGATCATTATAGGGTTGATCACCTTATTTGACCTGGGAAATTTCACATTCATGATCTTCATGTTGAGGGCGGGCTACCTGACCGAAGTGTGGATCGCTCTCCTGCTCTATCTCCTGTATAATGTCAGCTATGCCTTTCTCTCTATACCGTTTGGCTCTCTATCCGATAGGGTCGGGAAACACAAGGTATTGGCGGTTGGGTATTCCCTATATACCTTAACCTGTATAGGCTTTGTATTCAGCTCTGAACTGTACCCTCTTATCCTCCTGTTCATCTTATACGGGGCCTTCATGGCTGCTGTGGATTCAGTTCAGAGGGCATACATATCGGACCTCGTGCCTGAAGACCTCAGAAGCACCGCCCTGGGTACCGTGCATATGGCACTCGCCCTGGCCACTATTCCAGCGAGTCTTATAGCCGGCTTCCTCATGGGAATTTTTCCCCAGGCACCATTCATTTACGGGGCATCCACTGGAAGCGTCTCGGCCATTTTGATATTCGCCTATGGTAAGCGATTGAAGATTTAAAAGCGAAATCGATCGTAATTCTCGCTACGTGAGGCGGACCAATATGTGGCGGATTATCATCCTTCCGATGTGGGTAGTGGACAATTGTTCAGCAAGTATCGAGAGAAGGACGTTTGCTGACCTGGCAATTAAAGGTTTATTCAGAACGCCCACCATAGAGATCAGCATCGATGTGATCGAGGGTACCCCCAACGGCTCTATTATTGTAGGATCTTCTATGATCTTTCCATAGGTATGCCATGCTGGTTTTGGCGTTCTGTCAGATCTTAGAAACCCGAAATTTTTTTCAACACTTGGCGAATCGTGCGGATTGTCGAGGTAACAGTAGAAGTACACTCCTTCACCCCCCCCATCGATACATCCTTTGACCGCGTATTTTACAAAATCTGCCTGTGCCCGCTCGGATTTAACAAATCTGGTGAAATACCCTGCCTGGGTTACTATCACCCTATCCTTAAACCTCTTTGCCGCCTCTATCTCATGTTTGATGGAATAGCCCAATGAGGGAATTTCAAGAAGCCCGTATGTCCCCATTCTCAGAGTCGCGCATGGAAATGATTGGACAGCCACGATATCATAAGATATATTCCAACTGTTCGTAACCCTGTTCAGATAACTGATCCAACCTGGGATCTCGGTAGCTACGCTTATCATTATGTAAGCGCTGGGATCTGCGTTTCTAATGGCTTCACTCCCCTTTTTGAGGAGTTGACGGATTTGCTCCATGCTCACCACGCTGTGCCTTTCCCCCCTCATTACATCCACATCCGCCTTATTCTCTTCGTTTCCTACCTGCCAGTATTTTACCCTATCCTTGAAGTGACTTACAGTGGCGGCTATGTAATCCGCAGCAAAATCGCTGATCGCAGGGTCGCTTATACCCGCCCAATCTGGAACGAGGCGCTTCACTATGCCATTGAAGGTGTTTGCGAGTTTCCCGGTAACACCGATCCCTCTTGCAATCGCCTCGTTGACCAGATAGTCATAGTAGGCGAAATCATAGTATCCTTTCGCGGCCTCTATCTCTGACCACGCGAAATCTATGGCGATCCAGTTTATACCATTTGAAGTGAGCATGTCCAGGTCTTTACCATCTATTTTATACCCGGGCGTCGGGGACGGATAGACGCATAACCCCCACTGAAAAGTTGCACTGGATGCAGGAACGTTTGCCTCAGCTGGAACAGACCGCCGAGGAGTCACTACAACTGGCGACGCCGCAACTGTCAAAAATAGCGCAGCGATTATCATCCCCAGCATTTTTTTCGACATATCTTCAGTATACTTTATGTCTCGGAATACTTGAACCTTCCTATCCGCATTTCAATGATTTTTGCCTGAACCCTGTTTGTTGGAGAAGTAGTTAATTACTTATGTCCAAAACGCTGTAGTAGCGGATATGGGCCTATTGGATGGAAAGGTGGCGATCGTCACCGGTGGAGGAAGAGGGATTGGAAGGGAAGACGCGCTGCTCCTGGCGAGAGAGGGGGCGAAAGTGGTGGTAGCGGATATAGGCACCGCCAGGAACGAAATAACGCAAAACAAAACGCCTGCAGAGGAGGTTGTTAACGAAATAAAAAAGGCCGGCGGAGAGGCGATGATGAGCTATACAAACGTGGCGGATTTCGACGCTACGAAGGAGATGATCGACGACACGGTGAAGGAATTTGGCGAGCTGAACATCCTGGTGAACAACGCTGGAATATTGAGGGACAGGACCCTCGTCAACATGACCGAAGCGGAGTGGGATGCCGTATTGGCCGTCCATCTGAAGGGAACGTTCAACTGCACGAAACACGCTGCAGCCTATTGGAGAATGGAGTCAAAACAGGGAAGAAACAGGAAAGGGAGCGTGATAAACGTGGCGTCGGATGCGGGATTGATAGGGAATATCGGGCAGGCAAACTACGGCGCGGCAAAGGCCGGGATAGCGGCTTTCACGATAATCGCTGCAGCGGAACTCGGCAGATATGAGGCCAGGGTTAATTGCATAGTTCCAGTTGCCAGAACGAGGTTAACGGCTGAAACCCCCGGTCCAATAGGTGCGATGATGGCCGAAAAACCGAAAGAGGGAGAGTTTGACGTATTTGATCCTAAAAACATGACCGGCCTGATAGCGTATCTGGGGAGTGACGAAGCAGATATAACTGGAAGGGTATTCCACATCGCTGGTGGGAAAATACATCTGATGGAAGGATGGCACCCGGTTAAGAGCATAGAGAAAGAGGGGAGATGGGAACCCGCAGAACTTGTCCCTAAGATGAAAGAGATCATGGAAGGTGTAGAGGCCGAAGATTTGGGCATGAAGATGGCATGGTGGATGGTCTAAGGAAAAAGGTGTTGCATGGTCAATCTGGATGCGATTGAAAAAGAGCTGGAGCCTATAGAGTATGAGTATACGTGGAAAGATGTGATATTATACGCATTGGGGATAGGCGCGGGCAACGAAGACCTCAATTTCGTCTATGAAAATGGTTTAAAGGTCTATCCCACATTTGCGGTGATACCTCCATTTTCCGCGATGGATTCGATTGTGGACGAGGCGGATCTGAACCTCCTGATGCTCGTCCATGCCGGTCAGAAGATCCTGCTGCACGGGGAGATTCCAACCGAGGGAAAGCTCACGACCACGGGGAGGATCTCCAGAATCTACGACACGGGAAAACATTCTGTGACCATCGCTGATGCGGAGACAAGAGATGAGAAAAATAATCTCCTTTTCAGCAACACCTACTCCATTCTTGTACGGGGCGGTGGAGGTTTCGGCGGCGAAAAACCTCCTGCAGCCGGGAACGTGCCCCCCGATAGAGAACCCGACTTCCGGGATGAGATGGTCACCCTGAAAAACCAGAACCTCGTGTACAGGTTATCTGGAGATTTAAACCCGCTTCACGTCGATCCCGAATTTGCCAGGATGGCCGGGTACGATACACCCATTCTCCACGGTCTATGCACCTACGGCTTCGCGGGAAGGGCGATTCTCAGAAATTTGTGCGATGATGATCCCGGGAAGCTGAAATCCTTCGGGGTGCGTTTCTCAAATGTGGTCTATCCAGGGGACACCATCATAACAGAGGGGTGGAGAATGGGAGGCGGCAAATACATCATCCAGACCAAGAACCAGGACGAAAAAGTAATCCTATCAAATGCGGCAGCAGAAGTAAGATAATTTCTGCCTCTTTACCTCTTAAGGATTAACGCACAAATTAAATGAATTAAACGCTGATTGGGAACTCAAGCCACTGTAGCTCAGCGGTAGAGCGTCCGCCTCGTAAGCGGAAGGTCGGGGGTTCAACCCCCCCCAGTGGCTTTTTTCCGCTGTTAAAAGTCCATTCATGACCGACCATTGCATAGTCGTGACGCACGTCGATACGTCCAAACCCTTTTCCTACCCCTCTACGCACTTTTCAAGAATTTTCTTCTCCGCCCTTCTCAGCGTTTCATTAACGGTAGACGGCGACTTGCCCAGGCGACGGGCGATGTCCCTTATCCTGGCCTTCCTGGGCACTTCAAAATAGCCCATATCAAAAGCCACCCTCAAAACCTTATCCTCGTTTTCCGTCAGAGTCGGCTTCTCGGTGAGCTGTATTATCGAAACTACCTCGGCTTTTAAATCTTTGAGCCTATCGATCGAAAAAGAAGATGGGTCGGGGACGAGAATCTTCCACAGCATACTGTCGCCCTTCTCCTTCCTCGCTTCCATCAAAAAAGAATCTTCAAGTAGCCGGCAGATCTTACATCTGTCCAATACGATGGAGGCTATCGTATCGCCCCTGGTCTCCGAGAGATCCACTCTCAGAACGTTGGGGCTAGAGATGGCGGCCCTGATCTTATCTTCGCTTTTCTCTCCGACCCTTAGCAGAGCCTTCCCCCCTTTCTCATCATAGGGCTGAGCTCGCTCTATTTTTATAATCTTGCCAAGATCAAACTCCTTCTGAATGGGAACTCTGAGCGTCATCTCTATCATATAATCTATACTAACATGTCCGAATGCTTAAAACTGTCGAGAGACCACTCAGAGAAAAAAAAGAAGATGTGCTTTTACCGCATCGTGGTCTTTCGAAGCGGGGTGGTTAAGTCATCAGGCCCTAATAATTATCTATCCTGGATTTGAGAGCAGTCTTTGGCATCGCGCCGATAATCGTGTCTATTAAGTTCCCATCCCTAAAGACGAGAAGAGTAGGTATCGACATTATTCTATATTTCATAGCTACCATCTGGCTCTCATCCACGTTCAACTTTCCGAAGGCCACCTTACCCTGCATATCTACAGCAAGCTCCTCCACGATCGGCGATACCATCCTGCACGGCATGCACCAGTCCGCATAGCAATCCACGATGACCATTGGGTATTTTTGGACGTAGCTATCGAAGGTCGAATCGCTCAACTTCTCCGGTCTAGAGGGAAGGCTAACGCCATCGCTAGAGATGCTCCTCATGATCTCCTCCCCTCTTTTTCTCCTTATTTCATCAAGTTCTTTATTCATATTATCACGCCATATCGCACTTATCCATATATACTTATACCCTGATATGTTCGAACTCTTGGAGCTGGTCTGGGGGATCACCGGCCAAAACACTCTGGATGGGTTAATTCTCAGGCTAACTGACGTGGCCAAGCTATGCGTATCAAGACCCCAATTCTACATCGCGACGTCGAAATCTTTATTAATTGGAAAGCATTTTAAGTCTAAATGGTCCACAACGACATCTCTGCTGAGACCCTCATGTCGTACCTTGAAGAGGTCATCGAACTAAATCGCAAGATCCCAATCCTGGTCGAGGGAAAAAAGGATAAGAAGAGCCTTAAGGAACTGGGATTTAAGGGCAAGATGTATGGGATGAACGTGGGATTGCCCATTTCGGAGTTAGCCGAGCAGATCGGAAGAGAGGATAAGAAAATAATCCTCCTGACGGACTGGGACGACACGGGAGAGCGCCTCTTCTTGAAAATGAAGAGCCTCTTGATGGCAAATGATGTCAAGGTGGTAACAAGCGTGAGGAGGGATCTAGAAGTGCTTTCGAGAAAGTACGCCAAGGATGTCGAGTCTCTCCCAAAGGCGCTAGAGGCGATGAATAAGAGTCAGGCTTAAATAGGGTTATAGGTTAATGGTTCTGAAATAATAAAGTAATGAGATAAGAATAGAATAATAATGATATAGATATAATCATGGTGATCTTATGGAAAACCTAGATGCTACGAAATATTTGATAAAAGCTAAAATAGAGGTAGAGGGTGTGGCGGAGGGCGCCGATGTTATTGGAGCTCTCTTCGGCCAGACTGAGGGCCTGCTCGGAGAGGATCTGGATCTCAGAGATCTTCAGAGAAGCAGTAAAATAGGAAGGATAACGGTTAAGATCTCTTCAGAGAGGGGCGTCTCATCGGGAACTATAGGGGTACCATCCTGCTTAGACATGGTTGAGACCTCGCTGCTAGCCGCGGCTATAGAAACCGTGGATAGAGTTGGGCCCTGCAGGGCCAAGATAAAGATCGATAAAATAGAGGATGTACGGGCCAACATGAGGAAGGGCATAGCGGAGAGAGCGAGAGGCCTGCTTGATAACCTTATAAAAGAGAGCAAGGGAGAAGGAGTAGATCTTCTCAAGCTCATGAAAGAAAATCTAAGAGTCAAGGAGGCTATAACCTACGGAGAAGAGAGTCTGACAGCGGGCCCCAACATATCAAAGTCCGATTCCATAATAGTAGTGGAGGGCAGATCGGATGTGCTAAACCTTTTGAGATGTGGCATAAAAAACGTAATAGCTGTTGATGGTACAAACATACCCCAGACGGTCGCAGATCTGACGAAGGAAAAAACGACCACGGCGTTCGTCGATGGAGACCGGGGCGGGGAACTGATCCTCAAGGAGCTCCTTGAGAGAGCTGATATAGACTTCGTCGCTAGAGCACCGCAAAATGTCGAAGTCGAGGAGATGTCTGAAAAGCAGATAGTGAAGGCACTCAGAAACAAGGTGCCAGCTACACAATACCTGGATATTTATGGTATAAAGAGAAAGCCGCCCGAGAGGAAAGCAAATAAAAAAGGTGAAAAGCGTCACGAAGAGAAGAAGAAGACCCATGAAGAAATCCTTGAAGATCTATCCGGAACGTTGAAGGCCAGGATACTGAATCGCGAAGGAAAAATCATAAAAGAGGTTTCGGTTAGAGACATAGTTGGAACCCTGAGAAACTGGTCAAAGAAATCAGAAGAGGGAGAATCTCTGGTCTTCGATGGGATTATAACCCAGAGAATTTTGGACCTTGCCGTATCAAGCGGCATAAAGAGGGTCGTTGGGGTCAAAATGGGTGGCAGGGTGAAGCAACCGGCCTCAATCGAGGTACTAGTCAAGGACTGACACGGATGGCAGGGACTTTGAGAGGAGGAGAGCATCCTCCCCATCTATATAGTAGTTCCTCGTCCTTCCGGCTATTTTGAATCCGAATTTCCCATACAGGGCGAGAGCTATACGGTTAGAGACCCTCGCCTCCAACCTGATCTCACTAATCCCACTTGCCATGTAACTCTTGAGAACGGCTTCAATAAGAGCTTTGCCTATCCCCCTTCTTCTAAATCCCCGGTCAACTGCTAAAATCAATATCCTGCCCAAAGAATTAAAGTATCCTATTCCAAGAACAACCCCCACCACATCTCCCTCTTCGGCCACCAAAAAGTGATCGAAGTTGGCCTCGAAGCATGACAGGAAAAATTCGGCGGTATACCTCTCCTCAAAGGAGACCTCACATATATCCATCACTCTTCCGAGATCCTCGACTTTGAATCTTCTCACGATGGCCATTCTAGAGAGAAGATAGGAATAAGAATTATAAATGTATGGTCTACATACCATTTTACGCCTTGCAGGCCTTAAACCGGTAAAGAAGGAATGGCAGGATTACGGGAAGGTTATCGAGCATTTAAAACCAGAAGGACAGGTAGAACTAAGAAATCTGAAATGTAAAATGTAAAGTGAAGGTGGCGTTGGCTTAAATTAAAGTGACTTACAATGGCTTTCGCTCCCTCCAACACGCAAGGATGATCTCCCTTAATTCTCTACTATTTTGTGCGTTTAGCCATGTCGTTTCAAAATCGAGTTCTTTCGAAATTTGAACTGCCCACATAAGTGAGTGTAGGTAAACATTCTGCTGATCTTGGGAAGAGGCGATTATGAAGAGGGCGTGTCTTGGCTGAACAGTATCGGAGAAGGTAACGCCTTTTTTGCTCCTAACCAAAATAACGTCGAATTTGTTACGCCCCCTAACAGTAAGGGGAAGAATACCAACGTCACCTATGACGATATCACGATCTGGTTCTCTTTTGTTGATTAGATCATACAATTCCTTCTCGTCTCCACCCGATCGATCTGCTAATTCATGTGTCAACAATTTCCTAAAATCTTCGGGAGTCAACTCGTCGAAATCTAGCACACGACAATTTTTTATTGCTTCCTCGAACCTTTTTTCAGCGGTACTATCTCTCTCTATCAGGACTTCTCTTAATTCTTTATCTAATAGGTGACTTTCAGGTTCATTCCCAGAGATTCTTTTGATAGTGTGCAGTAAAGCGTATTCCCTTTTTATCTTTCCCCTTGCGTAAACCAGATACCAAACCAGACCAAAAAGGATGAAAATGCCCACAGTTAAAAGCGGGACCGTCCCCATTTGAAAAATAAGAAACCCATATCCTGCGATTCCCGCTATATGGACCCACGGGTATAAAGTAGATCTACGTTCAGATCTGTAATACCGCACTTTGCTCTCCCGCATGAGGATGACAGAAAGAGTTACACACAGAAATAATAGAAGTTTCAGAGTGGAAGCGGTCTTGACGAGAGTTTCTAAATCCAGCAGTAAAATAACACAGATCATAAAAGCGGAGGTGAAAAGTATGGAAAAAACTGGGGTTCCACGTTTGGACAGCCTCGCAAAAAAACTGGGTAGGAGAGCATCTTTACTCATTGCCATAGGATTGCGAGATGCTGCAAGAAGACCAGCGTTGGCGGTAGAGATAAATGCCAAAATTGCGGCGATAGCCATTATCATAACGCCAGCCCCCCCTAGTATAGTACCAGCTCCAAGAGAGATCGGAACGAGAGAACCCCGCAGTTGAGCGGGATCCACCAGACCTATCGTTACAAAAATGACCAGAACATAAAGCAGGGATATAATGCCCCAAGAGAGGAACATCCCCAAAGGTATGTTCCGCGTTGGGTTTTTTACTTCCTCCGCGACGCTGGCAATTTTTGTTAACCCTCCAAATGAGATAAAAATAAGGCCCGTCGTTGTGATAATGGAATTGAAACCCATGGGTGCAAATGGTGTAAACTTAGAAAGCTGAACGGAGAAAGAGCCCACTATAATATAGAAAACAAGCAGGCAGAGGAGGGCGACGACCAGCATTATCTGCGTTTTCCCTGTATGTTTGACCCCGATGAGATTGACTGTGGTAAAAATTATGCAAAATAGGACGGCGATAAGTTTCATTTGCATCTCGGTAAAACCGGGGTTGAGCAACAGGGCAAAGGCACCTATCCCTACTAAAGCAAAGGCGCTTTTAAAAGCTAGAGAAAACCACGCGGCAAACCCACCGATCGTTCCCATCGTTGGCCCCATGCTCCGATCTATAAAAAAATAGGTGCCCCCTGCTTTTGGCATGGCCGTGGCAAGCTCAACCTTAGAAAGCATTGCAGGGATGATCAGAATACTGGCCAACAAGTAAGAAAGAATTATAGCTGGACCAGCTTTGGCAAAGGCAATTCCGGGCAAAATAAATAATCCTGAACTGATCATAGCCCCTGACGATATGCTAAATAGGTCTAAAAGCCCGAGCTCCTTTTTTAGATTCCCCTTTCCCTTTTTCTCTATTCCCCTTTTTGCCAAATTATTACCAGTCATCCTATGACCTTTAACTATATGAGGGTTTTGATCAATCGATCAGGTAGCGGCTATAGCAACCATAATGAGTTG